>JAFQQU010000061.1 GCA_017410445.1 Clostridia bacterium | reverse complement strand
GCCCTCGGGCAGCTCGGCCCAGACGAACAGGCCGCCGTCGGGCAGGGTGTGCGTGGTGCCGGCGGGGAAGTGCTTGAAGCCTTCGAGCATGGCGTCGCGCTGAGCCTTGTAGTCGGCGCAGATGCGCTCAAGATGGGCGGGCATCAGGCCCTTGCGCAGATACGCGTCGATGATGGCCTGAGTGAGCAGCGGGGAGTGTACGTCGACCGACTGCTTGGCGATGACCATCTTGCGCAGCAGCAGCGGATTGTTGTTGACGACCGCCGCGCCGACGCGCATGCCCGGAGAGACGTACTTGGAGAAGCTGGACATGTAGACCACCCAGCCTTCTTCGTCGAAGGACTGAATGGAGGGGAGCGCTTCACCGGAATAGCGCAGGTCGCGGTAGGGATCGTCCTCGGCGATGACTACGCCGTACTTGGCGGCCAGCTCGGCCAGCGCCTTTCTGCGGGCGAGGGAGAGCGTGATGCCGGTCGGGTTCTGGAAGGTGGGGATGACGTACATCATCTTGGGATGATGCTTCTTGATCAGCTCCTCGGCGGCTTCGACGATGACGCCGTCGTTATCCATCGGCATGGAAATGAGCGTCGCGTTGTATTCGCGCATGGCCTGAATCGCGCCGAGGAAGGTGGGGCTTTCGACCAGAATCACATCGCCCGGATTGATGAGCGACTTGAGCAGCAGGTCGAACGCCTGAGAGCCGCCCTGTACGGGCAGGATGGAGGAGGCGTCGCAGTTGACGGAGGAGCCGCGAAGGAATTCGGCCGCGCTTTCACGCAGGGGGCCGAAGCCGTCGGTCGCGCCGTACTGAAGGAGAGATGCGCCGTGCTTGGCGAGCACTTCCTGAGCGAGATCCGAGATGACGTCAGGCTCGAGCGCGCTCATGGAGGGATTGCCGCCGGCGAAGGAGATCATGCCGGGCTTGGCCAGGAGCTTGAAGATCTCGCGGATGGCGCTGCCGGTCAGGGGTCTCATATGGTCGGCAAAATAGCTTTCGTTGAATTTCATGGTCTGTCCTCCCGTTCTGCAATAAAAACAGCCGCCTTCGCCTGATTTACAGGGAAGGCGGCATTATACTACCGCGGTACCACTTCCATTTACCGATAGATTCACGCAGAAAACTATCAGCCTCATGCTGCGCTGTATCGGGCGCGCCCGGGACGGTCTACTGAGGAATGAACCTGTTCGGCGTCCGGCTCGGGGAGGTATTCGGAAAGCAGCTGCTTATCCCCTCGCACCAACCGGGGACTCTCTGAAAGCGGGTTCTGCGAACGTACTTGTTCCCGTCAAAGCCTATATCGCTATCTATAATAGCACGGGCCTGCAGGAACGTCAATAGGGAATATGCAAAAATTAACCTTTGGCTTTTTCACGCGGCGGAACGGCGCAGCTGCGGTAGATGGAATAGGCGTCGCGGATCAGCAGAAGGTAGAAAATATTTACGACGAGATTGGCAATTCCCGAGATCAGGCTCAGGTTCAGAAGCGATGAGGCAAAAGCGCAGATGAGGGGGAGCAAAATGCGCCATTTTCGGAATTTGCGCCACAGATCGGACAGGGAATCGCTGAGGCCGGCAGTGATTTCCATAAAACCGGAGCATTCAAACCAGAGCATCAGATAGATCAGAACGGCCAGCGCGATCAGGAGCAGCAAGGAGAGATCAGGGTTTCCAACGTTCAGCAGGGCGATAACAATTGTGACGATGACTGCGGCAAAGAGCGCGGCAGTTTTTGCAAATTGTCGGGATTCGGCAGCCATCAGCAAAAGGATAATGATATTGAGGATGGCGAATCCGCCGATAACGACTGAGGTTATGGTGTTCAGCAACACAAGAGGCAATCCCAAGCCGATCGGCGATTCAAAGATTTGCTGAAGAACAGAAGCACCTGTGCTTAATGCCGTTGACCAGAAATAGATCAGCAGCAGGATGCTGAACCTTGGTGCGATTTTTCGGATGTGCTCCTCGAAGGCTTGTCTGGCCTGCCGCTGACGAAGAACTTCTTCGGGGACGGCTTCCTTGTTTCTGACCACCCGGCAATTCTCCTTCAGCGTGCAGCTTTGGCAGGAGGCATGCCCTTTTTCGCGGCAGCACCCGGCGATTGCGCATTCGCCATGGTATTTCCGCCCGAGACCCTGCTGACAGCCAGGACAGGAGAGCGCTTCTTTGAGGGTACACTCGGCGCAGGACTTGCCGCAATAGGTTTCGGTCATGGGAATCCCTCCTTTATTCCGGTTATTATCATTATATCAGACTGTGAAAAACGACACAAGTGTAAAGAATGTATTTTGCGCGGCGAGGGCGGCAGACAGGCGGCCGGTTTACTTGACAGATAAGTTTGGATTCGCTATAATGAATGCTACTTATTCATATATCAAGAAAGCAGGGAATACCTATGACGATCAAAAAGGGTCCGTCCCTTGAAACGATTCAGAAAATCAGCGCCGAAATCCCGACGCCTTATCATCTGTATGATGAAAAGATGCTGCGCGATAATGCAAAGAGGCTGAACGCTGCGTTTTCCTGGAATCAGAATTTCCGCGAGTATTTCGCCGTAAAGGCGACGCCGAATCCCGTTCTGCTCAGGATTTTCCAGCAGGAGGGCTGCGGCGTGGACTGTTCTTCTCTGACTGAGCTCATGATGGCCGAGCAGGTCGGCTTCTCCGGCGATCAGATCATGTTCTCCTCCAACGCGACGCCCGCCGAGGACTTCGAGTATGCGAGAAAGCTGAACGCCATCATCAATCTCGACGACATCACTCATATCGACTTTCTGCAGCAGCACGGCGGTCTGCCCGAGAAGATCGTATGCCGCTTCAATCCCGGCGGAGAGTTCAAGCTGGGCACCTTCGTCATGGGCAATCCGGGCGACGCAAAATACGGCTTCACCCGCGAACAGCTGACCGAGGGCTTTAAGAAGCTCATGAAGCTGGGCGTAAAGAAGTTCGGCCTGCATTCCTTCCTGGCCAGCAATACCACCGATTCCACCTACTATCCCACGATGGCGCGCCTGCTGTTCAAGACGGCGGTCGAGCTGCACGAGGAGACTGGCGCGGAATTCTTCCTCATCAACCTGTCCGGCGGCGTGGGCATTCCGTACCGTCCCGATCAGGATGCGGCGGACATCGAGTGGATCGGCAATGAAGTAAAGAAGGCCTATGAGGAGATCATCGTTCCTGCAAAGATCGGCGACGTCGGCATCGCGACCGAGCTGGGCCGCTGGATGACCGGCCCTTGCGGCTGGCTGATCAGCAAGGCTGTGCATGAGAAGCGTATTTACAAGCACTACATCGGCCTTGACGCTTGCGCCTGCAACCTGATGCGCCCGGCGATGTACGGGGCCTACCACCACATCACGGTGGCGGGCAAGGAAGACTGGCCGTGTGATCATGTGTACGATGTGACCGGCTCCCTGTGCGAGAATAACGATAAGTTTGCTATCGAGCGCGAGCTTCCTCGGATCGATATCGGCGACTATGTCATCATCCACGATACCGGCGCGCATGGCTTTGCCATGGGCTACAACTACAACGGCAAGCTCCGCTCGGCGGAGGTGCTCATGAAGCAGGATGGATCCTTCCGCATGATCCGCCGCGCCGAAACGCCTGCGGACTATTTTGCAACGCTGGATTTTGATCATCTCGAGCCGTAAAACAACCGCATAGAATCAATCGCCCGGAGAAAAAATGAACTTTTCCGGGCGGTTTTCTGGATTTGTTGTGCGTTGCTGGCGGCTGTGGTATAATGAGAAAAAGGGGGAATGAAGATGAGCGGTGTGATTGTCGGCTGTTTTATGTGCTTGCTTGCGTGCGGCGCGTTTTTTGTAAGCGCCAGTTCGTTTCGGGAGAAAGGCTTTCTGTTCAACAACGCATACATATATGCATCGAAGCAGGAACGGGAGAGCATGAATAAAAAGCCCTATTACCGTCAGTCTGCCGTTACGTTCCTGATGGTCGGCGGGTCGCTTCTGCTGATCGGTCTGTCGGCGATGCTGAATACCGGCTGGATTTCCTTTGTCGGAATGGCTGTTGCAGCTGCAGCGGTTGTTTATGCGATTGCTTCGGAAGTTGCGATCGGAAAACAGAGCAAATAGGCACTGATATTGGAAGAACAAAAAGCATCCGTATGCGCAGGAGCATGCGGATGCTTTGCTGTTATGCGGATTATTCGGAGATGGGATGATCAGAGAGATATCTTTCGAGGATTTCCGCAGCGCTCCGGACGCACCTTACGCACGGACGGACGGCATAGTATTCCTTCGTTCTCTTTTCCGGCGTGCCGCCGATTTCGGCGCGTTTTCCAAGGATTTCGCGGCAGACAATGCTTCCGTGAACGGCTTCAAACTGGGCGGCCAATTCACGGATGAGCGCGTAATGGGCGGATTTCACCGCGCCTTCCTCGGGGCCTGCATAGCCGTAGAGAAGGCCTGCTGCCATGAACATGCCGCTGCATGCGCCGCAGACTTCTCTGAGCCTGCCCATGCCCCCGCCGAAGGAGGAGGAGAGCTTCATCATTACGTCGATGGGGAGGTTTACATCTTCCTGAAATGCGCCGAATACGGCCTGCGCGCAGTTGTAGCCTTGGGTAAAGAGCTGTTCAGCCCGGTCTGCATGGTTCATGGCAGGATGCTCCTTTGCACGGATGGTTTGATTGGGTTCATTATAGCAGAACAACGGGAAGATGTAAATCCAACGGCATAGATGAATTTCCGAAGGGACTGTGGTATAATAGATTAATCACCATGAGACATGGAGGCGGGAGAATGGAAACGATTCGCGTAGGCGTACTGGGGCCGGGACGGATTGTAAGACGCGTCATGAAGGATTTTTATAAGGCGCAGGGCGTGGAGCTGGTCGCAATTGCTTCCCGTTCTGAGGAGCGCGCCCGGAGCGCTGCGCAGGAGTACGGCGCAAAGTATGCATTTTCTTCGTATGAAGCGCTGGCGGAATGCGGCGAAGTTGATCTCGTGTATATTGCAACGCCGCATGTGTTTCATTGCGATCAGGCAATCATGATGATGGAACACGGAAAGCACGTGATTGTCGAAAAGCCGATGGCAGTGACCGCCGAACAGGCGGAGAGAATGGTCGAATCTTCAAAGAGAAACGGCGTATTTCTGATGGAGGCCATGTGGACGCGCTTTTTCCCGGCGTCCATCCGGATGAAGGAGCTTGTCCGCTCCGGCGAAATCGGAGAAATCCGGCATGTCTATGCGCTGTTCAGCTCGGCTGTGCACGATGTTGATCCGGAGAGCAGGCTGTTTTCTCCGGAACTGGCCGGCGGCGCACTGCTGGATATCGGCGTGTATCCGCTGATGGCGGCGATAAACCTGCTGGGATGGAAACCGGTGGATATCCAGCAGATGTATACCCTGACGGAGACTGGCGTCGATCAGAAAATGTCCGTTCAGATGCAGTTTGAGGGCGGCGCGACTGCGCAGATCATGACTTCGCTGGATACGTTTGCTCCTTCCGATATGATGATCTACGGAACGCACGGCTGCATCAGAATGCCGGATTTCTGGCATCCTGCTTCGTTTGAAGTGATCAGGCAGAGCGGGGAGAGAACGCTGTACGAATTCCCGGCGGAAAACGAGGGATTCTATCATGAATTCGAGGCGGCGGCAGGCTACATCCGTGCGGGAAAAACTGAACCCGACGAGATGACGCATGAAGAGTCCGTGGCCGTCTGCCGGATGACGGAGAAGCTCAGGCACGAAGCGGGCGTATACTATCCGGGAGAAATGAAGAGGGAATAACACAGGTTCTCCGGTTAAATGCCGAAATTTGCAGGTAAAAAGAGCATGAGTCCGCTTTTTATATTGACTTTGCGGGCGGAACGCGATATAATGTTCCATATCAAAATATCTGGAGGTAATTACAATGACTCATATTAAGACCATCGAAACCCGTAATCTGTGTGACAGTGCGAAGAACGGCGGCTGCGGCGAGTGCCAGACTTCCTGCCAGTCTGCCTGCAAGACCAGCTGTGGCATTGCCAACCAGAAGTGCGAGAGCACCAAGGAGAGCAAGTAATAGTAAAACCCATCAGATGCCGCCGAAATCCGGCGGCATTTTTTATGGATAGATTCAAAGGAGTTCGGAAATATGATCCATCAGTACAAGCTTGGCGGCTACAATATCGTTCTTGACGTCTGCTCCGGTTCCGTTCATGTAGTGGACGAGGTCGCCTATGATATCATCGCCATGTATGAGACGCATACCCGCGAGGATATCATCGTTGCCATGACGGAAAAGTACGCAGGGCAGAATGATATCTCCGCGCAGGATATCGAGGAATGCTTCGATCAGGTGACCCGATTGAAGGAAGCGGGCAAGCTGTTTGCCGAGGACACCTTCGAGCCTATGGCCGGCAAGCTCAAGGAGAAGACCTCCGGCGTCGTCAAGGCGCTGTGCATGCATATCGCGCATACCTGCAATCTGAACTGCTCCTACTGCTTTGCCAGCCAGGGCAAGTATCACGGCGACCGCGCTGTCATGAGCTTTGAGGTCGGCAAGCGCGCGCTGGATTTCCTCATCGAGAATTCCGGCACCCGCCGAAATCTCGAGGTTGACTTCTTTGGCGGCGAACCGCTGATGAACTTCGACGTCGTCAAGCAGCTGGTCGCTTATGCGCGCAGCATCGAGAAGGAGAAGGGCAAGAACTTCCGCTTCACGCTGACCACCAACGGCATGCTGATTGATGATGACGTCATTGAGTTTGCCAACAAGGAATGCAGCAATGTTGTTCTGAGCCTGGACGGCCGCAAGGAAATCCACGACAGATACCGCGTGGACTACGCCGGAAACGGCAGCTGGGAGAAGATCGTTCCGAAGTTCCAGAAGCTGGTTGAGGCGCGCGGCGGCAAGGATTATTACATGCGCGGCACCTTCACGCATGCCAATCCCGATTTCCTTAAGGACATTCAGCAGATGCTGGATCTGGGCTTCACCGAACTCAGCATGGAGCCTGTTGTCTGTGCGCCGGGCGATCCGTCCGCGCTGACCGAAGAGGACAAGCCCATCGTCATGGAGCAGTATGAGAAGCTGGCCGAGCTCATGCGTAAGCACGACAAGGAAGGGAAGCCGTTTACTTTCTATCATTACATGATCGATCTGACCGGCGGTCCGTGCATTTACAAGCGGATTTCCGGCTGCGGCTCGGGCACTGAATACATGGCGGTAACGCCGTGGGGCGATCTGTATCCCTGCCATCAGTTTGTCGGCGAAGAGAAGTTCAAGCTGGGCAACATCTGGGACGGCGTGACCAATACCGACATTCAGGATGAATTCATGGGCTGCAACGTATATGCCCGCCCGGACTGCCGCAATTGCTGGGCGCGGCTGTACTGCTCCGGCGGATGCGCTGCCAATGCGTATCATTCGACCGGCTCGATCAAGGGCATCTATGAATACGGCTGCGACCTGTTCCGCAAGCGCATGGAGTGCGCGATCATGGTGGCGGTTGCCCGCGCGTTTGAAGACTGATGAATACGCCGATTTGTGATTTTGTCAGGCAGTATGCTTCGGGCAGCGCGACGCGGCTTCATATGCCGGGGCATAAGGGTGTAAGCCTTCTTGGGATGGAGGAGCTGGATATCACCGAAATTGACGGCGCCGACAGTCTGTATGAAGCAAGCGGCATCATTGCTGAAAGTGAGCGGAATGCGGGCGAGCTGTTCGGCTGTGCGACGTATTATTCCACTGAAGGCTCGTCCCAGTGCATCCGCGCGATGCTTCATCTTGCGATGCTGCATGCCGGAAAGGCAGGGCGGGAGCGGCTGGTATTCGCTGCCAGAAACGTTCATAAGACCTTCCTGAGCGCGGCTGCACTGCTGGATTTTGACGTGGAATGGTTGTTTTCATCGGAAGAGGACTCCTATCTTTCGTGTCTGATCACTGGAGAAGAGCTTGAGCGCAGGCTGAGAGAAACAGACCGGAAGCCCGCTGCGGTGTATGTGACCAGCCCGGATTACCTGGGAAATACAGCGGATATCTCTTCGCTTGCCGAAGTATGCCATCGGTATGATGTGCTCTTACTGGTCGACAATGCCCATGGCGCGTATCTGAGGTTTTTGCCCGAATCGATGCATCCAATTGATCTGGGCGCGGATATCTGCTGCGATTCTGCGCACAAGACGCTGCCGGTTTTGACGGGCGGGGCGTATCTTCACCTGTCAGAAAGTGCGGCGGAGGAGCTGGGCGGACAGGTAAAAGCGGCGCTGGCGCTGTTCGGGTCGACCAGTCCGTCTTATCTCATTCTTCAGTCGCTTGATGCGGCGAACCGCTATCTTGCGGACGGCTACAGGGAAAAGCTGAAGTCCTTTTCTGAAAGGGTTGCTGGATTTAAGCGGCGGCTGAAGGAGGATGGATTTGTCCTGAGGGGCAGCGAGCCGCTGAAGATTACGATCGACGCCAAGAAATACGGCTATACCGGCATTATGCTTCAGGAGATGCTGGCTGAAAGAAACCTGGTCGTCGAATTTGCCGATCCGGATTTTCTGGTGATGATGGTGACGCCTGAAACGGGGCATGAAGGGCTTAATAAGCTCGAAGAAGCGCTTGATTCGGTGAGCCCGCGGCATGAAATCCGGATTCTGCCCCCGATGATGCATGTTCCGGAGCGCGTCATGTCCATCCGGGAAGCTGCCCTGTCTGCCGGCGAGATTGTTCCGGCGAATCGGTGCGAAGGACGGATTCTGGCCGCCGCGACCGTCGGATGTCCGCCTGCTGTACCGATTGTGGTCTGCGGAGAGCGGATTGACAGGCATGCTGTAGAGTGCTTTGCCTATTACGGAATGAAGACGTGCAGTGTAATATGAAAATAGGGGACGCCGGGAAACGCGGCGTCCCTTTTGATGTTATCCGGGAGAAAAGGCAAATGAAAATACGCACTGACCAAAGTGATCAATGCGTTGTGTTGGCGGAGAAGGAGGGATTTGAACCCTCGCGCCAGTTAACCCAGCCTACTCCCTTAGCAGGGGAGCCCCTTCGGCCTCTTGGGTACTTCTCCATATGTTATTTTGGCGGAGAGAGAGGGATTCGAACCCCCGGTGCCTTTCGACATCACTGGTTTTCAAGACCAGCGCCTTAAACCACTCGGCCATCTCTCCTCAACCAGCGAAATCTATTATATACTACGCGAAGCGAGATGTCAATGGATTTTCTGTTTATTAACATAACGCGCTGAGAAACATTTTGCAGTCTTCTATTGTTGCGGTACAATAGAAGGGTAACAAGTGAATAGAAAAACAGAGAGCCAAGTGGTAAGATAAAGCTACCACACCAATC
>JAFQQU010000060.1 GCA_017410445.1 Clostridia bacterium | reverse complement strand
TACAACTTCACCGACGATCGCGCTGTAGACGAGACCTACGCCATGCTGCGTGAGCCGGAGCACTGCGTCGGCAACGCCGCCCTGTATCTGGGCTCCGTCAACGACATCCTGGGCAGCCCGCTGCTCTGGAGCCTGGGCGGCAGCACTCCTCAGGAGCTGGTCGATGCGGCTACTCCCGCCTGGCAGGCCCTGTGCGACACCTTCAACGGCAAGTAATCCTATAAGCTGACGGATTGACATTCCGAAGCCAGAGGCCGCTGTGCTTTTGCACAGCGGCCTTTTCAAAACAATAAGAAAAAATGGGGGAGCGCACATGCGTAAAAGACTTACCGCGTGGCTGCTGGCCGTGCTTCTGATCATGGGCGGAGCGATTGGCTGCGCACAGGAGGACAACATGGGCTACAGATCCGATTTTTCCGCGGGCACGGACGAATGGTATGCCCGCTCCATGGGCGATGCGAGCATCTCGGTGACGGAGGAAAAGACTCTGCTGACCGTCGGCCGCACCGACAACTGGCATTCACCGGGCCGCGATTTCCCGCTTCAGCCGGGCGTGACGTATGAACTGAGCGTCGAGGTCCGTCAGGAGCAGGCGGACGAAGCGCGCTTCATGATTTCCGTGGCCCATACGGCGGGCGGCACGGAGAGCTATGAAAACCTCGCCTTCGGAAACGCGAAAAAGGGCGAATGGACCGCGCTTTCCGGCACCTATCAGGCCGGCCCGTACGACCGGTTCGTGCTGTATGTCGAAACGTCGAACGCGCCCGAAATCGACTTTGAATTCCGCAATTTCGAGGTGAAGGGCCAGATGCAGAAGCAGGTTGAGGCGGCGGACATCCCGGCGCTGAAGGACGTTTATAAGGACTACTTTGACTTCGGCACGGCGGTCACCTTCATGGAATCCACCAATAAGTCGCTCATGGACTTCTACGCAAGCCAGTTCAATATCATGACGCCCGGCAACGAGATGAAGCCCGATTCCCTGCTGGACGTCACCGGCAGCATGATCAAGTCCATCAAGGACGACACTGCGGTCGCGGTCAAGTTCAACTCGGTCATTCCGCTGCTGGATTACGCGCAGAAGAACGGCGTCAAGGTACACGGCCATACGCTGGTCTGGCACAATCAGACGCCCGACGCGTTCTTCCATGAGCACTACAACACCGCCAACCCGCTGGTCACGCGCGAGGTGCTGCTGGCGCGCTTCGACAACTACGTCCGCGAAATCATGACTTATCTGGAAAAGAAATATCCGGGCGTCGTGGTCTCCTGGGACGTCGTCAACGAGGCGATCGACGATCAGACCGGCTGGCTGCGGGAATCCAAGTGGTACACCATCGTCGGCGAGGACTATGTGGCCCGCGCCTTCGAAATCGCCAGAAAGCATGCGCCCGAGGGCGTGCTGCTGTTCTACAACGACTATAATACCGCCATCCTCGGCAAGCAGAACGGCATCTACAAGCTGGTTGAGCAGCTGATGGCCGAGGGCAATATCGACGGCTACGGCTTCCAGATGCACCACGACATCAAGTTCCCGTCGGTTCAGCAGATCGAGGCGTCGGTGAAGCGGTTTGCCGATACCGGGCTTCTTCTGCGCGTCAGCGAGCTGGATATCACCGTTCCGGACGACAGCGAAGTCAGCTTCGCGCGTCAGGCGAAGATGTACGGCGACATCATGAAGATTCTGGCTCAGTACAAGGATCAGATGCTGGCTGTGCAGGTGTGGGGCGTTTCGGACAACCTGAGCTGGCGCGCTTCGCAGTATCCGCTGCTGTTCGACGGCGAATCGAATCCCAAGCCGGCGTTCTGGGCGCTGGTCGAGCCCTGACGAGGAGGCGTGAACATGAACTATCGCCTGAGCAATCCGGACGCCGCGCCGTATGCCGTGCGGCTGTTTGAAAGGCTGACTGAGGTATACGGAAAGAAGACGCTCACGGCGCAGCAGGAGTTTCCGGGAATGGGCCGGTATGATCAGGAGATGGATCATATCCGGAAGATCACGGGGAAGCTGCCGGCGGTCCGCGGCCTTGATTTTATGCACGACGACTACAGGGGAACGGTTGAGCGCTCGGTGAAGTGGCATGAAATGGGCGGTCTGGTCAGCATCTGCTGGCATACCGGCCTTGTGGGCAAGGGATACCGCGAATGTCTGGACGAATCACCTGATTTTGACGAGCTGTTCACGCCGGGCAGCGAGCTGAACCGCCTGTTTTACCGGCGGCTGGACGACGCGGCGGATGCGCTTCAGCAGCTCAGGGAGAAGGAAATTCCCGTTCTGTGGCGGCCGTTTCATGAGTTCAACGGGAAATGGTTCTGGTGGGGCAAGGGCGGCAGCGAGGCGTTTGTCCGGCTGTGGAGAGAGATGTATGAACATTTCACCGTACGGCGCGGGCTGAACAACCTGATCTGGGTGCTGGGCTTTTCGGGGAGCATCGACGCGGAGTGGTATCCGGGAGACGGATATTGCGATATCGTCGGGTCGGATACCTACGACGGCGTGACCACCAATGCGGGCGCGTTCAGGCTGCTTGAGAAGCTGTGTCCCGGCAAGATGCTGACCTTCCACGAATGCGGAACCATGCCCGAGATGGACGCGTTTGTGAAGGATGAAGCGGTCTGGCTGTGGATGATGCCGTGGCACGGCGAATGGCTGCTGGAAAAGAACGCGCCGGAGGATCTTCTGGGCATTTACTCGGATGCCCGGACGCTGACGATCGAGGATACGGCCCGCTGGAGATGAACCGGGAGTATATCATCCGCAGGAAGGGGCCTGATTCCGGGTCCTTTCGTGCATCGACGGACCAATTGGGGGAGGGAAAGCAATGAGCCGATGGGAACACAGAAAGTCGGGATGTGAGCTGACAATCCGCGACGCACAGGGCAGACCCATGCCCGGGCGGAAGGTAAAAGCGGAGCTGAAGAGGCATGAATTCCTGTTCGGATGCGGCATTTTCTGGCTGCAGGATTTGCTGGATCCGGCGACGCCTCCGAAGCGGCGCGAGCTGCTGGAAAAATACTGGGAGGCATGGAGCGAGCTGTTCAACTACGGAACGCTGCCTTTTTATCAGGGGCAGTATGAGCCGGTGGAAGGGCAAACCCGCGAGGAGAAGACGCTGCGCGCAGCCAAGTATCTGTCTCAGCAGGGCTGCGCGGTGAAGGGGCATCCGCTGTGCTGGCATACGGTGTCGGCCAAGTGGCTGCTTGAAAAGAGCGATGAGGAAGTGCTTCAGAATCAGCTGGCGCGCATCCGGCGCGAGGTCGGAGCGTTCAAGGGGTACATCACGCTCTGGGACGTCATCAACGAAGTGGTGATCATGCCCGTCTTTGACAAGGAGGACAATGCGATCACCCGCCTGTGTCAGAAGCTGGGGCGGGTTGAGCTGGTGAAGCGCGTGTTCGACATGGCGCGGGCCACCGATCCGGGAGCGACGCTGCTTCTGAACGACTTCAACACCTCGGAGAGCTACCGTCAGTTGATTGAGGACTGTCTGGACGCCGGCGTATCGATCGACGTCATCGGCATTCAGTCGCATCAGCATCAGGGCTTCTGGGGGCTTGAGAAGCTGAATGAAGTGCTGGAGCGGTTTGAGGGCTTCGGGCTTCCGATGCATTTCACGGAGAACACCTTCGTATCTGGCGACCTGATGCCCGCGCACATCGTGGATCTCAATGACTGGCAGGTGCCCGAATGGCCGACGACGCCCGAGGGCGAGGAGCGTCAGGCGCGGGATCTCATGGCGATGCTGGATACGCTGTTCGATCATCCGCAGGTGGAGGCGTTCACCAACTGGGACTTCACGGACGGCGCATGGCTGGGCGCGCCGGCGGGCCTGCTGCGCAAGGACGGCAGCCGCAAGCCGGGCTTTGAGGCGCTTAAGCAGCGCATCCGGGGCGACTGGAGCACCTCCGCTGAGGTCATGACCGATGAGAACGGCAAGTGCAGAATCGAGGGCTTCCGGGGCGCGTATGAGCTGATCTGCGACGGCAGAAAGGCGGAATTCACGCTGAGCAAGGACTGCGCCGCGCAGGATATGACGCTCGGATAAGAAAAAACGGGTATATGGGACGACAAAAAACCGCCCCTCCGGATGAGAGGAATGCTCTTCCTTCTGCCCGGAGGGACGGTATGTTTTTTTGAGGATTACTTGGCCATCAGCGCTTCGATGTCCTCAACGGTCTTCAGGATATCGGCGGACAGGTCGATGCAGCCGTCCTCGGTGATCATGACGTCGTTCTCGATGCGGACGCCGATGCCTTCCTCGGCGATGTACATGCCGGGCTCGACGGTGATGACCATGCCGGGCTTGAGAACACGCTCGCGCTCGGTGCAGATGTCGTGGGTATCGAGGCCGAGGCTGTGGCTGACGCTGTGGTAGTAATAATCGCGCACGGTCCTGCCGTCCTTGCGCAGGCCCAGATCATCCAGACGGGTTTCGTAGTAATCGACGACCATCTGATTCAGCTGGCGCATGGTGAGGCCGGGTTTGGCGTTTTCGATGACGATGCGCTGGGCCTCGAGCACGGTGTTGTAGATTTCCTTCTGGCGTTCGGTGAACTTGCCGTTCACGGGGAAGGTGCGGGAGATGTCCGCGCAGTAGTTTCCGACGGCGCAGCCCAGGTCGATGAGAACCATCTGGCCGTCCTCGACGACGCAGTTGTTCTCGCCGTAGTGCAGCGTCGTGGCTCTCGGGCCGCCGGCGACGATGCTGGGGAAGGCATGCTGTCGGACGCCCTGCTTGAGCATGGCGAATTCAAACGCGCCCTCCAGTTCGCTCTCGTTGACGCCGGGGTAGGCGTGCTTCATCATGGCTTCGATGGAGATGCGGGTCGCTTCCTGCGCCTTGCGCATGAAGGCGATTTCTTCCTCGGACTTGACGGCGCGCAGGGCGGCCATGTCGCCGTGAATCTCCTCGATGGCGACGGCCGGATAGCGCTGCTGAAGCTTTGCGGCCAGCGTATGCGCGGGGGTGTCTGCCTGATTGAGGCGGTAGCGCCACAGGTCGAGATAGGCGCTGAACTTGCCCAGGCCGCGATTGCCCTCGATGATGCGGTTGAGGTCGGAATCGAACTCGCCGATATCGCGGATGCTCTCCACGCCGGAGATTTCGGTGGCTTCGGCGGCTCTCATGCGCGGACCGACCCACTTGGCCAGAACTTCGTCGTACGGCTCGATGTACAGCGTCTCAACGACGTCGCCGGAATAGGTCTTGCGCATCACGAGGATCATGTTTTCCTTCTCGATGCCGGTCAGGTAGAAAAAGTTCCGGTCCACGCAGAAGGGATAGGACTCGTCCAGAGAGCGCATGGGCGGATTGCCGGAGAAAATGCATACCATGCAGGGGCCCTGCTTGCCTTCCATGATCTTTTCGCGGCGGGCCTTGAAGATGCTGTTCATAGAGAACCTCCTGATAAAGATAGATTTCTGCATTGCCTGCCCGGACGGGCGGCCTGTCATAAACGCGATGAGAATATTATATCAATAAAACCTGCCCGGCGCAACGGAAATGAGAATATTTCGGAGGCGGGGGAGCGGCGTCAGCGCCGGAAGGGTTGTAACGATTCAGCATGCAATGGTATACATGCTCAACGAATACCGTGTTGATCAGAAGAACGAAAGCAATGTTGATCTGCGCCATATCACCGTTCTGGAAGAAGCCCACAATCTTCTGAAGAATACATCCGGCGGCGAGTCGCAGCTGATCGGCAAATCTATCGAGATGCTCACGAATACGATTCTGAGCCTTTTGATGAAAAAAAGGAACTTCACCTAGATTGTATCCAATACTAGGTGAAGTTGTGAAAACTGACATAGAATTGGATACAGAGCACGAAAGGACTCCAATTTTGATACAATTTCACACTTGCGGCCCCTGCTACGGGGTAAATTGGGGGTAATTTGGGGTAAAAGGGTAAGAGTTATCGCGGACTTATCACAGAAAACTCGTCGCCAGGCCCTGCCCTAGCAGTGTAAACAAAATAACCCACCTGACTTTCTACTACAATGGCAGTAGCAAATGTCAGGTGGGTTCTGTTTTCAGTAGCTCGTTGTTTTCTTAAGAAAACTCATCGGCAGGGCCTAGTAATAAGATCCATTTGTTTCCGGATTCTTCGATTTCCTTCTTCAAGCTTTCCTGCTGTTCTTCAAAGGTTGCAAAGGCCGGAACAGGTTTCCTTACATACACGGCAACGGATTTACCCTGGTTCGTGATCTGCTGTTCATCGTGCGCTGCATTTTTCTGCGGATCACCGTTTGCTTTTTTCTCATTCATCATGGTCTTCATGTCGATTCCGCCCTCGCACATTTCCGTCAGATACGTGTACCGCCCCTCATAGGGAATCATGCTATGCATGTCAATCGTGCGCTGTATGCGTTCCCACGCGCGCTTGTGAGTCTGTTCGGAATACGGTTGCTCCGGTACACATTCAAGGACAGAAAGAGTACCGCCGGCAGAAAACAGCGGAATCGGATAAAACAGAATCACGCGCATGTTGAGAGAATATTGTCTGGTTTTTTACGATCGTGAAGCAGAGTCTCCTTTGATCCTCTGCGCCGGTAATTCCTCTTCTGTGCGACAGCGAATCCGCTTACATATTCTTGAAATCATTCCATTTTTTTCGTGCCGCACTGCACAGAATTGCACTGAGCGCAGCAAGCGCCGACCAGAGCATAACAGCCTTGTTCCAGCCGTCTTTTCCTGCAAGAAGCGCAATGGCATAGGGAGAAAGCGCGCTGCCGATGTAAGTAATCGCATTCAGTACGCCCACGATGCCGCTGACGCGGTCCGCTTTTTTGAAAGCCCCGGGGATTCTTGTAATGAAGATATGATTTGCCGCATGCATGCATCCTGTAATCAACGCCATAAGGATCACAATGATCGC
>JAFQQU010000059.1 GCA_017410445.1 Clostridia bacterium | reverse complement strand
TTCGAAGGCCTGCTGAAGCGCTACTTCGGCAAGTAATTTCAATAGAAACATGGGGATGATTCCTTCGGGAGTCATCCTTTTTCGTGCCAAAGTGGAAGCCAAGGTGGAAGGTTCCTGATTTTCACCTGTCAGAATCTGCAAAAGTGGAAGCTGATTGAAGTGGAATATTACAAGAGGAATTATAGGTGTATACTAAAACCAGAAGAATTCAAAAGGAGGTCGGACCATGGAAATATGGAACAGCCCATATGAGGGGGAAGACGTCCGGGAAGTACACGGCATTGCCTTGCCGCAGGACTATATAGATTTTCTGCGCTTGCACAACGGCGGAGAAGTGAATAACCTGAAGCGAAAGCCGAGGCCCGGAGTGCTGAAGTTCCCCAGTTGGGAGCTGGTTTTCTTTTCCATGGAAGATATCCTCGGCGAAGAATACTACCCAATCGATGACATATGGCTCAGTTCAAGATACTCCATAGGAGGTACTTATCAGAACCTCTATACACAGACTCGGACAACGCGCATGGGAACCGATCGGCATGATGCACCGCATCTCTATAAGCTGTTCTTTGACACGCATGTGGTGATCGGTTACTATGCATGGTGGATAAGAGAACAGTACTACCGTTTTGATTTGATTGCCATCGATAAGGAAGGGCGGTATCGCGTACTGAGGGATGGCATGGCGGAGAGTGTTCCGAAACATCGGTTCGGCTCAACTGTGACCCACAAGTACGGTTCCTATGTGACATATAACTATTGTCTCTACGAAACGCCCATTGGTCTGCTGGAGTTTGGCGTAAAAAACAGACAGGTATCCCGGGAAGAGCTGGAGGAATTGAAGGCGAAATATGATAAATATATCGGACCGCTGCATACCGGACCGGTCGAATGGAAATATGCACACAAGCAAAAGGAGCCGGATCCCTGGGCAGGCCGGACCATTGATGATGTGCTGGCATTTTTCCATAATGGAAAACGCAACACACACTAGCACAGCATATTCGTCATGCATTTCATGTCTTTGTGGGGCGTGGCGTGGAAAGGCTTTCGAAGGCCTGCTCAAGTACTGCTTCGGCAAGTAAAAAAACCTCATACATCAAGGGGTTTCTAGGGAATCGCTTCTGAAAGGGCGGTTCCCTTTTCATGTTGTTTGTTACCCTTCTATTATACCGCGACAGCTCAGCGGCATGGAATAAGACATTTTCCGCTTGACAAAGCGGTCCGAAAAGTATATGTTTAAATTGTTGGATATACGTTTGAATAAGGAGGCAGATTTTTTATGCAGAGAATGCCGTTTGTCCTGAAATTCAAGCCCGGTATGAAGAGCGAGGGCCTGAAGGCGCTCGAAGGCGTGTGGGGCGGGGTCAGGAAGACGCTGGATGATCTGGGCGTCGGAAATTTCTCCGTTTGGGGAATTCAGGATTTCCTGTTCTGTTATGGCGAGTATCCGGATTGCGTTTCCGTTCCGGCGGCCGACAAGGCTGCATGGGAAAAGACGCTTTCTCCCTATATCGAGCTGTTCGCCGCGCCGGGCACGCTTCCGCTGATGTATCATGATATCGGCATTGTCCGCGAGGACAAGTCGCTCATCCGCCATCGCGTGTTCTCGACCAAACTCAAGCCGGGCTGCGCCGGGGAATACAAGCGCCGCCATGATGCGCTCGTTGAGGCGCGCGGCGACAAGGTCACCGAAGGCCCGGAGAGCAATTTCACCATCTGGAATGCGAACGGCTATATCTTTGGCTACTGCGAACTGGTTAAATCCTTCGATCATGAGATGACCGAAGAGGAAAAGGCCTCCACGATTGCATGGGAAACCCGTCAGCTCGAGATCATGGACTGGCTGACGGACGACGTGGACTGGATTACCGGCGAGAAGCACGACGCCATTCAGCTGATCGCGAAGCAGTAACAGCCGGCTGATGAAGAGGAATATGAGAGGTCTGTCCCGGCCGGGACCGGCCTCTTTTTCTGCTTGTTCTCAGGATAAGATCAGCCGGTCATTGACGGGACTGTTCCTTCGTGATACAATTCAGAAAAATCCGCCTGAAAACGCTTAAATACAATCTGCAGGGAGGCAATTTATATGAATCAGACCATCCGGGAACTGCTTCAGCACAAATCCGTGCGCGTCTTTGAAGACCGGGAGATCTCCGGGGAATGCAGGGAGGCCATTCTGACCGCTGCAGTCAACGCGCCGACCGCCGGCAATCAGCAGCTTTATACCATTATTGATGCGGCCGATCCTGCTCTGAAGGCCCGTCTGGCCGAGACCTGCGACCATCAGCCGTTTATTGCCGAGGCAAAGCTGGTTCTGATTTTCTGCGCCGACTGCCGCAAGTGGTATGACGCCTTCGTGAGCACCGGCTGCGAGCCGCGCAGACCCGGCGTGGGTGATCTGCTGCTGGCCGTGTCCGATGCAGCGATTGCGGCTCAGAATGCAGTGGTCGCTGCACAGAGCCTGGGAATCGGCTCCTGCTACATCGGCGACGTCATGGAAAACTGCGAGATTCATCGGGAACTTCTGAAACTCCCGGAATATGTTTTCCCCTGCTGTATGCTGGTTTTCGGCTATCCGACGCAGCAGCAGAAGGACAGGGTCAAGCCTGTGCGCGCCGCGATGAAACATATTGTTCATGAGAATGCCTACCGCACCATGGATGCGGAGGAGCTTCGTGAAATGTTCTCCGTCAAAGCCGCCGCCCGGCCTTATGAAGAGTGGATGCAGGCATTCTGCGCCCGAAAGTATAATTCTGATTTTTCGAGGGAAATGACCCGCTCCGTGGCGGCGTATCTGAAGGATTTTAACGCGCCGGACGCCGACTGACCATTCTCTGCCGCCATCCTGAAAAGCCCGACACGGTAAGAGAATCCGGCGATAGCGACAGGTTTTTAGGGAACCGCTCTGTACGGGTGGTTCTCTTTTCATGCCCGAACGACCGCTTGGACATCGAAACCGACCGAACAGGCAGAAATCCGCATTTTTTCCGGTTTGTATGATATGATAATGCATGCAGAGCAAACAAACGGAGGGAATGAACATGTATGCAATCAAAACGGCCGGACTGACCAAACGGTATAAAAATCTGACCGCGGTGGACCGGTTGAATCTCGAAATCAGAAAGGGCGAGCTGTTTGCGCTGCTGGGCGTGAACGGCGCGGGAAAGACTACGGCGATCAAGATGCTCTCCTGCCTGACGAAGCCGACGGACGGGGACGCTCAGGTGGGCGGCTTCAGCATCTTGAAGGAGCCGGACAAAGTGAAGCGGCTGATCGGCGTGTCCCCTCAGGAAACCGCCGTCGCGCCGAATCTTTCGGTGAAGGAGAATATGGAGCTGATCTGCGGCATTCACGGGTTTTCACGGAGCAAGACCGGGGAGAAGATCGGGGAGCTTTCTGCGCAGTTCTCGCTTCATGAGGTGCTTGACCGAAAAGCGGGCAAGCTGTCCGGCGGATGGCAGCGGCGGGTCAGCATCGCAATGGCGCTGATCAGCGAGCCGGAGATTCTCTTTCTGGACGAGCCTACGCTGGGGCTTGACGTGATCGCAAGGCATGATCTCTGGGATGCGATCCGGCTGCTCAGGGGCAGGGTGACCATCATTCTGACCACGCATTACATGGAGGAGGCAGAGGCGCTCTCCGACCGCATCGGGGTCATGAAAAGCGGCAGGCTTCTGGCCGTGGGCACGGCGGATGAGCTTAAGCATCTGGCCGGAACGGACGATTTTGAATCGGCGTTTGTTTCCATTGTGAAGGAGGTGCGGGCATGAGAATGATGACCTTCGCCAGAAGATGCGCGAGGGAAATCCTGCGCGATCCGCTCAATCTGGCATTCGGACTGGGATTTCCGCTGGTTCTTCTTGTGCTTCTGAGCAGCCTGCAGGCAAATATTCCGGTGAGCCTGTTTGAGATCAACTCGCTGACGCCGGGCATCACCGTGTTCGGGCTGTCGTTTATGACGCTGTTTTCGGCGACGCTGGTGTCAAAGGACCGGGAAAGAGCGCTTCTTCAGCGGCTGTATACCACGCCGCTCACCGGACCTGACTTCATTCTGGGCTATATGCTGCCCATCCTGCCGATTGCCCTCGGGCAGGCAGCCCTCTGCTATCTGGCCGCAATTCCTCTGGGGCTGAGCATGCATGTGAACGTGCTTTATGCCATCGTCGGATTGATCCCGATGGCGGCGTTCAACATCGCGCTGGGGCTTCTGTGCGGAAGCATCTTCGGCGTCAAGCAGGTCGGCGGACTCTGCGGCGCGCTGCTGACCAACCTTTCTGCATGGCTCTCCGGCGTGTGGTTTGATCTGAAGCTGGTGGGCGGGGCGTTTGAGAAGGCGGCGAACGCGCTTCCGTTTGCGCATGCGGTGCAGATGGAAAAGGCGCTGATCGCGGGGAATTTTGAGGCTGCTGCGGCGCACGTGCTGCCGGTTGCTCTGTATGCGGCGCTGGCCGCGGCGGCGGCGGTAGTCTGCTTCCTCGGGCAAATGAAAAGACAGTAAGGAATTGATTTGATGAAATACAGACTGATTATCGACAAGGAAGCGGAAGAGGAGATCGTTGCGGTCGTTCATGCGCCGTCCTCCCTGACGCAGCAGATAGAAAACCTGGTGTGCAGCTATTCTGGCGAGGATTTTTTGATGGGATACCGGGATGACGAGATGCGCAGGCTCGCGTTTTCCGACATCGAGTGCATCACGATTCTGAGCAGGAAGGTGATTGCCGTCGATAAGGACGGCGTCCGCTTTTCACTCCGGGAGCGGCTGCGCGATCTCGAGGAGATTCTGCCTTCGTATTTCATCCGCATAAACCGCTCCGCCCTTGCAAACGAACACCGCATTCTGCGGTTTGACGCGGTGTTCAGCGGCGGCGTGGACGCGGTGTTTCAGTGCGGCTATCGGGAATACGTGTCCCGGCGGTGCTTTGCGGAAATCAGAAGGAGGTATGAGGGAATATGAAAAGGTATGCTCTGGAATTTTTCCGCCGCGGCATGATCGCCTGCGGCATCGGGCCGTTCGTTCTGGCGGTACTCTATCTGATCCTTCAGCGTCAGGGAGCGATCGACGCCCTGACGGTCGATGAGGTGTGCCGGGGAATCTTCTCCCTGTCTGCGCTGGCGTTTGTCGCGGGCGGCATGAATGTGCTCTATCAGATTGAACGCCTGCCTTTAATGGCGGCCATACTGATTCACGGAAGCGTCCTGTATGTCAGCTATCTGGCCGTGTATCTGCTCAACGGCTGGCTTCAGTCGGGCGCGGCGCCGATTCTGATTTTCTCCGCGGTTTTTGCGGCCGGCTATCTGGCCATCTGGGCGATTATCTATTCGGTGATGAAGCGGAATACCGCGAGAATTAATGAAGCGCTCAGGAAAATGCAGCACGCAGCAGCGGAATAAAGACAAATGCGCCGCCGCAGACGGACTGGTCTGCGGCGGCGCTGTGCGTATGTATTATTTACAGGAGCTTTGCCCGCATCTCCTCGGCGGTCATGAGGCTGAGGTATTTGGGGGCGACGTCGAACACCGTCTTGCAGCCCTTTTCGCCCTCCTGAGACAGCCGATAGGCCGCGCGGGCGTAGGCGACGATGACGCTGGAGGTGAATTCCGGGTTGGAATCCAGCTTCAGGCTGTATTCGATGAGGGCGCTGTGCTCGCCGTCCCAGCCGGTCCTGCCGCTGCGCAGCACGAAGCCGCCGTGCGGGATGCCGCTGTGATTGGCGATCAGCTCTTCCTCGCTGATGAAGTGGACGGTGGTATCATAATCGGCGAAGTAGTTGGGCATGGTCTTGATGGTGTTTTCGATTTCGGCGGCGTCTGCGCCTTCTTCAAGCACCACGAAGCATTCGCGGGTGTGCTTTTCACGGGTGGTCAGAGCGGGATTCTTGCCCGCGCGCACGGAAGCGAGCGCCTCGTCCACCGGAACGGTGTACTGCTTGGCGTTCTTGACACCGGGAATGCGGCGGATGGCGTCCGAATGGCCCTGGCTGACGCCCTTGCCCCAGAAGGTGTAGTCGTTTCCGCAGGGCAGAACGGCGCCCGCGTACAGGCGGTTGAGGGAGAACATGCCCGGATCCCAGCCGACCGAGATAATGCCGACCTTGCCGGAAGCCTGAGCGGCGGCGTCCACATTGGCGAAATGCTCGGGGATGCGGGCGTGGGTGTCAAAGCTGTCGATGACGTTGAACAGGGCGGCATATTTCGGCGTCTGAACGGGCAGGTCGGTCGCGCTGCCGCCGCACAGAATCATGACGTCGATTTCGTCTTTCCAGTTTTCGATATCGTCCGTATGGCGGACGGCCGCGCCTGCGGTCAGGATTTTTACGGTTTCGGGATTGCGGCGGGTGAATACCGCTTTCAGTTCCATGTCGGGATTCTGGCGGACGGCGCATTCCACGCCGCGGCCCAGGTTGCCATAGCCGATGATGCCGATTCGGATGCTCATGATTTTATCGTTCCTTTCCGGAGGGGGATTTGACTTTATATGAAATATTTTAGCAGAATACGGCCCGGAAATCCAGTTATTTTTGTTTTCTTGCGGAAAGAAAATGAAAGAATGAGGCGGGAAATATTTCATTTGGAGATGGAAGTATTTTGCAAGGTCAGCTTTAGCGGGGCTGGCCTTGTAATAATAATCTGTAGCAATGAAAGATGTTTCTTTGTTCGATGTATGCAGTGTCGCAAACGCTGAAGAATTGCTGTTGCTCAAAACGTCTGTGTAGTATTGACTCTGGGAGCAGAAGAAATATATAATCGTGGATAGATTCAAAGGAAAGCCTGTGAACGAGAGGAGAATTATCCCATGAAGGTTTCCGAACTGAAAATAGCCGAACTGAGTCAATTGACGCCTGATCAGGTTGACAGAATTGTGTTTGAACGTTCTCAAAGCTATGGGCAAACTGCTGCAGCTGCTATTTTGCTGGGAGGCATTCCGGCGGTGCTTGAAGAGCGAGCAGAAGCTGCGGCACAGTTATACCATGCCGGCGTCGTCCCCTATATCATCCCCTCCGGCGGCATGAAGTGGGACACGGATATTGGTCTCATGACTGAGGCGGAACGTATGAACAAATACTTGAAGGAGTTTGGCGTACCCGAAGAGTCTATTTTGCTGGAAAACCAGGCGACGACTACCCGTGAAAACATGATCTATGCGACGCTGCTGATGGAGCAAAAGCTCAAACCGCGCGGAAATTACCGGCTGTATGTGGTTACGTCGGGTTCACATCTGCGTCGAAGCATGTCGCTGGCTCGGTTGTATCTTCCTCGCACCGCCGAATTGATAGGCGTGGCCGGTACTTGTCCCACTGCTCGCTCCGGTCAGTGGAGTCAGGATGAATTCCAGGCCAAACGCGTATATCGCGAATTAGAGTTGATTAAGAAAAATATCGATATCGGCGATATGGCTGATATTGAGTTTTAACTGTTTCAACCGCTGCTTAGGCAGGTAAGGAATTCCTGTGAGCCAAGGGCTTCAAGGGAACTGCATGGAAAAGGGAGGGTCCCCATACATGGGAACTTAAGGATTCGGTGGAGCGACTCAAAGCCGCCCCTGTGTAAGGGGAGGTGGCGCGTGAGCGCCGGAGGGGTTGAAACGTTACATTTTGAACCAAGTTATCGATTGAAATCTAATCGGAAAACGCC
>JAFQQU010000058.1 GCA_017410445.1 Clostridia bacterium | reverse complement strand
CAGTGGCGGGGAACCGCAGTTCCCTGTCCACAAGCGTTGACTTTGGCAACGCGCAGAACGCTCCGGGCGTTGTGTTTTTGGAATATGGATCAGCCGACCGCGCCGGTCAGCAGGCTGTGAAGCACGGACCAGTGAAGGAAGGCGTCTTTTTCTGTCAGCAGCGCGCGGGCGGCGTCCAGAACTCCGGCCGAGTCGAACAGGTCATCGGCAGCGTCGCCGCCGGTGAGCGCGGGAACGAGCAGGGCGTGGATGGAAGCGAGGTTTTCGGCAAATTCGCTCTTTCTCTCCTCGTCAAGGAGATTCAGTGCGGCCAAAACCGTCTCCCGCAGCCCGGCAAGGTCGGAATCGGCCAGCCGGTAATCGACGGCAAAGCTCAGAAGCTTCAGCGCGGCAGCGGCGTTTTTCAGGGACGAGCCGGCAGTGCCCGCGTATCCGGTGCAGGAAACAAGCGCCTGATGAAGGTCCTCCTGCGTGAAGGGAAGTCCGACTTCACCCTGCATCGGCAGGAACATCGCCTCGGCGGCGCTCTGAATGTTCAGATCAGCCAGACAGGACGAATGAACCGACAGCGAATACATGAGCCCCGGCGCGGCGTCATACCACAGGCACAGGCCGACAAATCGGCTGCCGTCCGGCGTCAGCATGACCTTGCCCTCCCGGCCCAGTACGGCGCAGTCGTCGGTCAGCGCCCACGGGTCGTAATACAGGCCGGAAATGTCAGTGAATGCATCGGCGGGCTGAATGCGGGCGACATAGTCCTTTCCGTCGAGCGTGAAGTGCATTTCGGCCAGCGACTGACTTTCGAGCATCCGGAAAAGTACGCCTTCGGCTCCGTCGGGCACGGCGAAGCGGACGCCGAGGGTCTGAATGAGCTCTTCCTCGGTGGCCTCCTTCCACGGGTTGGCCATGCCGGTTTCGGCAAAGGCGGGCGCGGCGCAGAGAAGCGCGGTAAGGAGCGCGAGCATCAGGGCAAGAATCTTTTTCATGGGCACAGCCTCCTGTCGGAAAATTTCAGCGTTTATCTGATTGGACGGTTCGTGTGATGGGCATGGTTCCGGTAAAACATGAAGATTCCGGAAAGGAAATGCGGCAGAAATTGCACGAATTTGCAAAACGCGGCAGGAATGGGGCGATTTATATAGAATATTACATAGAAGTGGCCATACATTTCGAAAGGTAAAAGGGAGGACTAAACTTATGCGTTTTGACCTGCTTCATCCGGCCGATCAGCTGGTCATGATCATGGACCGTATCTATCAGTACGGCATGACCACGACCTCCGGCGGCAACCTGTCCATCAAGGACAGCAACGGCGACGTATGGATTACTCCGTCCGGCGTTGACAAGGGCACCCTGACCCGCAAGGACATGATTTGCGTGAAGGCCGACGGCACCATCATCGGCAATCACAAGCCGTCCGTCGAGCTGCCCTTCCATCAGACCATCTATAAGCTCCGCCCCGACCTGAAGGCGGTTCTGCATGCTCATCCCCCGACGCTGGTAGCGTTCAGCCTGGCCCGCAAGATTCCGGACACCCATCTGGTTCCCGGCGTCTCCATGGTCTGCGGTGAAGTCGCTCTGGCGAAGTACGAAGTTCCCGGCAGCCAGAAGCTGGGCGATTACATTGCCGAAGAGTTCGCCAAGGGCTACAACACCGTCCTGATGGAGAACCACGGCGTTGTCTGCGGCGCTCAGGATCTGTTCCGCGCGTTCATGGCCTTTGAGACCCTGGACTTCTGCGGCCGTCTGGAAATCGACGCGAAGAAGCTGGGCCAGCCCCGTTCCCTGACCCAGACTCAGATCGGCATCAACAACAGCAAGGCCATCCCGCAGCTGGACGCCTTCGTTTCCCGTCAGATCACCAGCGAGGAGTGCGAAGCCCGCCGCGAGATGTGCACCCTGATCCATCGTTCCTATGATCAGCGCCTGTTCAACAGCACGCAGGGCACCTTCTCCCAGCGCCTGTCCGACGGCTCCTTCCTGATCACTCCCTACATGATCGACCGCAAGTACATCGAGCCGCAGGACCTGGTCCGCATCAAGAACGGCATGTGCGAAGCGGGCAAGACCCCCAGCCGTTCCGCCATGCTGCATCAGCGCATCTACGACAAGCATCCGGAAATCGGCTCCGTCATCATTGCCCATCCGCCGGCAATCATGGCCTTCGCCTGCACCGATGCGCAGTTCGACTCCCGCACCATTCCGGAGTCCTACATCAACCTGCGTGACGTCGGCCGCGTACCGTACGGCTACTCCACGCTGAACATCGAGGAGACCGCCGACATGTTCTGCGCGAAGACCCCCGTCATCATCGTTGAGAACCAGTGCGTCATCGTTTCCGGCTCCACCCTGCTCAAGGCCTTCGATAACCTCGAGGTCATGGAGTACAGCGCCAAGGCGATCATCGCTGCCAAGGACATCGGTCCGCTGGTCATGATTTCCGACAAGGAAGTCGACGACATCGAGGAAGCCTTCAACCTGAAGTAATCCTTCACGGCCGGAAGACTCAATAATAAAGCGCATCCGCATGATGTATATCGTGCGGATGCGTTTTTTATGAATGAGCGGCGGGCTCCGCCTCTTTTTTCTTTCCGGCGTTCTGCACCCAGTCCACCAGCCACGAGGACAGCGTGACCGAAATCAGCGAGAACACAATGCGCATGACGGGAATGTAAGTGAGCGACAGGGCCAGCACGACGAAATCGGTGAACATATAGCACACCGACAGCCGCCAGCGGAACACATGGGAGATGGTCAGCGCCAGCGCGTCGTCGCCGCCGGCGGACCCGCCCTGACGGATGATGAGCCCCACGCCCACGCCCACGAACACCGCCCCGGCGAGCGCGGCGATCAGGGGATGGGCGGAGAGGTCCGGCAGCATCGGCGGAAACTGCTCCCACACTTTGAAAAAGCCGGACACGCACAGGGTTGATATCACGGAGATTTTGATGAACTCCCAGCCGAGGAATTTCAGCGCCAGCAGATAGCAGGCGGCGTCCAGCACCGGGGTGATATAGGCCGGGGAGACGCCGAGCCAGTGCTCGAAGAACAGCATCAGCCCCAGAACGCCGCCCTCCGTAATGGCGGTGCGCTCATGGATGTTGTGAAGGCCGAAGGAAGTGATCATCGCGCCGAGCACAATCAGCATAAGCTGACGGCGGGTCAGGCGGACGGAGAGATGCTTTTTGAGGGCCGAAAAGATGGATTTCAAGGGACATGTCCTCCTCGGGTGATTCCGTTTGATGGCGGCGGGCAAATCAGCTCTGCCGGAAGGGGGGTTCATAAAGACAGGAGCGGAATTGACTGAGTTCAGTATATCAGAAATGCAAGGAATTTCAACCCGGAGAAGGAGAAGATCAGAAGAAAAGAAGGGGAGAGACATGCAAATCCGCCGCGCCCGGGGTTTTTTGCGGGCGCGGCGGATTCTCTTTCGTTTGTTTTATTTGATTTCGATCTGGCGGACCTTTTCCTCGGGCTTCGTCTCCTTCGGCAGGGTCAGGTGCAGCACGCCGTCCACATATTCGGCGGAGATGCCGGTCTCGTCGATGCCCTCGAGCGAGAAGGAGCGGTTCATGCTCATCGAGCGGCGTTCGCGGAGGATGAAGTTGCTGTCCGCGTCGCCTTCGTTCTTCTCGGTCTTCTGCTCGACGGCGATGGTCAGAACGCCGTCCTCAACGGAGATGCGTACGTCCTCCTTCTTCATGCCGGGCAGGTCGGTCAGCATCAGGTAGCTGTCGCCCTTGTCTTCAACGTCCACCTTCATGGCAGGCGCGGGATTCTCGCCGAAGAAGGAGCGGAAGAATTCCTCTCCGAAGGGCGATGCATAGCGGGCGGGGGTGCTGTTGCGGGTTCTCAGGGTGCGGGTGTAGTAGGGAGTCATGCTCATCATAGTTTATTTCCTCCTGTTTATGGTCGGTCAGTCTGGTTTGGCTGTCTTTTGTAGTTCCCTCACTCGGGGCGTCCCTTCCCTTCGTGATGGCTATATTATATGATAAAGGTCAAAGAAAGTCAATAGTCAAAGAAGGACAAAAATAGGAGGGTTGGTAAAGAAATAGTGAAAATGAAAAAAGCCGCTGCGCTCTCAGGGTTTCTGAGAGTACAGCGGCTTTGATATGACGATTATAAGGAATTACGCAACAAACCAGCTCTTCCAAGGATTCTTTCGATATACATATACCGTAACGTGATCGCCCTCGCGCAATATTGGCTTGCTGCGGCAGTGCTGCTCTAAGGCATAGCTTTGACCTTCGTATTCGAAGTCCACATCGATGCGCCACGGAAAAGGCGTCCGCCAGAGTATATCCGCTTTCTCGACCCGACGGACGACGCCGCGGACCTTGATGCCGTCCCGGATGATCTGCTGATGCAGGCTGTTCTTTCTGCGGTCATATAATTCTGTTCCCGCGATGGCGGCGGTTGCCAGCAGGACGACAATCAGGAGAACGAATTCCGGTGTATTCATGGAAATTCAACCTCGCTTCGGCATAATCGTCGGGATGAGGAGATAAACCACAACTCTGTTTAAACAGAAAACTTCTTCCAGAAAGGGCAGGGGGAGTTTCGATTCTCCCCCTTTGCCCTCTCTGGACTCTCCCGACCCCCCTTAACACGACTCTTCTCGGAATTTCTTCAGGAAATTTCTGTCAGAGGGACAAATTGGTTTTTTACTCGGTGCTGAACCGCACTTTTCCGTTCCCCGTAACCCGGGGCGGTCTTCCCGACAGGGGCAGAGCCCCGCGAGGGATCGTTTTAAGGGGGTAAGGTGGGTGCAGGGAGGTCTTAGGGGGGAAATCGAAATCCCCCCTGACCTCCCTGCTAAATCAAACTTGAACGAAAGATCGCGCTTCAATCAGACATTTCTATAGAAACGCAAGGCTCCATGCCGAATGGACTCTTTAATCCAATTCCACCTTCCAGTTCGGGTCCGCATATGCCTTGAAGCACATCTCAATCTGCTCCGGATTGGTCCGCTTCAGCGACAGCGGCGGCAGCTCGTCCGGCGCAAAGAATCCGCACGCGTCGGTTTCGGTGTTCGGGACGAATTCTCCGCCCGTGCGCGTGCACAGCGCAAACACGTTCATGATGCCCAGCGCATACTTCTCATGCCCGCGCTTTCTGTGATCCTGAATCGCGATCACGCGGTCCACGACCACATCCATGCCCGCTTCCTCGCGCACTTCCTTGACGATGTTGCTGCCCACCGACTGATCGACGTCCACCCAGCCGCCCGGCAGGCACCAGCCGTCGTCCGCCGTTTCGCGGACAAGCAGGATCTTTCCGTCCTCGATGACGGCGGCGCGGCAGGCGATTTTCGGCGTCGGATAGAACTTCTCCCCGCAGAAAATATCCTTGACCTTTTCCAAAGGCATCCCGGAGGGCTCGGTGAGCATCTCGGCGGCGATTTCCCGGATGCGCTCGAACCGCTCGATGTCGTATTTGTTCTCCGTGTAGGCCAGGCCTGCCTGCGCGAGCGCCTGCAGCTCCACGGCCCATTTCAGCCAGTTGTCGTTGCTCATGGCCGTTACGCCTTCTTGATCTTCGGGCCCTGAGCGGTGTCCTCGATCAGATAGCCCTTGGCGATCACCTCGTCGCGCAGGCGGTCGGCCTCGGCGAAGTTCTTGGCCTTCTT
>JAFQQU010000057.1 GCA_017410445.1 Clostridia bacterium | reverse complement strand
TGGCCAGCGCCGCGCCGCTGCCCACGGATACATGGCTGGGCAGCATAAAGAAAAACACGGCGGCCGCCACAATGAGCGTGCCAATGGTAATGGTCAGAAATTCCTGAATGTTTTTGCGGTTGAGCATCAGTCCGGCCTCCTGTCACTTTTGTGCGGCGCTGGTTCAAAACGCCATGCGTTCCCAGCCTTCTCCAAGAATGGGTCCCTTGCCCAGCATTTCGCGGCCAAGATTTACATAATAGCGGTAATTTTCGATGGTTACACCATTGGGAATGCGGTGATCCAGCGCAAAGATGGTTCCTCCGCCCAGCGTTTGGGGGCAGATGCGGTATTCCAGCTCCCTGCGGATGGCCTGGGGATCCTTGCGCAGGGCAAACTTGTCCAGCCCGCCTTTGAGCATGAGCTGTTTTCCATACTTTTTGCGGATTTCCACAATGTCCATGCCGGCGTTGGGTTCGCAGGGATAGATGGCATTCAGCCCGCACTCGATAAAGGCGTCGATGACAGCGTTCATATTGCCGTCGCTGTCCTGCGAAAACAGCTTTGCGCCGGTCTGCTGCGCGGCGTTCCAGGCTTTCAGGTAGTAGGGCTTCAAAAACGCAAGCACCTGCGAAGGCCCGAACAGCGGGCCGGATTTGCCGGCCATGTCCTCGTGGATGGTCAGGTTATCAATGGGAACCACCTCGCCCACGCGCTCAATCACCTTCACGCAGGTATCCGCGATGGTGCCGAGCATATCCTCGATCAGTTCGGGTTCCTCATAGCAGGCGACGCACAGGTTTTCCTCGCCCATCAGCTGACGCGGCTCGTCAAAGCCGCCGGGAATGCCCAGCACCGTCAGATAGCCCTTGTCGCGCAGCTCTTTGGCCCTTTGCAGGCGTTCCCGGTCGATGCGATCCTCCGAAAAGGCATACCAATGCTTGATTTTGAGCCAGTCCTCCCAGCCTTCCACCGGATGGGACAGCGGCAGCGGCAGCGTTGCGCTCCTTTTGATCAGGCGCATTTTGCGGCCATAGTGGTCGATGGAAAGCGTTTCCTCGCTGTTATCCGAAAGCACCTGCGGCCCAATGCCGGTCACAGCGCCGCAGTTTGCGCCCACATCGGTTTTGAGCACATAATCCCATTCAAAGGCCGTCATGCCAATTTCCTTTGCGCTCGCGCCCTGTTTGCGCCATTCCTCCTCCAAAGGCAGAAGGGGACCAAAAAGCTCGCAGAACATTTCTGCGCCAGTGTATTCAAACAGGCTGTGGGCAATGTAGCGTTCTCTGTCCCAGATCATAGGCCGGCTCCTTTCGGAAAGACTATGGTCAGTATATCACAAAACACGCCAAAAGGGAAAATGGATTGCAGCCATTCTCCTTTTTGTATATCAAAAAGAAAGACCACCCTATCGGATGGTCTTTCTTTTTGGCCAGCGTTGAATCAATGTACACATTCATACTGCCATGATAAAACGCCCCAAGTAAAAGATCACTTAAATATTATTCCGAACGAAAAACGAATCCAACGGATTCAAGGATTCAAAAAGTTCAACGTAATACAAGGGCATCAGAACTTGAATCTTTTCTTTGTATTATAAAAGAAAAGAGGAAGAAAGTCAAACTGCTTTCTTCCTCGTATGCTTATGAGGCATGGGTACACGCACCGTATAGCCGCCCTTGAAAACAACATCAATGTCCTGATCCCTTGTAACTTCCATCCAGTCAACGGTGGAGTACCAAAGCTCTGCATCGAACTGCGTAACAAGGACGTCCTGCTGCTCAATCGTTCTGATGAAGTGCTCGACCCTAAGACGCTGCGCCCTGAGCTTCGTCAGCTCTTCAGAGACTTGGAGCCTTTCCTGCTTGACCGCCTCAAAGCGCGCCGCATACTTGTCGTACTTCCTGCGGTAGTCATCCTGATCACAAGGCGTTTGGGCGTTATCCTCAATGAAGGATTTCAGCGTATTGTAGAGAAGAATGATCTCCTCTTCCAGTGCAGCAAGATGCTCCTCCAATGGCGCGGTGGCGTATTCTTCATCAGCAAACTCCTGGATGACTTCGACCAGATCATCTTTCCCGTTCACCACCTGATTAACAGCCGTAAGGAAGGCATGTTCCAGTTCAGTGGAGTCAAAACCAGTTGAGATGCAGGACTTTCCCTTGAGGCTACGGCTTCTGCACTGCCATACACGCTTCGTATATTTGCTGTTGGTATGCAGCACTCTGCTGATGAAGTACTCTCCGCAGGTGGCGCAGCGAAGCTTGCTGGAGAAGGGATATTTGCTGGTCATAATACGGCTGCTTTCGCGCCAGAATTTCAGCTCATACTGTACGATGTCGAAGATTTCCGGATCAATGATGGCCTCGTGGCTGTTCTTGACGTAATATTGAGGAACCTCGCCTTCGTTCACCTTCTTCTCATGGGTCAGGTAGCTGACGGTAAAGGTCTTCTGGAGAATCGCATCTCCCTTGTATTTCTCGTTGGACAAGATATTGATGATCACCTGCGCGCTCCATTTGCTTTTGCCGGTCGGAGTGGGAATCCCCTCTTCCGTCAGATGCGTGGCGATGGCAAGAGGAGCGCAGCCCAGCAGGAACATCCGGAAGATTTTCCGCACAATCTGCGCCTGCTCCTGATCAATCGCAGGCCTGCCGTTCTCGCCCTTCTTCAGACCCAGAAACCGCTTGTAGGCGAGAGAAACCTTACCATCCCTGAATGCCTTGCGTTTGCCCCAGATTACGTTTTCGGAGATGGAACGGCTCTCTTCCTGAGCGATACTGGACATAATGGTGATGAGAAATTCGCCCTTGGAGTCCAGCGTGTAGATGTTTTCCTTCTCAAAGTAAACCTCAATCCCGTGCTCCTTGAGCTTGCGGATGGTTGTCAGAGAGTCCACCGTGTTTCGGGCAAAGCGGCTGACTGATTTGGTGATGATCAGATCAATCTTGCCGGCCAGCGCATCAGCTACCATGGCCTTAAAGCCTTCGCGCTTCTTGGTGTTCGTGCCTGTGACGCCCTCATCCGTGTATACCCTGACAAATTCCCAATCCGGGTTGCTCTGGATATACTCGGTATAATAGCTGGTCTGATTGCGGTAACTGGTTTGCTGCTCCTCATCATCGGTAGAGACGCGGGCATAGGCTGCGACTCTCTTTTTCTTTTTCCTGATATGGCCATTGGATATGGAGGAGATGTCCAGGGATGCGGGAATAACGGTGACGTTAAACGGCTGGTTGATTTGCATGCTCACGCCTCCTTTTTACGTTTTCGAGATATTTGTCACGCGCTTTCTGTCGGGCTTCCTCATCCCAGCTTTCGCGTCTGGAGCGATGCTCCCAATGGGCTTCGACCTCACGGCCGTCCCGGAAGACAAACAAAAGCGCATTGCGGCCTGTTGCCACAATGCGCTGGATGTTATCTTCAAACACTTCCGCATCGAATTCAGGAATCCCCAGCACTTGGGCGGTTGTTTCCATGAGGATGTCCTCAGGAATGTAACGGCTCGGACAGTAGAATTTTCCAAGCTGATTCAGGTCGCTGCAGATCCAGACATGCTTGGAATACTTGGTGCCGGACGCCGTTGTCTTGCGGCGGAAGTTTGCCCCGCACATGCCGCAGCGGATTTTTCCGCTGAACGGATAGAGCTGGTATTGGTAATCCTGGATGTTGAAGTATTTTTCACGGCGGCGCTTTCTGATTCGCTGCACTTCGTCAAAGAGCCAGGGCTGGATGATGGGTTCGTGGGAGTTGGATACATAGTATTGCGGACGCTGGCCCTTGTTCTTTCTCCGCTTCTTGGAAATGTGATCCTCCCGGTAAAACTTCTGCAGCAGCATATCACCCCGGTATTTTTCGTTCTCAAGGATGTAGGCAATCGCGGATTCATACCAGATGCCGCCGTCCCGCGGAGGAATGTCCAGGTCCATCAGGAGCTTCAGGATAGCCACCCGCCCCATGCCCTCGTAGTAGCACTGGTAAATGAAGCGAATGACAGCCGCCTCTTCGGGAATAATGTAGAGTTTGTGGTCAATCCACTCATAGCCATAGGTATGGAACCATGTGGGCTTGCCTTTTTTGAAGTCCCTTCGGATCTGCCACAGTTTGTTGTTGGAGTTGGACAGGCTTTCTTCCTGCGCAAAAGACGCCAGCACGGTCAGGAGCAGTTCGCCCGCCACACCGCAGGAGTGGAGATTTTCGCGTTCAAAGAAAACGTCAATGCCAATCTCCCGCAGTTCGCGTACTGTCTGCAGCAGGGTCAGCGTATTTCGCGCCATGCGGGAAATGCTTTTGACAATGACCATGTCAATCTTGCCTGCACGGCAATCCTGCATAAGCCGCTTGAACTCGGCACGGTTATCCTTGGTGCCGCTGAGAGCTTCGTCAGCATAGACGCCGGCAAACTCCCAATCGCTGTGCTTCTGGATCAGTGAATTGTAGTAGCTGATCTGAGCGGACAGCGAGTGGATCATGGCTTCCTTGCCGTTGGAAACACGGGCGTAAGCCGCAACCCGTTTACGCCTCGGCGGCGTCAGGATCTTCGGAAGATTGATCTGAGTAATCTGCATAGGAAGCCTCCTTGCTTGTCGTGGTATCAGTCAGCGAGGCACAGATATCGCACAGCATTTTCCTCTGAGGAGAGCGTGCAAAGAGATTTTCCCTGATAAAGAAGACGTCTGTGTTTGCACGCTCAAGCTCACGCAGGAGGCTCAGCAGCTTGGCAGTATCCCGGCTGAAGCGACGGACACTGACTGTCAGGATCAGTTCATACCGCCCCTCGCTGCAAAGATGCAAAAGACGCTTGTGTTCAGGCCTTGCGCTGCTTGCGGAGAGGTCGTCTGCATAAACGCCGATCAGCGTCCAATCCGGATGCTTTGCAAGCTCGAAGAGACAGCGCTGAAGCTGTTCTGTAAGCCCGCGGCCGGGCGTACAATCTGCGCTCCTGAATGCTGCGTAGATGGCAATGCGCTTGCTTTTCAAGGAAAGCGCTTTCTGGCAAAGATGATCCTTTGTCATTTCTTTTCCTCCTGTAGTGGTATGGGTGTATGTTCATCCGTATCATGGAGAAAGCCCCCAATCAACGGCTGATACCGCTTGTGAAATTTGTCTTTCAGCCGTTCGGCTGCGGCCTCGCTGATAATGCCTTGATCCAGCATTCTCTGAACCGTCAGGCGTGCAGCCTGGTAGTTCAGTTCGGCCTGGGTTTGAGGTTTCACGGCGTGGCGTCGGAAGCGTAATAGCGGTGCTTGATGTAGCAGTCATGAGAACAGAATTTCTGTCCATGACGAATGCGAAAAAACTGAATGCCGCAGTGCTGGCAGGTGCTTGGTTCCTGGGAATGGACGGAATAGCTTTCCTGATGCTTTCCCCACCACTGCAGGCGGCAGGTTTTGCTGCAGAACTTTTTCTTCTTGTGACCTGCCTGCTCGATGGGCTTGCCGCATTGACGGCAATGCCCGGCATCTTCTTTTGGGGTAATGAACAGATGCTCAGGATGACGGTGGCAGAAGGTTTTGACCGTACCCAAGGGAAGCTTCAGCGCTTCGGCGGTTTGCGCCAGGGTGAAGCCATGGCCACGGAAATTGCGAATCTGCCGGATCTGCAGCTCTGTGAGCGCATTTCTTTTCCGGCTTTCTGTCTGAGGGGAAGCAGGCATGAAATGACCTCCTGATATAGTGATAAAATAGAAAGCGACGCCATTCCGAACGCATACAGGAATGGCGTCGCTCTTTTTCAGGGGATACGGTGGTGCGCCTTGAACCATGCCAATGCATTCAGCAGAGGCGTCGCATAGCTTTCTTCGGCAGATTGGAGACGGCGGAGCTGTGCATGCAGCAAACAGGCGTCAGCCTTTGACTTTCCGGTCAGCAGCAGGTACATTCTTGAACGCAGCATTTCATCAGCAGAAACGCCATGCTGCGCCAGCGTCAGCAAGATAGCTCCCAACGCAGTCTTTGCGGCGTCTGCATTGGCAATGCCAAGCTGGCGCATTCCCCAAACAGCATCTGTAATGGGATAGGCAGTCAGAATGAAATCCAGCTTCCCGACAATCTCCATAAGCAATTGACTGACCGGCGTGCGGTTTCGCTGAGCCTTGGAGGCTTCACGCAGATGATCGTTCATGGCTGTATGGATCAGCTGTACTTTGCCGTCCGTCACGTCCATGACCACAAACCGCGGGCAGTAGAGCGAGACTTCAATGGACAGCAGCATCAGGCAGCTCCAGCAGCCAGGCGGCAACCAGACAGGCGAGATAGTGCGTGACAGTCAGCAGATCATCGATTCGCTCGGGCGTTTTTTCTTTGAGCGTTTCCATGACAGCGCCACACAGTTCATCCCACAGTTCGAGGATCTGTCCGGCGTCTGCCTTTTCGGCAATGACCAGATCATCAGCAGCCATCCCATCCATCAGGCGGTGAACTATGGTGATGTTGTCGGCTTCTCCCGGAACCCGGCTTTCTTCTGCCAGATCCCAGGTTCCGCAGATCATTTCAGCGCTGAACATGAGCAGATAATTCAGCGCATCGCTGACCGTATCACGGAGACTCTCGTCTCTGTTTTGCGCAGCGTTCTTCTGCAGTCGCCTGATGCGTTCCATCTTGTCTGTGATACGCACCAGTGCAGCGATCAGCCCAAAGCGCTCGACTGTATGATGAAAGGAATTTCCGTAGTCAGCGTTCTTCTGATCATAGATGGCACGCTGCCGTGCCATCAGATGACTCAGTGGCATCTGTACGTTTCTTTCTTTTCGCCGGGATGCATGATCCAATCGGGAATCTTCACATCCTTGGCCTTGCAAAGACAAACAGCCATGCCGATCAGCACGTTCGGTTCGTCATAGTCGCTGGCAACGCCGGTATATACCTTGATATCCAGGCCCTTCAGGGACGTACGAATCAGCATTACGCGGGGCTTGCCTTCCTGCATCTTGCCCAGCTTGTAGGGCGTGACCAGATCGACAAAACGATAGGAAGCATCAGGACACAGATGTCCGTCCGGCGCAACCAGCAGGCGGCAGATCAGGCTGCGGGCGTCTTCCAGTTCTTTGTCAGACCAGTGGTGTACGCCTTTGGGCTTCTTGCGGGTGGTATCCAAGAAGAAAGAGCAGGGATAGAGGTGATGGCCGCCGTCTTCATGAATGCGGTAGAGCGGCCAGCCTTCAATGGGCTGATCCAGAATGGTAACATCGCTGTTCAGCAGTTCATGGGCCTGACTGGGGAGCAGAAAACGGGAAATGTCGTTGACGGCGTCCATGGAAGAAACGGTATGAACCTTCTGATTGGGCTTGAAGTATCTCATGGAAACTCCTCCGATGAAAAGTGTGAAACGCACAGCGTCTCCATAAGGGTAGTGCTCGGCAAGCATATGCTTGTGCTCATATATAGGTGAAAAAGATCAGCTGACCAGGCGGAAGGCAAGAATCCAGAGCTCGTGCTGACCGGGGATCGGCGTTGGCTTGCTCTTTTTTCCGTTCACAGCAGGTGCATAGCGGTATCGAGGCTTGCGCGTCCATTCATCTACGGCGATGACGCTTCCGGGACGAAGAGGCTCAAGCCAATACAGATCCTTTTTCATCTTCATCATGCCAGTAGTGCCTTTACGAAGGTTGTACAGCGTTACTTTGGGGCTGTAGCGCTCGTTCACGTCCAGCACCATGGCCAGATTGCCGGGTACGTCGAAGCTGCTGACCGGAGCGCCCATGAATTCATGCTCAAAGGCAGCCTTTTCAAGGGGCGTAAAGTCTTCGTCAGGCATTTCTCTTTCCAACTGAACCAGTTTCCCGCGGCGAAGGGCTGCAGTCCTTGCTGAAAGCGTCTTGTAGATGCGGTTTTCGCCGGATTCAAGTTCAGCGATCAGCCTGAGCAGCTTTTTCCCGCCGCCGAAGCAGTCAAAATAGGACAGCTTGACCAGCGTCTTGAGCTGATCTGCTTTTGCGCAGCCGCTCTGCATGTTATAGAGGAGAAAGTCGATCCAGGATGCATGAGATACACTGGAAGCGGTGTATAATTTGGCAGAACAACCCTTTGATACACCTTTTATGGAGTGAAGTGCATCAGTAATGGTGTTTTCCTGCACATGAAACGCAAACTCCCGGTTGTCTTCACCAAAGCGGCAGTGCGTCAGCCGAATACCGAAGGCAGCCAGCATCTCAGCTTTAATGGCAGCGATACGATCCTTCTGTTTCTTCTCTGCGCAGATGGAAAGCAGTGTTTTGTAGTATTGCAGAGGGTAGTGTGCCTTCAGATAGGCGCCGTAGAGGGCATCCAGACTGACGGCAACTGCGTGGGAACAATTGAAGGAGTATCCGGTGGCGTCATCAATGATTTGCCAAACTTCACAGGCACGTTCATAGGCTTTCTCATAGGATACACGCTCATCATCAGCCATTCTGAGAGCAAACCCTTCATTGAAACGATCCTTTAGCGGCTTAACAACCTCGGGATGCTTCTTGCCGATAGCCTTGATGATGGAATACGCTTGATCCATTGGGAATCCGGCATAACCCAGCACGCCCATGATCTGTTCCTGATAGAGAATCCAGGAGGAATCCATCTCCTGCGTTTGCAGGAGCGCATCAAGAGCGCCAATCCCGTAATCGAAATGCTGGCGATCCAGAAAAGCCATCACCTTGGATTTGAAGGAGGGGCGGATGGCTGCAACAAAGGCGCTGAGCTCTGTCAGGTTTTGCGGCCGGTACTGCATAAGCTTCTGACGGGTTGCAGCGCGTTCGCACTGGTTGATGCCTACTGTATAGCCCTTAGCCAGCAAGTCCCATGTCGCAGGATCATTCCTTGTCAGCTCAATGATCTGCTTGGAGGTCAGGACTGGCAGCCCAGCTTCTTTCATAGCGTTGTAATTAACTTGAACAACATCCACCTTGAGGAGATCGTTCTTCACGTAGCCGAATTCATCCGCTGTGTAGCCGTCGATGACCGTACAGAGCACGGATTTCTTGGTGGTCTTGGATACGACCCGGATCAGTCCGATCTCGCTTCGGATATCACCGTTGT
>JAFQQU010000056.1 GCA_017410445.1 Clostridia bacterium | reverse complement strand
GCGTGGGCGGGCATCCGGCGGCGCGGTAAGCGGCGAGAAACTCCTTTGCCTGAACCGAATCAACCGGAAGTTCGTCGGATTCGATCATTGCTTCCATATGGTCAAGGAGCGAACAAAAGAAACTCATGTCCCCGGCAGGCGCTTTGGCCGACAGGGCAAACAGGCGGAAGAGCGTTTTTGCGCTCAGGCCGGATTCGGCCATATGCGACAGATGAACGCGGCAGTAAGCGCCGCTCAGCGGTTCGACGGGGGGAGGAATGAGTTCTCTTGAGACTACGGTCTGTTCTTGTTCCTCGCGGATCAGCCACTGCAAGCCGCGCTCCGTGTTTTCAACGAAATGACCGCAGCCGAATACCGCCTGATAGAGCGCTTTGGTCAGGTCCTGCGCCGTCAGCTTCGGCCAGCGCCGGTACTGGTCGAGCAGCAGGGACTTAAAAGGTGCATGCATCATAGGGATACCATCCTTGCGTATATCAAATCTTTGCGACCATTATATCATAGGATGGAGGGCATGATCAATCGGTTTTCACCGGCCGCGTTGAATTTGCGCATTGAGAATTCTGCATGGGCATGATATACTTGAATTACTGACAAAAGGGATCATAAGGAGGGGACAGGGCGTGCATTCGATTCATGAAATGAAGTTCAGGCGGCGCTTTTCCATCAATCCGTACAAGACGCTCCGGATGAAGCTGGGGGAGATGAGCTGCTTCAAAAATTGGGTGGATGACCGGAGGGGTGATCCGTATCCGGTGCTGGAATCGACTGAGACGGACGAAAAACGGATGAGTGAGACCCTTCCCGACGCCAGATACCGCGCGGAGAATCATACCTCGGGACCGCTGATGAAGGCGCGTCTGCTCGGGCAGCATTTCCCGTATGCAACGTATGATGTTGAGATGGATGAAGTGGCTTCGGACGGCGTTTCGGGCATGGGCGTGAGGATCGCAGCCTCGGGCGAGGAAGGATCGGATTATGACCGGACCAACGAACCTACTTTGTATATACTGGCGTCTGTGTGCGAAGGACATATCAATATCCATAAAACGACCAAAGTCGGCGGTGGCGTTCAACAGATGGAGACGGTCAATACCGGCATTGCGTTTACACCCGGTTCCCGTTTGATCGTCACCTGCCGGGGAAGATTCTTTGACGTCTATCTGAGGCCGGGGAATCTGCCGGAATATGTGTGCACCTTTGAAGTGCCTGAGATGCAGTATATCCTCCGATACGATACCTTTGTCCGCTCGACGGCGTCTCTGCTTGTATCCGCTGCGCCCGGCGCTGCGGTTCAGGGCGCCGTGGAATTCTATTTGGAGGGCGGCGTCAGCCATGCCGACATGAAATGCATGCATTATGAAAATGGCATGCCGATCATGAAAGACGGACGGCTCTTTATGACGATCTCTGTTCGTCTGCAGGAGGGCGGATACCAGATGATCTGCTCGTGGAATCCGTCAACTGCCGATATCCGGATGGAAGGCGCACTGTTTTTCGATCTTGGGGACGGATACTGGTGTTCGGACATTGCGTCTACCGTCGTGTATAACCGGAAAACGGACGAATGGTACGTATGGGCGTGCGCCTTCTCGCACGGGCATATTCTCTGCCATGCTGTCAGCTACGCGGATCTCAGATACGGCATTCATGTGCTGGACGCCGAAAGAATGCCGGTTGAATTTTATGAAGCCCCGGCGGGAGAGGATTCTCTGTCCAAAACGTCGGGCGGCGCGTCGGAGAGCGGACGGCCTGCCGTATCGGACGACCGGCTGTTCTTCGGAAAGGCCGGAGATGAGGATCCCGACCTTGTTTATGATGAGGAGAAGGGCAAGTGGCAGCTGATCTTCTGCCGGAATACGAAGGACGGCGGCGAGACACAGTACAGATATTATCTCTTTGAATCGGACGATCCGTTTGAAGGGTTTGAGTTCATCGACCGAACAGTCAAAGGATCGAATACCGGAGGCTCCATCATCCGGGTGGGCGGCGAGAAGTATCTTCTGTGCGGTTCCGATTTCAATCAGCGCGCGAAATATCTGCTGCATCCGCTGAATGATCTTTCTAAGAGGACGGAGATCAGGTTCGATTATGACGACGGCGGCTTCAGAGGCTGGGGCTGTCTGATTCCCGTACCCTGTGGAAGAAGGACGCGGTATGTCTGGATGACGTTTGACCGGCACAACGGCAGCTCGTATAACTGGAGCTACGGAAATATCCATGTTTTCGAGGCGGATCGGATGAATTACGGCTGGGAATGGCACGACAAGCCGGGACTGATCGGAAGAGGAATATAGCAGATGAATCAAGAGTCTGCGGATTCGGCGGTGCAAAAGCTGTCGTATCTGCGGACTCTTTTGTTTACAAACAGTTGAGAATGCAGTTTGCATATGGATTTTCAAAAAAATATGTAGTATAATATGATAGGCGGTATTTGTAATGATATCGCAAATCGTGTCTCCGGGAGAGGTATTTGAATGATCTATGATCTTCAGAAGGCGAGCATGTGGAAGAGGATATCCGCCGGCATGTTCGATGGAATCCTGCTGGGCGTGGTCGCGGTGCTGTTTGCATGGCTGCTTTCCGTTGTACTGGGTTTTGACAAGCACTACGGCGTACTGACCGAGAGCTATGCGCGGTACGGCGCAGAATACGGCGTCAACTTCGATATGTCCCTGAACGATTATGAGACAATGTCGGAGGAGACTCGGAAGGCGCTTGAAGCGGCTTATGCGGCGCTCGGGCAGGATGAACGGGCGGTTTATGCCTGGAACATGGTCATTCAGCTGACGCTGACCATTACCAGCCTTGGCATCTTCCTTGCTTATCTGGTGATGGAATTCACGGTGCCGATGGTGTTCGGAAACGGCCAGACCTTCGGGAAAAAGATATTCGGCATCGGCCTGATGAGGAAAGACGGGGTAAAGATCAGCGGAATCGTGCTGTTCGTAAGAACAGTGCTCGGGAAATACGCGATCGAGACAATGATTCCGGTATTTATCCTCATTATGATGTATTTCAATACGCTGGGTCTCGGCGGAACGCTGGTTCTTCTTCTGCTCCTTGCGATTCAGGCGGTTCTGATCATCGCGACGCATACCAATTCACTGCTTCACGATCAGCTGGCGTCGACGGTCTGCATAGACGTCGCCAGCCAGATGATTTTTGATAGCCGTGAAGCGCTGATCGCATACAAAGAGAAGGTACATGCGGAGCAGGCTGCCCGCGCGAGCTATTGATAGACTATACTGTATAGGAAGAAAGGGATTTGCATGAAGATTGTTCTGGAAAACCTGACCAAGATTTTCCCCAGCCGCGACAAGAAGTCCGGCAAGGAAGTCGTCGCTGTCAACAACTTCAACTTTACCATCCCGGATGGGAAGCTGATTGGTCTGTTGGGCCCGTCCGGCTGCGGCAAATCGACTACGCTGTATATGATCTCCGGCCTTCAGAAGCCGACCGGCGGCAAGATCTATTTCGGCGATGACGACGTAACGACGCTGTCCACTGAAAAGCGCGGAATTGGCCTTGTATTCCAGAATTATGCGCTGTATCCGCACATGACGGTCAAGCAGAACATCCTCTTCCCGCTGCAGAATCTGACCGGCAAGGATAAGATGAGCAAGGAAGAGATGATTGAGCGCGCGTATGAGACCGCCAAGCTCGTACAGATCGAAGAGTTGATGGAGCGCAAGCCCAGCGAGCTGTCCGGCGGTCAGCAGCAGCGCG
>JAFQQU010000055.1 GCA_017410445.1 Clostridia bacterium | reverse complement strand
TTGACGGTCAGGCGGCAAAATGGCCGATCGGCAGCCGGTTGCGTCTGGCGGAGCTGTACGATGCGGCGGATATCGTCACTTCGATCAGTCATGAATACACCAAGGGATGCATTTTCCAGAGAAACCGGTATCTGGTGGAAAATTCGGATCTGCTGCTGGCGGCCTATGACGGCAAGCCGGGCGGAACGGCGATGACCTGCGACTACGCCGAGGAAATGGGCGTTCCGGTCAGAAGGATCATGCCGGGCGAGGTTTCGTAAATAAGGGAGAGGATCAATATGTGCGGAAGGTATTATATTGCGGAAGACGATGCGGCTGAGGATCTTCGCCAGATTATTGAGGAGGTCAACCGCCGGAACAGCGGAGATGGAAAGCAGGTGAAGACGTCGGGCGAGATTTTTCCGACCGACCTTGCGCCGGTTGTTGCAAACAACAGGAATATGCAGCCGACGGTTTTCGCGATGGAATGGGGATATACCCTGCCGGACGGCCGGAGAATCATCAATGCTCGGAGCGAAACGGCGCATGAAAAAGGCATGTTCAAGGACGGGCTGCAGCACAGGAGATGCCTGATTCCGGCCAGCAGCTATTTTGAATGGGAGAAAAAGGATACGGACAAGATCAAATACGACATCCGTCCGTCCGGCGGCGATACGCTGTATATGGCCGGAATTTACCGGATCGAGGGCGATCAGCCGGTGTTTACCATCCTGACGAGGGAGCCTGCTGAAAGCATTGCCTTCATTCACGACCGGATGCCGGTGATTCTCCGGGGCGAGGCGAAGGACGACTGGCTGAATCCCGGATACAGCGCCGGAGAAATCCTGAAGGCCGCGTCGGTGGACGTGATTCACCGGGCGGTATAAACGGAAGGACAAAAGGCATGAGGTTCGGAGCATGAGCCGGATTTCCGCACGGGATGCGGACGGCGCGCATGCCGGAAAGCATTGTTCCGGCGGAGAAACGGATAAAAGAAAATGAACCCCAAATATAAGACGGCATTTCCCGAGCGCAGCAGCTCCGGGAATGCCGTTTGCGTTTATATATTAGGAAATAGCGGGATGCGGCGCATCCGTGCAAACGCATGAGCGGGGAAGCGGGAGCATTACTTCCACTGATTCAGCATCTCGCGCATCCATGCGTATACGTCCATATCGTAGACGCCGGAAAGGTGTTCCGGCGTCAGCACATCTTCGATGGCCCCTTGTGCGGCGCATTTTCCGCGGTTCTTCAGCACGGCGTGCGTGCCGTATCGCTTGGCCAGACTCAGATCGTGAACGACCGAGAGAACGGCCCGGCCGGGCTGCCTGAGCCACTCGTGAATGAGCGAGAAGATGTGCTTCTGATAGACCAGATCAAGGTGATTGGCCGGTTCATCAAGGATCAGAATCTCGGGGTCCTGCGCGAACACCTGCGCAAGGAAGGTACGCTGCAGCTCGCCGCCGGACAGGGTAAGAACACTCGAATGACGGAGCGGTTCAAGACCGGTCAGCTCCAGCGCCTTTTCTACCAGATCCTTGCCGCCGTCGCTCCGGGAGGACAGAAAACCGGGCGTGTGGGCGTAGCGGCCGAGGCCGACAACCTCTTCAACGGTGTACGCATAGCCGACGGAATTCTTCTGAGCCAGCACGCCGATTTTCCGGGCCAGCTGATTCGGGCGGTATCGGCGGATATCGCGGCCGTGAAGCTCAATCGTGCCGGTGTAGGGAACGCCCTGTGAGATGGTCTCGATCAGGGTGGACTTGCCGGCTCCGTTGGGGCCGGCGAGCATCAGCCACTGCCCTTCGTGCAGGCGGAAGGAGAGATTATCTACAATGGTGTGTTCGCCGTAGCGCACGGTGACGTTTTTCACATTCAGCATCCGGCTCACCTCGCTTTTCTGGTCCGGTAGAAGATGACGACGAACGCAATTGCGCCGACCAGTGAAGTCACGACGCCGATGGACAGCTCGATGGGGCTGAGCAGCGTACGGGCGGCCAGATCAGCCAGAAGCAGGAAGATGGCGCCCGAGAACATGGAGGAGACCAGGAGACGCTTGTGATTCGGGCCGACGATCATGCGCGTCATGTGCGGCATGACCAGGCCGACGAAGCTGATGGTTCCGCCGATGGAGACGCATACGCCGATCAGGACCGATACCATGATAAGGATGATGAGCTTGACCTGCCTGACGTTCACGCCGATATGGCGCGCGTTGTCCTCGCCGATAGCAAATGCGTTCAGCTCGCGGGCGTAGCGCAGTATGACGCCGCCGCAGATAAGAAGCGCAGAGGAAAGAATGGCCGCGTGGTGAAAACCGGTGCCGGACAGGGAACCCATGGTCCAGAACGCGATGGTTTTTGCGTGGTCCCCGGCGAAGGTGATGATCAGATTCATGGCGCTGGAGGTGAACATGGAGAAGATGACGCCGATGAGGATGATGCTGTTGGTGGACATGGAGCGGTCCAGAGCATAGGCGAGGGAGAGAATCAGAATCAGCGACAGAAACGCAAAGCCCATCGCCATCAGGATGGTTCCGCCGTATTCGACGCCGGGAATGCTCACGCCGAAGGCCAGCGAGATGACCGCGCCGAGCGACGCGCCGGAGCTGACGCCCAGCGTCGAGCCGTCCGCCAGCGGGTTGCGCAGAAGGCCCTGCATCGCAGCGCCGCACAGGGAGAGGGAGGCTCCGATCAATGCGACGTTGATGACGCGGGGCAGGCGCACGTTGAGAATGATGTTTTTGGAGATGCCGGCGGGGACTTCCATTTTCCAGAGCGTATGCCACAGGGCTGTCAGCGTATTGCCGAGCGGGATGGAGACGCTGCCGACGCAGATGCACAGCAGCATGGCTGCGGTCAGCGCGGCGGCAAACAGGACGTATACTCTCCAGGAGAAACGTTCAGGCAGTGATTTCATAGATACCTCTTGTGAAAAGGGAGCCCGGACAGGGCTCCCCGGATGGAATGGGCATTATGCGGCGGGCGAGGCTTCGGGCTGCGCAGTTTCTTCGGGAACGATTCCGTTCAGGAAGTTGTACAGGCTGACGGCGGCGTCCTTCAGGCGGGGGCCGGGCCGGGTCATGGTGTACGAGTCCGCATTGTAGACTCTGGCGTTTTTGACGGCTTCGATATCATCCCAGCCGGAGCGGCCGAGCACTTCGTCAACGGCGGTTTCGTCCATGCCGGTGACCAGAACGATGTAATCGGGATTGCGCATGATGACCTGCTCTTCGCTGACGGCCTGCCAGCCCTCGATATCGGCAAAAGCATTCTGCATGCCGCAGATTTCGGCCAGCTCATGCATGAAGGTCTTGGTTCCGGCGCTCCAGAGGCCCCATTCGAGCGGCATGACCTCGAAGTAGATGGTCTTGTCGGTCTTCGCGCTCTTGTCGGCAATGTCCTTGAAGGTGGTCTGCATGTCGGTGATGACAGCTTCGGCTTCAGTGTCCTTGCCCATGAGCGTGCCGATCATGCGGATGGCGGTATAGACGCCGGCGATATCGGTGGTGTCGCTGAGGACAACCTTCACGCCGTTTTCTTCCAGCGTCTGAACCTGTTCGTCGGTCTGGTTCATGTCGCCCATGAAAACGACCTGCGGCTCGAGCGCGAGAATCGATTCGATGTTGGTGGTATCTCCGGTCTCCAGAACCGGCAGATCAAGAATGGATTCCGGATAGTCGCAGTACTTGCCGCGGCCGACCAGCATATCCTCGCAGCCGATGGCGCACAGGATTTCGCAGTCCGCAGGAGTCAGGGCGACGATGCGGGTGGCGGGCTCGGAGAGCGTGATCTCGCGGCCATACATGTCGGTGACGGTGACCGAGGTGTCTTCGGCCAGGACGGCGGTCGCGCTGAGCAGCATGAGCACAGCAAGGAACAGGGAAACGAGCTTCTTGGACATAGTGGTCCCTCCTCATTTTTTGATCAAATGAATCAGCGAGAGGGACAAACAAAAAGTGCCCCTCCCTGAGGAACACTAATGAGACCGGCGATCCCGGCGCCGGCCCAAATAGCATACCCACCCCCAGGGGAATGATTGGTTCACAGTGTAAATAAGTCTCCCGGCTTGGCCTCATCCTACTTGCGCACCTTCCCGCTTTCACAGTGGCTTCTGAGCGCGTTCGTCCGCTTCACGGTTACTGGGATAGCTCGGAATTTTCATCCGATTCCTTTGACGGCACCCGGCGATTTAGAAGAATCGCTTTCTTCGGTCAGGCTTTCGCCCTTCCTCAGAGGAACGCCGCCGCGCATCGCTGCGCAGATACACCGGCTATTCATTTGTCACTTTCATTATACAGGCAGAGAGGTGAAACGTCAATCGGAATATGAATCGGGAATACAGAAAAATGAGCCGGGCCGACCGGTTTTCCGGCATATTCCGACGGCGCGGCAGAGCGGTGAACTGTGCGTAAGATTGACAAATGGACAGCGCGGCTCTATAATGAAACCAGAGAATACAAGGTAAATCGGGACGGGATATGCGCCTTTTAGCCGTTTGCGAAGGGCACATGAGAGAGACGGACAATCCTGCGGCGTACGTTTTCCTTCCTGTCCTGCCGGATGCCGCGCCGGAAACGGGGAATATGATGAAGGTATACGGATCGGAAATCTGCATTGACTGCCGCGAGTTCAAGCGGATCATGGCCGAGCGCGGATTTGAAGTGGATTATGTGGATATTACGGAAAATACGGCCAATCTGCGTGCGTTTCTGCAGCTGCGCGATCATGAGGCGGCGTTCGATGCGATCAAGACGCGCGGCGGAATCGGCATTCCTGCGTTTGTGAAGGAGGACGGCGAAGTGACGCTGGACCTGAATACGGCGCTGGGCTGGATCGGTCAGGAGCCGGTGGAGGAGACGCCGGTCTGCGATACCTGCAAGTAATCCGGGAAACAAATCGGACGATGGAGACGGAATATTGACGACAAAACATCAGCCCTCGGACCGGAAGCGTCTGAGGGCTGCTTTGCGATGTGCAATCCGGATAAAACGGAGGAGGACACATAGAATGAATGGTTTTGTCAGGGCGGCGCAGGAAAAGAGAATGTTGTGCTCGGCCATCAGGGCGTATACGGCGAGCTGCCGGCAAACTCCCTGTCCGGCTTCAGAAAGGCGATTGAAATGGGGCTGGACGGCATCGAAACCGACCTGCACGGAACGAAGGACGGTCGGATCGTGCTCATGCACGACGACGATGTTGCGATGACTACGCTCAGTGAAGGCTCCTTACTCAGATGACCTACGAGGAGGCGCGCAGACTGAACGTCGCGGATAAGTTCAGGCCGGGTTATCCGGCGGAGCCGGTGCCGTCGCTGGCTGAACTGTTCGAACTGGCCAAGCCCGTTCCGGGCTTTCTGCTGAATCTTGAGCTGAAGGATTACCCGGAGCGGATCGGAGATATTGCATACCGGGCGATCGACGAAACGGTCCGGCTGGTGGAAGCGGCAGGCATGGGGGAATGGGGGATGTTCAGTTCACTGTCCTGCGCGGCGCTCCGCTATATTGATGCAGCAGAATGAATAGCATCATCTAAAACGGAAAGATTGAAGGGATCACCGGGATGGTCACGGCTTCGTCGGTGATGGGATTGTTCTCATGATCGGTGGGAACGAGCAAAATCTGTTCCGGAACCTCAGGCAAGGGACCGCAGCTTAAGTGGTATCCGAGCCGGGTCTTATTTCGAGTCCAACCGAATGAACCGTCTGTCCGAAGTCGGGACATTTCGCCGTTGTCGTCAGGGATCATAATACAGTAATGGCGATACAGACGACCGCGGCCATCCGCTCCCTCATCGCCGTAAGCCATAATATCGGCTTGCTCTGCGGGAACGAGATCAAACTCAATGACACTTGATGCGGCGGCAAAATTGGCTTTGCGCATAACGATCGTGTAGCCATATTCCTCCATGCAGATTGACGCAGTGCCGGGGACGGTGCGGGAAGGCCGTGTCTCGAGATTCTTTTCCATCGGGAAAGACAGAGTCTCTTCAAAGACGGTCTCAGTCAGTTCGGTGTTATAGTGACGGTCTGTGCTGTAGTAATCAGTATCGTTGACATCCGGTCTCAGTTCGGTGTTCGGCTTCAGGGCAACGGCCAGGATGTTGACCTGCCACTGATTGGCAGCCTCGATGATCGGATTCATTTCGCTTAGCTTGACCCAGCCATCTGCAGTCTCGCCGGGCTGAATCAGAACAAGTCCGTTTCCGCCCAGACCGAATACGCCGGGGCCGCTGTCTCCCATGGTGGGCTTCATGCCGCAGAGCAGCGCTTCGCCGGTATCATTGCGCATTTCTCCGGCAATGTGCATTGTTTGCCCGTCGTACAGATATTCGATGATCGTTACGGTAATGCCGTTCCTGCTCATGGAGACCGGTTCAGACATCAGCAGATCTGCTGCCTCCGGACGGATTTGACTGCTGCCGAAGAGTCTGCTGAGAAGACCTGAATTGTATTCTGCATAGCCTGCACAGCCGAGAGCCAGCAAGACGGTAAGCACAGCAGCCAGAACAAGCGCCATGCGGACGGGGAGGATTCTGCGGCTATGGATCTTCCTCATTACCGCTTCTGTATCCTGAGCGCTCCATTCAATTTCAGCCAGCTGCCGGTTCAGATCTGTTCGGAATTTGTCATTCATCAAAATACCACCCTTTCAGTCGAGTCCTGAGCAGTTCGCGTGCTCGTTTCATTCTGGTACGGACCGTTGCAGTGGGCAAACCCAGTACCTTTGCAGTTTCATCAGAGGAAAGCTCCTGATAGTAGTACAGAATGACAACTTCTCTGTACTTGTCATCAAGCGCCATTACTTCTTTCAGCACTGTATCATCGGTATCCGGGTCGACGGATGCAGGCTCCGGCAGGTCATCGGTTGAGATACTGCGGTCCACCATTTTGAAATACCGGCTTCTGAGCATGTTCTTGCAGGTATTGACAGCGATCTTAATCAGCCATGCCTTTTCTGTGTCGCCGCTGCGCAATGTGTGGAGTGCGTTCCACGCTTTGATGAAGGTCTCCTGTGCTGCATCCTGCGCAAGCTGTCTGTCTTTCAGAAACAGATAGCAGATACGCACGATGCTGTCGCCATAGTCCGTCATCATTCGTTCGAGCGTGCTTCCGTGAGTATCGGCTATCATTCGACTGTTTTTCATAAATGCCCTCACCTCCTTCGCCTATAATACACAGATGACGGGAGATTTGTTTCACTGTGTGTAAAAAAACAGATGGATTATATTTTGTGATGGGCTATAGGCGATTGTTGCATAATGCTTTCGAGGAGGAGAAGCATAGAGCAGAATACAAAAAAAGAACGGATGCTTCCATAAGAAACATCCGTTCAATGGCGTGGCTGGAGGGATTCGAACCCGCGACCTTTTGGTTCGTAGCCAAACACTCTATCCGGCTGAGCTACAGCCACACGTTGCTCAAGCAACGGAACATATTATATTACGCGGAGCCGGAAAAGTCAACAGGTTTTTGCAGTTTTAACAATTCTTTCTGAATGAGCCAGAATGCGGCTTTATTCCATGCTTTCCATGTACCAGCGGTCGCCGCTGCGATAGAGGTAGGTGTTCTGTCCGTGAATCCGTACGGTGTATCGGAAGCGCGTCGGGGAGGTTCGGGCGGGACGCAGCTCCATGATGCTCTCAATCGGATAGACGCGGCCGTCCTCCCAGGTGATGGAGAGCGGATGTGCGTCGCCGGAGGAGCCGAACTGCGTCAGTACGCCCACAGGGACTTTTCTCATTGCGGCAATACTCCTTTCGGGGAGGATAGGGAGAAAGACTCGGAAGGACGGTGCTGCTCCTGAAATTCCGTCATGTCCGGGCGGAAGCGGAGCGGGAGGTTATTTTGCTGAAGAGAAGTGTTTATCCGGCCTTCGATGGCGATGGTTTCGTGGAAGCGCTGCCAGAGCGTCTGGATATCAAGCTCGTGTGCGGACAGCGCGGGCAGCTTCAGCTCCCTGAGCGGAACGATTTTGCTGGAACCGGGCAGATGCATCAGCGCCAGCCTGTGCGTGCGGTCGTAGATGATGAAGCGCTCCTCGGGGAAGCGGTCGGAGAAATGGCTGTCCAGAAGGGGCAGCACGTTGTTTTTCGGCGTGATCATGGAAACGAGCGTGCGGTCGACCTCGGTGAACCGAATGAATCCGCACAGATGATGCGCTTCTGTCTGAAGAAAGCGGACGGCCTGATTGATTTGGCAGACATGCGGCCCGGTCAGCATGCTGCAGGCGGTGCGGCCCAGCTTCATCGCCAGCCGCACAAAGCCCAGCGCGTGACGCTCCTTGTCCGGAAGGCAGGTCAGATGACACAGCTGAACCAGCTCGGCGGCTTCGGTTCCGGCCTTCCGATAGAGGCCTTTCAGTACGCGGTCTGCTTTTTCGGGGTCGCTGGGAATCAGGCGCGTCAGAAAAAGCGTCGTCTGCTGCTCGTCGGGGCCGAAAATGGATGCGGGCAGCTCGTGGTATTCGTAGCTTGCGAAGATGCAGCACAGCATGCCGTCCAGTGTGCCGTCGTATTGATAGACGATTTCTTCCTTCAGGGGCATGGCGGTTCCTCCTGCTCGTCAGAGCTGACCGGTCAGGCATTTGCTCAGGTCTTCCTGCGTCGGATCGAAAAAGGACAGCTGCTCACCGCGGACGGGCAGCTCACGCATGCCCTGATCGGACGCCAGCGCGTTCATCAGGAGCGCCGGCGAGAGATGGCCTGTGACCGGGGATTTGCTCGATACGGTGATGAAATACTGGGCGCGCTTCATGACGACGCCGAGTTTTCTCAGGTCTTCTGTCCGGATGGCGCAGGCGCGCCTGGTTCTTACGATTCGCTGCGCGCTCCTGACGCCGATTCCGGGTACGCGCAGCAGCATCTCATAGGGCGCTTTGTTGATTTCAACCGGGAAATACTCCGGGTGATTCAGCGCCCAGTTGCATTTCGGATCGAAAAGCGGATTGAAATCCGGATGCCTGTCGTCGAGAATCTCATCTGCTTCGAAGCCGTAGAAGCGAAGCAGCCAGTCGGCCTGATAGAGCCGGTGCTCGCGCAGAAGCGGCGGTTTTATGTTCAGGGCAGGCAGCCGGGAATCGCTGACAACGGGCATGTAGGCGGAGAAGAACACGCGCTTCAGGTGATACTTTTTGTATAGGCCCGAGGTCAGCCGGAGAATCTGCCGGTCTGTATCCGGCGTTGCGCCGACGATCATCTGCGTGCTCTGCCCGGCGGGCACAAAGCGCGGCGCATGCTGATAGAGCGTCAACTCACTCCGGTTCTGAATGATGCTCCGGTCGATCTGCGCCATGGGCTTGAGAACAGCTTCGCGGCTCTTGTCCGGAGCGAGAATACCAAGGCTTTTCTCGGAGGGCAGCTCGATATTCACACTCATCCGGTCGGCCAGCATGCCCAGCTGACTGATCAGCCGTTCGTCTGCGCCGGGGATGGCTTTGCAGTGAATGTAGCCGTTGAAGCGGTATTCGTTCCGGAGCAGGCTGAGCGTGCGGATGAGCAGCTCAGCGGTATAGTCCGGATTCCGGACGATCCCGGAGCTCAGGAACAGCCCTTCGATGTAGTTTCTGCGGTAGAAAGCGATGGTCAGATCGGCCAGCTCACGGGGTGTAAAAGTAGCGCGCGGAGTATCGTTGCTGCGGCGGTTGACGCAGTAGCAGCAGTCATAGCAGCAGGCGTTGCTCATCAGCACCTTGAGAAGCGATATGCATCGACCGTCCGCCGAGAAGCTGTGGCAGATGCCGCAGGCGACTGCGTTTCCGATGCCTCCGCGCCGGCCGGCCCGGTCCGTACCGCTTGAAGTGCAGGCGACGTCGTATTTGGCGGCGTCGGTCAGTATGGTCAGCTTTTCCATGGTATCCATCCGGCTCACATCCTTAAAAGAACGAATGTTCTATAAGGATTATACAGGATGCGGCGGCTGAATTCAATCGAACGCCCGGTTAAATTCTGAACGGATGTTCTATATGACCAGCTGTCCGTCGTCGTCCTCAATGACCCGGTAGATTTCACGCTCCTGTCCGGTCGCGGCGTCGATGTAGATGAGATACCGGCTGTCGGCAGTTTCGGCGCTGAACTCATAACAGAGCGCTTCACCGGCGTCGGTCGGAATGATGCAGAGGCGGCCGGTATTCACGGTCAGGAGCGGACCGAGCAGGGAACGGGCTTCCTCTTCGGAAAGCGTGGGGGCAAGGGCAGTTCTGTGCGTATGATTGGCCAGATAGTTGAGCGCCTCGAAGCCGACGGCCAGCCCGCTTTCCGCGCTCATCTGCACCTTGATGAGATCTGGATAGAGGACGACGCCTTCCTGCATGGCTGCGAAATTGACGGTCAGCAAATTGTCGTCAAGCGACCAGTAGCTGACGGAGACCTGCGGATAGCCGTTTCTGCGGAGGAAGTTTGCGGCCAGATCAATCAGCTCGGACTTGGAAAAGCGGGTGTCGTCCGGGTCTTCGTCGCAGATCATATAGACGACCTGTCCGCCCTGTTTGGTAACGGCCAGATCGAGCTTCCCTTCCTGTACATGGGCGGAGAGCTCGTAGCAGGGCACGGGCGTCGTGCCTTCGCCGGTCAGTCTGACGGAGAGGATGCGGTCCTCGCCGATAAAGGATTTAGTCAGCTCGATGGCTTCTTCCGGCGTGTATTGTCTGCCGTCGAGCGCGCGCAGCTGATCGGTCGGTCGGCCGTCGGAAAAGGGGCCGTCGTAAAGGAGAGATGGAAACTCCACGGCGGGTTCGGTGCGTGCGGCGAGCGGCACGGCGATTTCCTGAACGTGCGCGTCCGAAGTGAAAGGATTGTCACCCTGCTGAATGCGTCCGCTCATCTCATACAGCACGCCGTTCAGCTCGGTGCAGCCGGTGTGCAGCGTCATGAGGAGCTCGCGGTCTCTGTCGCTGACTGCGCCTCCGGCGGACAGCCGCCTGTTCAGGGATGAGGTATAGTCGCCCAGCTGATTGACAAACTTGAGCGAACCGGAAATGGAGGGATCGGAGGCGGGCAGCATGGACAGATTGTCCTGCGCGGTATCCGCCTGTCTGGAGATGACGGCAAGCAGCTCCTGCTCCTTTGAACCGGAGCCGGAGATCAGCATTTTTTCGAGATTTCCGCCGATGGAATCCATTAACGCGACGGTTTCAAAGAACGCTTTTTGATAGGTCGCGCTTACCTGCGCCTCCAGCGCGTTCACCCGTTCGAACTGAAAGACGTTCAGAAGAATGGCCATGACGAGCACGGCGGTCAGCGTCCAGACGGCCGGGCGCGAACCGGATGAGTGTTTTTCGTTCATAGAGGGCCTCCTTTCATCAGACGGCGAAGGAATGCCGCCCGATGACGGTTTTCACGGTCCGGGTGTGAATCCATGATTTAGACGGCACAGTCGCCGCGTTGTAGAAATACAGGCAGCCGCCGGTCGGGTCCCAGCCGTTCATTGCTTCCTTGGCGGCGCGCAGGCATTCGTCGTTCGGCGTGTTGTTGATGGAGCCGTTGGTGACCGATTCAAAGGCGTTTTTCTGATAGATCACGCCGGAGAGGGTGTTCGGAAATTCCGAGGAGCGCACCCGGTTCAGAACGACTGCGCCGACGGCAACCTTTCCCTTGTAGCTCTCGCCGCGCGCTTCGGCATAGATCAGCCGGGCGAGCAGATATTGATTGGAGGAGGAAGAGGAGCCGGATGCGGGCGCGGCGGAGGAGGATGAAAGCGTTACGCCCAGCGCGGCGGCGGTGGACGGGCCGACTTTTCCATCGACAGTCAGGCCGTTCCGCTTCTGAAAGAGGCGCACTGCGTCGCGGGTGGCCTCGCCGTAGCGTCCGTCCGCTGTGCCGTCCAGATAGCCGTATTGAATCAGGCGCTTCTGAACTTTGGTGACGTTTGATCCGCTTGAGCCGACCTCGAGGACGACGGCGGCGTGCGCGGAGCGGATAAGAGGGAGGCACAGGACCGGAAGAAGGAGCGCGAGGAGAAAGGCGCAGAGGATGCGTCTTTTCAGAATCGTCCGAACAGCACCTCCCGGAGGCGCAGCGCCCAGCGGCAGATGGATGAATAGAACTCAACGGGCTGACTGAGATCGGCGTCGGAAGGCAGGCAGAGCGATGGGTAGACTACGCACCACCAGTTCCTGCCCGCTCCTTTGCCCAGCGTGATGCGGACGGCGCGGTATTCACCGGCGGGAACGTGCTCGTCTCCGTATAAGCGGTCGGGGAAGGGAAATACGCCCATTTCCAGAGCGACCGGTTCATCAAAGCCGTATTGTGCAGCAGCAGAACGGGCTGCATCCAGTAAAGCGGATTCATGCGTCTTCAAAAGCTCCCATGCTTCGTCGGCGTCTTTACATTGACTCATGAGCTGTGAGGTGTATTCCCGGACGGCGTCCCGCACGCCCAGTTTGACCGATTGATCGATCAGGGTATCGCTGTTTGCGATGATGTGCAGGCGAAGATAATCGGGCTGTGCGCAGGCGTCGGTCGGCAGCAGGAGTATGGCAAATAAAGAAAAAAGCATGAGAAGAAGGATCGGTCTCTTCATGTGAAGTCCTCCCGGTATGATTTTGCTTTTATCATCGGCAAAAAACGGGAGAGTTATGCATCTTTTTCCTGAATAAATGAAAATGCGTTCCCCGGCAAAGCGGAGAACGCACTGAAATGAACGGATTATTCTGAATCAATCGGTGATAACGATGGAATCGGCGTCCGTCAGCGGATGGACGGGATAAACAGCGGAGCTGCGGAGTTCGTCAAGATGCGCCTGACGGTCCGCGGTGAAGTGACACAGAAGGACGCCGTGGAACAGTCCCAGCCCCTGAAAATCGGTCATTCCTTCGGGAACGGCGTCATAGCGGGAGAGATGCGTCAGATCCGCCGAAACCAGATGCACGCCGGCGCTTCCGCCGATGTAGACAACGCCCGCATGAACGAGGCGGACGATCTCCTGATCGAATGCACAGCGGCGCAGGAGGGAGAGCATTTCGAAGCTGTTGCCGCCGCTGACATAGATCACGTCAAGCGTCAGATTGCGGAATGCATCAGGGCAGCGCGGATCGAAGATGAAGATTGCCCCTTCAGAAAAGCCAAATTCCTGCAGCCGGCGGGAATAGAAGCCGGTATTCAGCCGCTCGGGCGTCCACTTCTCGTTGGGAATGAACAAAACCCGGCACTGACCGATCGGCTTGGGCAGATGGGAGAGGATAACCCGGCGCGATGCTTCGTTCCGGAAATCGCGTGAGGATAGAATCAGCTTCATGTGTGCCCCAGCCTTTCCTGAAGCGGAGAAATCAGAGTTTCCGGATTCTCAGCATCATACAGGAGCGCTTTTCGGGCAGAGAGAGCGTAAGCGCCTCTTCGTTCAGCTGTGCGCCGCCGAGAACGCGGACTTCACCCGTATCGGCGTCGGTCAGTTCGTACTGTGCGCCGGAATCCGCAAAGGGCAGGCGGACGGCGCAGCGTTCCTCTTCGCAATCCTCCATTCGGAAGGCCAGAAGCAGACTCTCGCGAAGCTCCGGCGCGTCATATGCAAAGGCGGTCCATCCGGTGCGGTTATCTCTGGCGTGCCACGGAGTCAAAACGTACATGTCGCGCGTGAGCAGGTGACGGATGCTCTCCCATTCGCCGACATAGCGCCGCATGCGGTCGAAATCGAGCTCGGGATTGTGAAGATACGCTTCGGAGTAGTTGAATACCGGCAGATAGGACGCGCGGAAGACATATCCGTCGCTGCCTGCGCCTACGCTCGGGTCCACCTGACCGGCGGTTTCCTTGGTGGCCGCCCCGTGGAAGGGAATCCACTGGTTGAAGGAGGCGGACATGGACAGGCGGAGCGCAGTAGTTGTCCGGTCGGCGTCGCTGCGCATGAAGGGGATGCCGCGGCGGAGGGACTCGATATCGTTTCTGCCGCCGCCGCTCGCACAGGAATCGACGAAGGTGCATTTGCCGGATGCGCGGCAGAAATCGATGATTTTATCCCACAGTCGATAGTGTCCGACGATGGACTTATTCTCGGCGACGCCATAGCGGGGCAGGCCGAGGGCTTCGGTATGCTCTTTATCGAGCCTGCGCCAGGTCTGATTGTGATTTGCGTTGTTGTCCTCGCGATAGAGGTCAATATCGTTGTCTTTCAGCATCCGGATGACGCGGCCGGCCGTCCATTCGAGGCATTCGGGGTCGCCGATGTTGTTGGTAATCGCGCCGCCGGCCTCAATGGCCCATTCCTTTTTATAACCGTAGTTTTTTACAAGGTCGTCCACATGGGTGACGCGCTCGGGCTCAAACCATACAAACGTCCTGATGCCGCGCCGGTGGAATTCGTCCACCGATTCGCGGAAGGTCTTGCCGGGCCATTTGACGGTATCCAGTTCCCAGCTGCCGATGGTGCCCCACCAGTCGCTTTCGACGGTGTTTCCGGCCGGGTCGAAATACCAGCCGGCGTCAAACCAGCGGAAATCCGGCTTCAATCCTTCAGAAAGCAGCTTTTCCATGGACGGCTTCCAGGTATAATGCCGCTCGGAGATGCTGCCGTCCGAATTCGGCAGACCGGTATCATAGGCGAAGAAGGCGGTGGAGAATGGATTGATTCCGGCGCCGGACCGATCCGCGCGCGGCATGTTGCAGCGGATAAACCATTCGCGCCACAGGTTCATGGCGTCGGTTTCGTTTCTTCCTTCATAAGACAGCAGCACGATCAGACCGGAGCTGACGGACTCTCCGGGGAGAAGGACGGCGTTCAGCGTCGGGTTGCTGCGGATGACGGCCTTTGCGCCCGCGGCTGCGGAGGAGAAGAGTGCGTTCCATGTTCCGGCCCATCCGAGGGCGATCAGCGTTCCGCCCTCGCCGTGCGTCAGATTGAAGTAGGGGAAAGCGACATGCGTCGCACGGCCGCCGATGGATTCATGGTAGGCGTCCTGTTTGCAGAGATCGGTTTCGTAAGGCGCATAATAATTCTGATGATCGCCCAGAATGCCGTGAAGCACGGGAGCATCACCTTCAAAGACATGGTTCAGCGCGCAGACATCCCGGAGAATCCCGCTGGGCGACGAGCCGTTGTTCTCAAAATACACGGTGTATTCGCTCTGCGCGTATTCGGCGTTGAATGAAGCCGAGATGCGGACGGAGAGCTCGCCGTCGACCTGCCAGACGGCATTCAGCGCATACCCGGAGAGGGTTTCGGTGAGTTCGCGGGAAGCGAGGGTGAGACTGGCGAGGGAGGAATAGGACTGATCTCTGTAAACGAACGAAACCGGGAAACGGTCGGCAGTCAAGAGAACGCTCTCAAACAGCGCTTTTCCTCTGGACAGCGCAAGACTCTTTCTGGACATGTATTTCACCTTCCTTATGAATTGTGTCATTGATCAGGGAGGAGATGAGAAATCAGAAATCGCTACGGAACAATGCGCACCCTTGTCCTCATTGGGCAGAGGGCGAACAGCGTTTCGACGTCTTCATTGCGGAGCGCGACGCAGCCGGCGGTCCAGTCTCCGTCGATGCCGCCGCCGTGAATCATGATGAAACCGCCAAGCGGCGTGTCCCACGGGGGACGGCGCATATGAGCATGCGCATCAAGGATGGCCGAGAACTGTTCGGGCGTGATAGCGCCATGATTCAGAGTGATTTGCGCATCATCTGGATTCGGGTAGCTCAGGCCGAGCGCCAGGTGAAACTTGCTCTTTTCGTTTTTCGTGCAGACATAGTACTCCCCTTCGGGCGTGCGGCCGTCGCCCTCGTGCGTTTTGTGTCCTTCAGGACATTTGCCGAGCGCGATGGGGAAAACGAGGGAAGGAGCGCCGTCTCTTATGAGCGTCAGACGCCGCAGACCTTTTTCGATCAGAATTTCCATGAAGATCACCTCGTGTACGGATGATGCTTCTATTATACCGGATGAGCGGACATCGCGCAACACGGACGCTGCCAATTCGTTTTAACAGCTCGCAGGTTGCCAAAGCCGCAAAAAGGCATTATAATGCCAATAAGAGGAATAAACTGAACAAAGGATGATGAACGCAATGATGAATCTGCCCAACCTTCTGACCATTCTGCGCATGTGTATGATTCCGATTTTCGTTTCGCTGTATTATTCGGGCATGCAGCCTGCGGCGCTGATTGTATACCTGCTGGCGGGCGCTACGGACATTCTGGACGGATACCTTGCGCGCAAGTGGAACCAGATCACTTCCTTCGGCAAGCTCATGGACCCGCTGGCCGACAAGCTGATGACGCTGACGATGATTTTCTGTCTGGTGGATACGAAGTATCTGCCGATGTGGGTTCTGGTCGTGCTGGTAGCCAAGGAGATTCTCATGGTGCTGGGCGGCGCGGTGCTGCTGAAGGGCGTCAAGGGCCAGAAGATCGTGGTCATGGCCAACTGGGCCGGCAAGGCGGCGACGGCGATGCTGATTGCAGCGGTCGCGCTGGTGTTCCCGTGGCATGCGTGGGAGACAGTCAGGACGGTCGGCGAGGTGCTGATGTATTTTGCCGTGGGATTCAGCCTGTTCGCAATGGGCAACTACGCGTGGGTTTATGTTAAAAAACTGTCTGAGAAAAAAGTCGGTTGATCTTTAACATCTGATTGAGTATAATAGATAGCATCAATTGGATAATTCCCGATGATGAAGAGGAGTAGAC
>JAFQQU010000054.1 GCA_017410445.1 Clostridia bacterium | reverse complement strand
GCTCACAAGACGCCCAATGACCCAGGCCCCGCAGAAGCTCATTTTCCGCGCGTCTCATGCGTGCATAATTTCCCTCCCGCCTGCCCAAACTAGCGGCAAACGGGAGGTGTTTTGTTTATGAAGAAAAACTGGTTTACCCTCATGACCCTGCTGCTCGCCGTCTGCCTGAGCGCGTGCAGCATGTTCCCCGGCGCGGAGGAAGAGATTCAGCCGGAAGCGAGCAAGGCCCCTGTGCTTCAGGGCGAAATCGCCGTTCCGTCCCTTCCGGACGGGCTCGAAACGCGCGGCGGAGTGCCCGTCCTGACCGTATACGATACCGCAAACGAGACCTACGAAGAGATGGACGTTGAACGCTACGTCATGGGCGTGCTGGCCGGAGAAATGCGCAACGACTGGCCCATGGAGGCGCTCAAGGCGCAGGCCATCCTCGCGCGCACGTTCGTGCTCAAGTTCATCGACGAGAAGGAATCCGCCTATGAAGGCGCGGATATCTCTACCGATATCAAGGAGGCGCAGGCCTACAGCGCGGAGAAGATCAACGAGCGCATCGAAAAGGCGGTCAGCGACACGCGCGGCGAAGTGCTGAGCGTTAACGGAGAGCTGCCCTACGCATGGTTCCACGCCCATGCAGGCGGCATGACCGAGCTCCCCACCCTCGCGCTCGACTATAAGGAGGCCGACCCTGTCTACACGCAGGCGGTCGAATCGCCCGACTCTGACAAGGCCCCGACCAGCGTCAAGAGCTGGACGGTTTCCTTCCCCGCAGACGAAGTCGCACAGGCCGCCAAGGCCAGCGGAACAGACGTAGGAAAAATCACCTCTATCGAGCTGGGCGAGAAGGGCGAATCGGGCCGCACGGCGTATTTCCTCATCAACGGCAAGAAGGTTTCCGCGCCCTCGCTCAGGATTAACCTCGACAGCACAAAGCTCAAGTCCACCCTGCTCTCCTCGGTTTCCATGGACAACGGCAGAATCACTTTCACCGGCAGCGGCTACGGACACGGCGTCGGCATGAGCCAGTGGGGCGCATACGGTATGGCCGAACAGGGAAAGACCGCCGAGGAAATCGTATCCCACTACTTCAGAAACGCGGGCGTCGCCAGAGTCTGGTAAAAAACTTTCACAAATCGCGGTAAATCTATTGTGATTCCCCGCGATTTTTGTTATTATTTTAATAATCGCTCTATTGCAGGATTCCATGGCGTTCTCCTGCAGTTTGCCCCCGGAATATCCCCCTTACGAAAGGAGCTTTCTTCCATGAAAATCGAAACCATGGCCATCCGCGCCGGTTATCAGCCCAAAAACGGCGAAACCCATACCCTGCCCATCTATCAGAGCACGACCTATGAATACACCTCCAGCGAATACATGGCGCATCTGTTCGACTGCCCGACCGAGGGCCACATCTACTCCCGCATCTCCAACCCGACCTGCGGCTTCGTAGAGGACAAGATCGCAGCCATGGAAGGCGGCGTCGCGGCCATGCTGACCACCTCGGGCCAGTCGGCAAACCTCTTAGCCATCCTGAACATCTGCAAGGCCGGAGACCATATCGTAAGCACCGGCACCATCTACGGCGGCACGATCAACCTCCTGGCCGTCACGCTGAAGCGGCTGGGCATCGAGTGCACCTTCGTAGGGCTCGACGACGACCTCGAGACCCTTCAGAAGGCCATTCAGCCCAACACCCGGCTGGTCTTCGGCGAAACCATCGCCAACCCGGCCATGGCGGTCATGGACATCGAGAAGTTCGCCGCGCTGGCGCACAACAACAACATCCCGCTGTTCGTGGACAACACCTTCGCCACGCCCGTCCTCTGCCGTCCGTTCGAGTTCGGAGCGGATATCGTCATCCATTCCACCACCAAGTACATGGACGGCCATGCGGTGCAGGTGGGCGGCGTCATCGTAGACGGCGGCAAGTTCGACTGGAGGAACGGCAAATTCCCCGAGTTCACCACGCCCGACCCGAGCTATCACGGCACGGTATACGCCGATTACGGCGCGGCTGCGTTCGTAATCAAGTGCCGCATGCAGCTGATGCGCGATTTCGGCGTGCTGCCCAGCGCGCAGGATGCGTTCCTGCTCGACCTCGGTCTTCAGACGCTGCCGCTGCGTATGGAGCGCCACTGCCGCAACGCCGAGAAGGTTGCAGAATACTTCGCCAATCATCCGAAGGTCGAGGCGGTCACCTATCCCGCGCTGCCGGGCGATAAGTATCACGCGCTTCAGCAGAAGTATCTGCCGGACGGCTGCTCGGGCGTCATCTCCGTGACCATCAAGGGCCCGCGCGCCAATGCGGAGAAATTCCTGAACAGCCTGAAGCTGGCCTCCATCGTCACGCACGTTGCGGACATCCGCACGCTGGTGCTGCATCCGGCCTCCGCGACGCACCGTCAGCTGACCGACGAGCAGCTGGTCGCCGCGGGCGTCAACCCGGGCCTGATCCGCTTCTCCACCGGCTGCGAGCACATCGACGATATCCTCGCCGATATCGAACAGGCGCTGGCTCAGATCGACTAAAACCATTCAAGGCGCGTATCCCTCACCCGGATGCGCGCCGTTTTTCCTTCATTAACTCAACACTGCACAAAGGATTACCGATAATGAAACCAAACATGAGCATCAGTCAATGGCTCAGTCTGATTGGTACGCTGATTCTCTGCATCGGCCTGCTGCTTAATGGCTTTGAGATCATTTCAGGCGACCACTTCCGTCTCATCGTACTTGCAGGCGTTATCATCCACGGAGCCGCTCTCGCCGTTATCATCAAGCGGAATCAATTCTGAATCATGACATTCGGTCACTAAGGAGCTGAAATAACCATGCACCGCATCCCCGCCATGCTCGCCCGCCTCTCCGATCAGGAAAAAAAGCGCCTTCAGCGCGTATACGCCCCCGTCGTTGTCGGCACACACCCTTCCAACACCTGGGCGGATCTCTGCGTCCTGCCGGACGGCGAAATCCGCGTCTACGGACACGACGAGGAAACCCGCTTCTATCTCTCCTCCGCCGACTGCGGCTTCACATGGAAAAGATATGACGTAGAAGACAATTCCCTCTTCTGCTCCGGCGTCCTGAACCCCCATACCGGCCGCTGGTTCAATTCCTATTACGTCAAGGGCGAGGGCGGCTGGCAGAACGCCGAAATGCCCGCCGTGCCCGAGGGCGCGGCCGACTGGCAGGCCGTTCTCACCGACGAAGGCCCCGGAACGCCTGCAAAATGGGTCAAAATCGCAGACGGCAACTTCCTTCCCCGCCCGGGCATTGCGCTGTCCACCGGCCGCATACTCATCCCCGCGCAGATTCCCCCGACGGATAATACCCCGCAGCACCCGGTCGTCGCCCGGTCGGACGACAACGGCGAAAGCTGGGCCGTCGCATCCCTTGAAACCGCGCCCGCGCATGAAGCCGTCTGGCCGCATTTGAGCACCCGCTGGCAGAACGGCGCGTGCGAGCCCACCCTCATCGAGCGCAGGGACGGCTCCGTGCTCATGATCGCGCGCACCTCGCAGGATGTACATTATATGTATGAATCCTTCGACGGCGGCGAGACATGGACCGCGCCGCAGCCGACCAACCTCCACGGCACCAACACCCAGCCCACCCTCATGCGCCTCTCCACCGGCGAAATGCTGTTCTTCTTCTGCAATACCCAGCCGCTCGCCGAAGCCAATAAGTCCGCCGTCCTTCCGAAGCTCGGTCCCGCGGAAATGGAGGGCCGCAGCGAGGACGTGTTCACCAACCGAGACGCAAACCACGCCGCCATCTCCCCGGACGACGGCCTTACATGGAAGGGCTTCCGCGAGGTCTTCCTCAATCCCATCCGCAATACCTGCGATTTCCGCATCAGCGGGGGCAATATCGGGCTGGATAAATCCGTCCATCAGTTCCAGGCGGTCGAGCTGCCCTTCGGAAAAATCCTCCTGTGCTGCGGACAGCATGAATACACGCGCCGCATGCTGATCTTCGATCCCAAGTGGCTCACGGAAACCGAACGCAGCGAGGATTTCAGAAACGGTCTGGGCGAAGTCAGCACGCAGGTCTATGTCAAGAGCATCTCCGGCTACCGCCGCCCCGTCTGGAACGGCCACTGCGCGTGGAACCGCACAAACGGCGCGCTCCTGCTGCCCGACCCGGACGGCACGCGCGAAGAAGCGGTCTATATCGAAACCACCGGCGACGAACGCCTCGTCTCGCCCATGCAGGGCGTGGTGTGGAACTTCCCGGCGGCAAAGAAGGGCGAGGTCTCCGTCCGCATGATGCCCGCCGGAGACGGCCTTACCCTGTCGCTGACCGACCGCTGGTTCAACCCGACCGACCCCTACGCCCCGCATTACGCCGCCTATACCCTCGAAGCCGTTTCTCCCCTCTGCCCCGCCGGACAGTGGGCCGATATCGTGCTGAAATGGGATGAATCCGGATGCGATGTGACTGTCAACGGAAACGCCGCCGCCCGCCTCTCGCCCAAGTGGGACATGCCCAACGGCCTCAGCTATCTGATCGTTCAGTCCCCGAAGGAATATACCGGCAGAAAGGGCGCATATCTCAAGCGCCTGAGCATGAAGGCGGAATAAGTAAATACATCATGAGGGAGCCGCCCGTCTGAGCGACTCCCTCATAATTATTTATCTCCCGGACGCTTTCCATTCCTCCCGCGTAATCCGCGTGAAATGCTCGTCTCTCAAAAGCCCTTCGATCGCGCAGGGAACGTCCTTCTTCGTCATCTGATACGTAAACCCGCATTTCTCCTGTACGCGCCTTGATTTTTCGTTTCCGTCAAAATAGCCGCACCAGAGCGCCGTCATACCCGCCTCCTCAAAGCAGTACCGCTGAATTTCGCGGACCGCCTCGGGAATCAGCCCCTGTCCCCAGTAGGGAACGCCGATCCAGTAGCCAATTTCTGCCTCGGTCTCCGTCATCTCCGCGCTGCCCTGACCCTGCTTCATCACGCCAAGGCTGCCGACCGGCTCCATCGTCTCCTTCAGCACCACGGCATAGGTGCCCTCTTTGCTCAGTACCAGACGGATAATCTCGCAGCTGTTCATCACGCTTGTATGCGGCGGCCATCCGGCAGGCGGGCCGACGCGCTCATCGCAAGCATATTTATAAAGCGCCGCTGCATCCTCGTCCTTCCACGGACGAAGAATCAAGCGTTCCGTTTCAAATGTCATCAATATCCCTTCCTCACTTTTCCGCCATCTTCAGAAGCGTATCCCCTGTCAGGCGGTAGGTCGTCCATTCGTCCATCGGCTTTGCGCCGAGAGACAGGTAAAAATCAATGCTCGGCTTGTTCCAGTCGAGACACGCCCATTCCAGACGCCCGCAGCCGCGCTCCACAGTAATCTGCGCCAGCCTCTTCAGAAGCGCCGTGCCGCAGCCCTTCCCCCGGTACTCGGGCAGCACAAAAAGATCCTCCAGATAAATCCCCGCTCTCCCCAGGAAGGTGGAGAAATTGTGGAAGAACAGCGCAATGCCCACTTCCCTGCCGTCAACTTCCGCAAACAGCACCTCGGCCTTCTTCTTTTCAAAGATCCATTCATGCAGCAGCTCTTCCGTCGCCACGACGTCCGAGGACATATTCTCATACTCCGCCAGCCCGTGAATGAAGGAAAGAATCGTTCCCTCGTCGCCCGGCTGCGCAAACCGGATCACAATATCATTCTTCATGTCCATCCCCCGATCCGAAATTGATTTCCGCAACATCATCCTCCACCATCAGGTGAAGCTCCTCGTGCACCTCCGCGTTTTGGGCGATCTGATTAAGCCCCATGAGCAGGAATTTTCCGGTCGCGCTGGCCAGAATCGTGCCGTCCATGGTCATGATCTCGCTCTTCACCTGCGCAAAGCGCGCTGTCTGCCGCTCGACCTTGCCCCGGCCGATCAGCTCTTCTCCATAGGGCACCGGCTTTCTGTACAGCGTCTCCAGATTCATCGTTACGCCCCATACGCTGTCGTCCTTTACCCAGCAGGCGCGGAAGCCCAGCTCGTCCAGCATCGCGCCGATCAGCCCACCGTGAACGCGGCCCGGATAGCTCTGATGCTCCTCCCGATACATAAATTTCGTCATCACGCTGCCGTCCTCCATGTTGTAAAACGGCGCTTTCAGCCCGAACGGATTGTCCATGCCGCAGATGACGCACATCCTGCTGTTTTTCTGTTTTCCCGTGACTTTCATATTATTTGTGTCTCCTGCGTTCAGAATACAGTAAGTATTGTACGCCCCGCCGGAGTTTCCGTCAAGTGTGCCCGCGCGCCAAAGCCGACTTTCATCTTGCATCCGCGCTTCATTCAAGTTATAATAGATGCGTGAATTTGCATTAACCGCCCGGATGATTATAAGGAGGGTTCGCCATGCTGTATACCGTCGTCTCTTCCGCGGAATTCACTTACCCGGACCGGTTCGAATATCCGTCCTCCGCTGCCACGGCGGACGTTTTCTCCGCCCGCGGGGGATATGCTTCCTGCCAGATTCTCTTCTCCGGCCTCGGATCGCCCGAAATGTCCATCTCCTTTGACGGCCTGCCCGACGGCGTAATCCCCGAGATATACGCGCTCCGCTCGGTCATGGTTGAGAGAAACCACGGCATCGATGAGGCCGACCGCAAGCCCCACTGGCCCGAGCGCATCGCGCCCTACCGCCTCTACGACTGCCTGAGAACCTTCGACGGCACGGTGGACGTCGAGGGCGACGCGCGTCAGGGCGGCCTCTATATCGCGCTGAAGATCGATGAAAACGCTGTGCCCGGCGAGTATGACTTCACCCTCTCGGCAAACGGACTTACCATTCCCGTGCATCTCACCGTCTATTCCGTCCGCCTGCCCGGAGAGACCCTCGTCATGATCAACGGATACCGCCGCGCGATGCTTGAAAAGTATCACAATCTCACGCCCGGCACAGACGCCTTTGACGAGACCGACGCCAAATACCTCGCCGCCCTCCGCCGTCTGCATCAGAACATGATGTATGTCAGCGGCGTCAAGGCCGAGGAAGTCGCTCCGAATCAGTGGAAGTTCGATTTCTCCGAGCTGCTCGAGGTCATCCGCTCCTATCAGGCGTCGGGCATGAAGTATTTCAACCTGCCCTCCGTAGCGTGGCGCAAGAGCTGGAAAGAATCGACCATCCTGCTGCTGGGCCGCATCCCCTCCATGTCCTACGAGGGCTACTGCTACCTGACGCAGTATCTGCCCGCGCTCAAGGCCGTTCTCGATGAAAACGGACTGACCGAATACTGCGTCATGGGCGTCGCCGACGAGCCCAACGACGCCAACGCCACCGAGTTCCGCGCGCTCTGCGGCCTGATTCACAAAATCGTGCCCGAAATCCGGCTGTGCGACGCCATGAGCTACGGAAATCTCCACGGCGCGCTCGACGTATGGGTGCCGCTCAACTCCGAATACGACAAGCACCGCGCCGAAATCGAATCCTTCCGCACAAACGGCGCTGAAATCTGGCACTATGTGTGCTGCGTGCCGCGCGAATACGGCTACATCAACCGCTTCATGGATTATCCGCTGCTGGCAACCCGCTACCTGCACTGGGGCAACTACAAATACGACCTCACCGGATATCTCCACTGGGCGTCCAACCACTATCAGCCCGGGCAGGACCCGTTCGAGCAGAACTGTCCCGAGCATCACAACACCGACAACGTCTGCTTCCTGCCCGCGGGCGACACCCACATCCTCTATCCGGGCACGGACGGCCCCTGGCTCTCCATGCGCCTGGAAGCGCAGCGCGAAAGCGCCGAGGAATACGAGCTGCTGAAGCTCCTCGCCAAAACCGATAAGTCCCGCGCAGACAGCATCTGCGCCTCGGTATTCCGCTCCTTCCGCGATGTGGAATACGACGTATCCGCTTTCACCGCCGCAAGGCGTTCTCTGCTCGCCGCCCTGTCCGAATAAGCAGGCGGCGGCCAACACGAATTCATTATCAGGAGGAACCTATTCATGAGTCGACTGGGAGACACCATCCGGGCTGCTCGCCTCAAGGCGGGCATGACCCCCAAAGCCCTCGGCAAGAAATGCGGCATGGCCGAATCCTTCATCAACGAGGTCGAATCCGGCCGCAAAATCGTATCCGACGATCAGGCGCAGCGCATCCTCAAGGTGCTGGGCGTGAAGAATCCGGTATCCACCGAGCTGGAAGTGGCGCAGGAAGCGCCGGTCGAGCTGCGTCCGCGCCCGCGTCCCTATGTGCTGCCCGTGCAGCCCAAGCCCACGAAGGAAGAGGTTCAGGAGACGCAGGCCGCGACCGACGCCTGGCTGGACGCCCTCGGCGGCGTGGTCAAGCGCGTGCCGATCGTAGGGCCCGACGGCGTGGTCATCGATCATCGCCTGCTGCCGATCATCAGCGGCAAGATCGAGGGCGGCCATCCGGACAAGGTGGTCTACTTCCGTCAGGAGGATGACTCCATGCGCGGCTTCCGCATCTACGCGGGCGACCTGCTGCTGACCGTCCCCTCGCCCACGCCTGTGGACGACGCCATCATGCTGCTGCAGATCGACGGCGTGCGCCTCGTCCGCAAAATCAAGAAGCAGGACGGCGGCCGCCTCCTCCTTCAGTCCTACAACTACGAATACGAGGGAAAAGTGGTCGATCTCAAGACCGTGCTGATTCTGGGCCGCTGCGTGCGCCTCGAAAAATCGCTGTAACCCGTCATGCAAAAGCGTCCGCCCGACACAACCGTCGGACGGACGTTCTTTATATGTTCCCATCACCGGCCCGCGCCCAGAATCAGCAGCGCCTGCCCGATCGGATACAGCCACCAGATCAGATCATCATACCGGTGAACATTCACCAGCAGCCCCAGCCCGATCACCAGGTCGGACGCCAGAAAACACGCCGCGCCGACCGCCGCCGACCACCCGGCAAGACTTCCCGCCCCGCTGCCCCATGCATAGGAAAACACCGTCGCGCAGTTGACCATGATCACCAGAAGATACGCAATTGCCAGCGGCAGCTGACTTCTGTTTTTACAGGCGGCAGTAAAGCAGATCAGGCACACCGCGGCAATGACCAGCGCAATCACGACGCCTCCGTTCAGAAAAGCATGTCCCGCGCTTCTGATCTTCAGGCCGAAGCAGGCCGTATACAGCAGGTGCGCCAGCATAAAGCATCCCGCGCCCACGGCGAAAAAATTCGGCACCCTTCTCACAATCCCCGGGAAGCGCATCAGGAAAACGTCCCCCGCGCTGGACATGAGCATCGCCAGAAAGCACAGAAGCCGCGCCTGAGAGGGAAACAACACCGCCGCCAGCAGCGCTGAAAGCGACAGGAGCGCCGTCAGCACGAGAGATCCCTTCAGGCCGAACCACGCAAAGTATTTATCCATATTCCGTCCTCCCGATCCTCAGGAATATAATGATGCAGGCCGCACCGTGTGCCTGCTTCTTTTCTCCCATTATATCGCAGAACGGAGGCCAAATCCACCCTTTCCGTTCTCAGGAACAAAAAAAGAAGCCCTTCATCCCATCGGGGACGAAGCAGCTTCTTTCATTGCTTTGCTTACTTGTTCAGCGCGGCCTTGGCGGTGTCGCACAGCTTCGCGAAGCCGGCGGCGTCGTTGATCGCGATGTCAGACAGCATCTTGCGGTCGATCTGAACACCGGCAACCTTCAGGCCGTTGATCAGCTTGGAGTAGCTCAGGCCGTTGATGCGGGCGCCGGCGTTGATGCGGGCGATCCACAGACGACGGAAATCACGCTTCTTCAGCTTGCGGCCAACGTACGCGTAACGCAGGGAGCGGCGAACCTGCTCGGCTGCAGCGCGATACTGCTTGCTCTTGGCGCCAAAGTAACCCTTGGCCAGCTTAAATACCTTACGACGCTTCTTCAGAGCGTTAACAGCTCTCTTAACTCTTGCCATTGTAGTTTCGCCTCCTTACTTGTACGGAATGAGCTTCTTCATGGTCTTGACCTCACCGCTGGCTACGTAGGCAGCCTTGCGCAGGTTACGGGTGCGCTTGGTGGGCTTCTTGGTGAGAATGTGGGACTTATAGGCCTGGGCGCGCTTGATCTTGCCGTTCTTGGTTACGGACAGACGCTTCGCAGCACCTCTGTGCGTTTTCTGCTTAGGCATAGGTGGTTCCTCCTCTCGTAT
>JAFQQU010000053.1 GCA_017410445.1 Clostridia bacterium | reverse complement strand
GCCCAGCCAGCGGTTGTTGACATAGAACATGTTGCAGCGCTTCGCTTCGGACTCGATGGACTCCTGAGCCTGCTTCTTGGTGCCGACGAACAGGATGGTCTTGTTCTCCAGAGCTACGTCACGGATGAACATGTAAGCTTCGTCGATCTTGCGAACGGTCTTCTGCAGGTCGATGATGTAGATGCCGTTGCGCTCGGTGAAGATGTACTGAGCCATCTTGGGGTTCCAGCGACGGGTCTGGTGGCCGAAATGAACGCCGGCCTCCAGCAGCTGCTTCATGGAAATAACTGCCATAGGGGTATACCTCCTTGTTTTTCCACCCTTCGCGTCTTCTCCCCGGGAACCGTCCTGCGGCACATCCCGGCGGATCGGCGAAAGTGCGTTTTCCTTCAAATTATAGCAAATGCCCGCGTGCAGTACAAGTCCGGATTCAACTTTTTACAAGGATATATCAGAAAATGTCAAAAAGCGGCGCGGTCCGGCAGGGATTCCTCGTCCGATAAAAAATTTACCCAAACAGGGAACCGATTTTTCTGACCGTGCGTGTATATGTCAGAAGCATGTTTCAGATCCACATGAAGGGAGGCGTCCTATGTCTGATTCCATGAAGGAGCGCGCGCTCATGGAAGCGATAGAGCGGCATAAACACCGTGTTTTCCGGGTGGCGGTGTCCTGCCTGAAGCGGCGGCAGGATGCTGAGGATGCGCTTCAGGAAGTCTTTATCAAATTCTACCGCTTTGCGCCCGAATTCCGGGATGACGAGCATGAAAAGGCATGGATTCTCCGCGTTACGGTCAATACCTGCATTTCAATGCTGCGCTCGCCGTGGAGAAGGCTTTTTGCGCCTCTGCCCGAGAACGTTCCATCGCCCGGGACGGAAAGTCAGTGGATGATCGATCTTGTGCGCTCCCTGCCCGCGAAATATTCGATTCCGCTGCATCTTCACTATTACGAGGACTACTCCGTCCGGGAAATCGCCTCGATTCTGAATCTTTCCGAAGGAACCGTCAAATCCCGTCTCAGCCGGGCGCGGAAGCGGCTCGGCGAACTCATTGAAAAGGAGGAAACTCTCGATGGATAAAGCGAAATACAGGCGCGCTTTTGATTCGGTTTCTGCGCCGGGGGACGCGTGTGTCCGGGTGCTCGACGCCGTTTCGCGCCGCCCGAAAGGCGTCCGGCGCAATGCGGCGATCGTTCTGTGCGCTGTGCTCATTCTGACCTGCGCAACGGCGCTGGCGTCCGGCGCGGCCGGGCAATGGCTGGAAGCCATTATCTCCCTGAACGGCCGTGAACTGCCCGAAGCCAATCTTCAGAAAATCAACCGGATCTGCGAGGGCGACGGCCTGCGGGTAACGCTCGATTCGGTCGCCGGCGACGGCATTCATACTTACTTCCTGATTGATATCGAAGCGCTTGACGGGCAGGATCTTTCCAATACCGATCCGGAAACCATCCCCATGGAGGACAGCCTTTTTCTTGATTTTCTGCTGGAACTCCCTTCTTCCAGCGGATATGGCGCCCGCACGCTGCGCATCGACGACGGTAGTGATCCTGCCCGCGCGCAGTTTGTTCTGAAGGTCGACTTCGGCGTACCGCGGAACGGTTCGAGAGTCTATCTGACCTTTCACACCTTGAGCCGCGGATACTGGAGAGACAGGGAAAACGGCAAAGAGATCTATGCGCTTGAACCGGTCGCCGAGGGAGAATGGACGTTCTCGGTTCTTCTTGACCGGAATCTGGACGGCGTGCATTACAGGATCCCTGATTACGATTTCGATATCAGTATTTCTCCGCTGGGCTTGTCGATTAACGGCGTAGGCTGCGGAAGATTCGGAAATGGCGCGTATTTGCTGATGAATGACGGGTCGACAGTCCACCTGATCGGACGCGGCTATTCCTCGGGCAAGAGGAACGGCGTTATATACCATGAGCTGGTCAGTTATGAGTTCGGCAAGGTGATTTCCCCGGACAGCGCCGTGAAGCTGGTCGCGGATGGAAATGAATTTGACCTGGTTCCAATCAGATAGTCTGCCCCAAAACGGCGCATGCCCGCGTGTTTCATCGCGGGCCTGCGCCGTTTCCTGTCTATTCGATTTTGTCCAGCGCGTCGTACAGGCAGCTGAAGCTGCCGAAGCGGGAGCGGGCCTGCCACCAGGGGCCGGGGTGGAAGGTGACGTCCGCGTGGTAATGGCCGAAATACCAGTGTGTGAAGCGCAGCTTCTTCTTCACGGTTTCGAGGTAATTGCTCAGCGGCTCCTTGTTCCAGTCGGGCGAGAGGGAGGCGGGCACGGCGTGGGTCAGAACATAATCAACCTTCCATCCTGCTGCGGCAAGCGCGTCCGCCCCGCGCTGATATTCGGCTTTGGAGGGCTCCTCCTGTGGCCACCAGTTGACGTAGGGCGTTCTGCGTTCGCGGTCGGTCGAGCGCGCGCCGCCGAAGGCGAAGAAGGTCTTTCCCTGAAGGGTGAAGACGCTGCCCCGGCACAGGTGAAGGACTGATTTGCTCACCCGGTGAATTCTGCCGCCGTTCCATTCTTCCTCGGGAAGGGCATACAGCAGGTCGAAGTTTTCATGGTTTCCGTCGATGAACAGGGTGGTGAAGGGGCGCTCGTCCAGCCATGCAAGATACTGCCGGTCGGTCTCCTCCGATTCGCCGCCCCACGGGAAGCCGAAGTCCCCGAGGATGATGACATAGTCCTCCTTGGTCATGGAGCGCTGAGCCGGGAAGCGCTCTTCGTCCAGCTTTGCGATGTCGATTTCCCCGTGGATGTCGCCGGTGACGTAAATCATGTCGCAGATCGCCTCCGTTTCTGGTCGTTCGGAAACAGCGGAACCGGGGTATTATAATATGAAAGGCGCAATTTGTCAAACCGTGCGCGGCCGGGCGAAAAAACCGCCCCGCCGCGTAGCCGTCTTAACGAATTTCTGGTATAATAAAGCGAAGAATACACACGGGCGGACCGTCCGGCGGGCGGCTGCGGCAGGGAGGGCGCAAGGAAATGAAAACGAGGCTGATTTTCGTCCGGCACGGCGAGAGCGAGGCCAATGTACAGCACCGGTTTGCCGGTGATTTCGACGCGCCGCTGACCGCGCTCGGCCGCATGCAGGCGGAGCGGGCCGCGCAGGCGCTGAAGGATATGAAGATCGATTGCGCCTATGCCAGCAACTTGAGCCGCGCATGGGAGACCGGGCGGATTCTGATTGCGCCTCACGAGGGGCTTGAGCTGATGGAAGAGACGGGCTTCCGGGAAATCCGCGGCGGCGAATGGGAGGGGAAGACCTTCCGCGAGCTCAGCTGTGAATATCCGGAGGAATGGGGCCGGTGGATGGGCGACATGATCAACTGCCGGTGTCCGGGCGGCGAGAGCATGCGGGAGCTGGCGCTGCGGGCGCTTGAGGTCAGCCGCCGCACTGCGGAGCGCGAGCAGGGAAAGACTGTGCTCATCGCGACGCATTCCACCCTCATCAAAACCCTGCAGCCGCTCTGGGCGGGGCTTCCTGCGGAGGCGGTCGGCGAGGTGCCGTGGGTGGAGAACGCGTCGATTTCGATCGTGGATTATGAGGACGGCGTATGGACGCCCGTCGTCATCGGAGAGAATAAGCATCTGACGGGGCTGTCCGGCTGAGCGGACGGCGAAAAAATGCAGAGGAGATGTGAAACATGCTGTACTGGCTGATTCCGCTGCTGATTCTGCTGGGCGCGGCGCTGTTTGCGGCGGATTATTTCTTTAAGTTCGCCGTGGTGCGCGCAAAGCCGCCGAAAAAGAAGAAAAAGAGCATGTCCGCCTCAAAGGGACTGGTGTCGCTGGACGAATACAAGGAGGCGATGGCGGCGGGCGAGGCGTGGATTAAGGCGCAGAACCCCGAGACCGTGCATATCACCAGCCACGACGGGCTGAAGCTGGCCGGACACTACATCGACGCCGGCAGAAAGCGCACGCTCATTCTGGTTCACGGATACCGATCCAGGGCATACCGGGATTTCTCCTGCGTCGCGGAGTATTATCATTCGCTGGGCTTCAACCTGCTGCTCATTGATCAGCGGGCGCATGGGGAGAGCGAGGGAAAGTATATCACTTTCGGCATCAAAGAACGGTTCGACTGCGTGAGATGGGCGGAATACATCGATCAGAGGGTCGGCGGAGAGATTTTTCTGGACGGCATTTCGATGGGCGCAGGCACCGTGCTGATGGCCTCGGCCGAAAAGCTGCCCGGGAGCGTTCACGGTATTCTGGCCGACTGCGGGTTCACCTCGCCCGGAGAAATCATGCTCAAGGTCATGGAGACCGATCTCAAAATCCGCTGCAGGCCACTTTTTTGGATAGTTGCTCAGATCATCCGGCTGCGCGCGGGCTTCGGCGTATATGAATTCAGCACGCCGGAGGCGATGAAGGTCAACCGCCTGCCCGTTTTCTTCCTGCACGGAACGGACGATAAATTTGTCCCCTGCCGGATGACGGAGGAGGCGCATGCGGCGTGTACGGCTGAAAAGACGCTGCTGCTCATCGAGGGGGCGGGCCACGGAACGAGCTATCTGAAGGAGCCGGAGCGCTGCAAGGAGGCGCTTCGCGGATTCCTCGAAAAATACAGCCGGGAGGGATAAGGCATGGGCGCGTTGATGGAGTTTGCGATTATTCTGGGCGTGACGCTAGCGGCGGAGCTGCTGCACGCGCTGCTGCCGCTGCCGGTTCCGGCCAGCATTTACGGAATGATCCTGATGCTTACGCTGCTGGCGACGGGCGCGGTGAAGCTGGAGAAGGTAAAGCGCGCGGGCGGATATCTGCTGGAGATCATGCCGGTCATGTTCATTCCGGCGGCGGTCGGTCTGCTGGAGATCATCACGGACATGAAGGGGGCGCTTCTGCCCATCGCGGGCGTCATTGTGCTGACGACGATCATCGTCATGGCGGCGACCGGCCGCACGGCGCAGTGGATCATGGACAGGGAGGCGGCGAAGAAGAGATGAAGGAAATCATCGGACATGCGGCGTATTTCGGAGTCGCGGTGAGCCTTGCGGGCTATGCCGTCGGCCTGTGGATCAAGAAAAAGGTGAAAAAGCCTTTCGCCAACCCGCTGCTGATCGCCATTCTTCTGGTGATGGGCGCGCTGGTCGTGCTGGGGATCGATTATGACGTCTACAACGAGAGCGCGAAGTATCTGAGCTATCTTCTGACCCCGGCGACGGTCTGTCTGGCCATTCCGCTGTATCAGCAGCTGGAGCTTCTGAAAAAGCACTGGAAGGCGGTCATCGGCGGACTGGTTGCGGGCGTCGCGTCGAGCCTTGTAAGCGTATTGGGGCTTTCGGTGCTGTTCCATCTGACGCATGAGCAGTATGTTTCTCTCCTGCCCAAGTCCATCACGACCGCCATCGGCATGGGCCTTTCGGAGGAGCTGGGCGGCATCGTGACGCTGACGGTTGCGTCGATCATCTTAACCGGCGTTCTGGGCGCGGTCATCGGCGAGGCGGTGTGCCGCCTGTTCCGGATTAAGAACCGCGTTGCCGTGGGTCTTGCGTTCGGCGCGTCCGCCCATGCGGTGGGCACGTCGAGGGCGCTGGAAATCGGCGAGGTCGAGGGCGCGATGAGCTCCCTTGCGATCGCGGTTTCGGGGCTGATCACGGTGGCCGTGGCCTCGTTCTTCGTCGGCTTCTATTGAGAGAGAATATGAGATATGCCCGCCTTTCCCGGCGGGTTTTTTCAATCCCGAAAACAAGTCACCAACTACTAACGTGCGCGCGGTTGACATTCATATATCAAGCGATTAAAATAGTTGAGATCACAAGCTATCCTACATGAAAAGGGAGTCTTTCATTTGAATATTACGAGAAATGACCTTCGCAACATCGCCATTATCGCCCACGTTGACCACGGCAAGACCACGCTGGTCGACGAGATGCTCAAGCAGGGCGGCGTATTCCGTGAGCATCAGCAGGTAGCCGACCGCGTCATGGACTCGAACGACCTTGAGCGCGAGCGCGGCATTACCATCCTGTCCAAAAATACCGCCGTTCACTACAACGGCATGAAAATCAATATCGTAGACACCCCCGGCCATGCCGACTTCTCCGGCGAGGTCGAGCGCGTTCTGAAGATGGTCGGCGGCGTCGTGCTGCTGGTCGATTCCTTCGAAGGTCCGATGCCCCAGACCCGCTTTGTTCTGAAGAAGGCGCTGGAGCTGGATCTGCCGGTTATCATCGTGGTCAACAAGATGGACCGCCCGGACGCCCGCTGCGCCGAGGTCGTGGAGGAGACGCTGGAGCTGCTGCTCGAGCTGGACGCCACCGACGAGCAGCTGGACAGCCCGATCGTCTTCGCCTCCGGCCGCGCGGGCACCGCGACGCTGGACTGGCAGAAGCCCGGCACCGACTTAAGACCCCTGTTCGATACCATCATCGAGCACATTCCCGGCCCCTCGGGCGATCCGGAAGACAGCCTGCAGCTGCTGATCTCCACCATCGACTATAACGATTATGTGGGCCGCATCGGCGTAGGCCGCATCGAGCGCGGCACCATCAAGGCCGGTCAGATGGCCGTCCGCTGCCAGTACGGCAACGAATTCGTCTCCGCGCCCACCCGTCTGGCGGGCCTGTTCACCTTCGACGGCCTCAAGCGCGTTCCCTGCGAAGAGGCGAAGGTGGGCGACATCGTCGCAGTCACCGGCTTCGACGAGATGATGATCGGCGATACGCTGTGCGTACCCGGCTGCGCCGATCCGCTGCCCTTCCTGAAGATCGACGAGCCCACCGTCTCCATGAATTTCTGCGTCAACGACAGCCCCTTCGCGGGCACCGAGGGCCAGTTCGTCACCTCCCGTCACCTGAGAAACCGTCTGTTCAAGGAAATGCAGACCGACGTTTCCCTGCGCGTCGAGGACACTGAGACCACGGACGCCTTCCGCGTATCCGGCCGCGGCGAGCTGCATCTGTCCATCCTCATCGAGAACATGCGCCGTCAGGGCTACGAATTCGCGGTTACCAAGCCCACCGTTCTGTACAAGACCATCGACGGCGAGGTCTGCGAGCCCATGGAGAAGCTGGTGTGCGACGTACCCAGCGAGTATGTCGGCTCGGTCATCGAGAAGCTGGGCCGCCGCCGCGGAACCCTGCTGAGCATGAACGGCATGGAGCGCGTGCGCCTCGAGTTCTCGATTCCGTCGCGCGGCCTGTTCGGCTACCGCTCGGAATTCCTGACCGATACCCGCGGCGAGGGCGTCATGAACGCCATCTTCGACGGCTACGAGCCCTTCAAGGGAGATATTCCCACCCGCATCGTCGGCTCTCTCGTTGCCTTTGAGGCCGGCGACACCACCAGCTACGCCATGTTCGACATTCAGGAGCGCGGCGTGCTCTTCCTCGGCCCCGGCAATCAGGTCTATTCTGGTATGATCGTCGGCCGCAACAGCCGCCCGGGCGACATCGACGTCAACGTATGCCGCAAGAAGCACCTGACCTCCATGCGCAACTCGGCCGGCGCGGAAGAAGCGCTGAAGATCACCAACATCCACATCCCGACGATGGAGGAAGCGCTGGAGTTCATCGACGACGACGAGCTGGTTGAAATCACGCCCAAGTCCATCCGCATGCGCAAGCGCGAGCTGAACGCGGAGAAGAGAAAGAAGATCGCGAGCAGAAAGTAAGACCGGGACGCCTCAGGGGAGAAGAATCAGTATGCATATTACGAAGATACAGCTGAATAACTTCCGCAACTATGAAGCTGCGGAGATTTCTCCCTGCCCGGGCGTCACCGTTCTGTTCGGCAACAACGCGCAGGGAAAGACTGCGCTGGTTGAATCAATCATTCTGTGCTGCACGGGCCGCTCGCACCGGACTCCGCGCGACAAGGAGCTCATCCGCTGGGAACAGCCGGGCGGGCATGTGCGCGTGGAGGTCGAGCGCAGCGACGGGCCGCACGAAATTGACCTGACGCTGAGCCCTCTGACCCGCAAGACCGTGAAAATCGGCGGGCGGACGCTGCAGCGGACGGGCGAGCTGATGGGCCACCTGAACGGCGTTTTGTTTGCGCCGGAGGATCTGAGGATCGTCAAGGACGGCCCGGCGGAGCGCAGGCGCTTCATCGACATGGAGCTTTCGCAGATCCGGCCCGGATATTACTATACGCTGCAGCTGTATGCGCGCGCGCTCAATCAGAGAAACGCACTGCTGCGCGAAATCGGCGCGAAGCCGCAGCTGCGCGACATGCTGGACGAATGGGACGCGCAGCTGGCGAAATACGGCGCGGACATCATGGAGAGAAGGCGCAATTTCATCGGCCTGATCAGTCAGTCCGCCGAAATCAGCCATCATGAGATCTCCGGCGGCGCGGAGAGGCTGACCGCGGCCTATCAGCCGTCCATCTCCTCGGAGGAGACCGGCGCGGCGCTGAAGGATACCATCATCCGGGCGCTCAAGCTGTCCCGCGAGAACGACATCCGGCGCGGCACCTCCACCGTCGGCCCGCACAGAGACGACCTTGCGCTGCTGCTCTCCGGCATGGACGTGAGGGTATACGGCTCTCAGGGTCAGCAGCGGACGGCGGCGCTCTCGCTGAAGCTGGCGGAGCTGGACATCATGCACCGGGAAATCGGCGAATGGCCGGTGCTCCTGCTGGACGACGTCATGAGCGAGCTGGACCCCGGCAGAAGACGGCATCTGCTGAGACGATTTGAAGGCGTGCAGACCATCGTCACCTGCACGGATATGAGCGACCTGGCCGAGGCGGAAATCGGCGCGGCCTATCGCATCGACAACGGAACCATCAATAAAGCGTAAGGGAGTGAGCACATGATCTGTCCGTATTGCGGCAAGAGAACGCCTGATAATTCCGAATTCTGCGCGGAATGCGGTTATCCGCTGGATGAGGGCGCCCGCAGAAAGGCGGCAGGCGGAAGGCCCGCGCCCGAGCAGCAGGAAACCGATCCCGGCGTATGGCAGGGCAGCGTGATTCCGGTGCTGCGCGCGGCGATCATCGTGCTTACGTGGCTGATTTCCCTGACCATTCTGGGCTACGGCGTCTATAAGGTCTACTACTGGCGCCAGAACAGCCAGACGCTCAAAATGTATGAAACCGGCATGCTGGCAAAGCCTCTGCTGGAGGCGGTTACGCTTTCGGACGGACGCCCCGGCCATGTCGTCACCTTCTTCGGAGAGGACGGAGACTCGATCTATATCGAGGAGCTGCAGAGGTCCTATCTGGTGGTTGGCGGCAGGGCAAAGGTAGAGATTGCTGACAGCTACTGGTTCGAAAAGGCTTCCGAGGAGGTTCAGCTGGCGGAAATCGCCCTGACGCCGGTTAAAACGCTTGTAAACGGCGGTAAGGAGCTGCTTCCGGTCGTGTATTTCACGGTCGAAGTGCCAACCTCGCCCTTCCGGCTGATCAGCCCGGGCGAGAATCAGGAGCCTATCCTCTCGTCGGAATATCAGCTGGAGTTTGAGGTTGTGCCCGGCTCGACGGTGCTGGTTGACGGCGTGGACGTGACCGACCTGGTCAGCTCGATGGGCGAGGTATCGGTCAATGTGGCGGTTTATCCGCAGGGCGACAACCCGATCTCCATTCTGGTCAGGACGGCGCACCATAAGGAAACCCGCGCAGATATCGTATTGTACCGTCAGCCCATGGAAATCGATCTGGCGCTGGCGATCAATACCTCCAAAAAGTCCGTGATCAACGCCATGACCATCCGCGGCAGCGTGGCCCCGGAAGCGACGATTTCGGTGGACACGCCCTATCTGGAAGGTTCGCTTACGCAGGACGAGAATGGCAGCTTCTCCTTCGTTGCGACGTTTGACACCATCGGCTACAACACCGTCCGCTTCCGCGCGCAGCAGGAGGGCAAGCAGGATTCGATCATCTCCTTCGAGGTGTATTACCTGCCGACCCTGAACGAATACTCGCGCAAGGCGTGGGCGATGGACTATACGCAGCTGACCCGCTGCTGGGACATCTGGGCCGGACGCATCTTCAAGTGCACCGGCACGGTGGACGCGATTCTATCGTATGACCCGCAGGTGATCGTGCTGGACGTCAGCAAGGACAACAGCGGCGACTTTATTGTGATCGAGAACCTGTCCAACCTGAGCATCACCGAGGTCGGCGGAAAATTCGATTTCTATGCGGATGTGTCCGGCATGCGCGAGGAATACATGAACCGGAAATATCCTTACCTGATCGGCCGGTATGCAAGCGCCGCCGAGGAGTAAGGGATCGGATCAGAGCGGACGCAGCCGAACATGCATACAGAAAGACCGGGGCGCGGAAAATGCGTCCCGGTCTTTTGCATATCGGCTGAATATGTCAGATGATTTCCAGCGCGTCCTTGTCGGGCAGCGGCGGAAGCACAGATGCAGGCTTGTCCAGATAGAAGTAGACGACGGCGGCCAGATCGTCCTGAAGCGGCAGATAGCGTCCGCCGCTGCGCCAGCCCAGCGCCTGAATGGTGACCTTCAAATTCTTCCGGAAGCGGATGGGATCGGTCAGATGCCAGCGGTAGAGGGAGAAGCGGGTCTGGGAGCGGTATGCGCCGTCGGGGCGGATGACCTGAGAGAGGCCCGAATAGGGCGTGGAGAACTCGGTGTACTGCCCGCCGACGTCGAAATTATAGGAGCCGCAGAAGTAGTCCTCGGTGCCGGTTCCGCAGATGGTCGGGTATTCCTGATCGCCGTCCATGTAGAACTTGATTTCGCCCTCGCCCCACCAGCCGCAGTTGTTGACGCCCCACGCCATGTAGGTGCCGACATACTGGCCGCGGCCCTCGATTTTATCGAGAAGCGTGAAGACCTCCTTGTAGGGCAGGGGATTGACGCGGCGGAACTGCGCGTGGAAGTAAGCGGCGTTTTCCGGCACCTCGCCCAGCTCATAGGTCACCTGATAATACAGCGGAACGACCTCTTCTGTCCGGTTTTCCATGGTGATCAGGCAGCGGGTGCGGAAGGGCATGGCCCAGTAGGCGTTGAAGGCCTTGCCGGGATTGACGCAGACGGCGAGCGAGGAAATCTGCGCATACTGGCCCCAGCCGCAGGCGAAGAAATCGCCCAGCGGGCATTCGACGGCGGGAATGTCGCTGCCGTCCCAGTAGATGCGGAGAATCTGATTGCGCCAGTCGCCCGAGCCGGAGGTCATCCAGATGTGCTGAATGGTGCCGCTGCCCCTGATGTCGGCCAGAACGGTTACTTCGCCCGGCGGCATCAGCAGATACGGATTGACCTTCCAGCCGTCGCCCAGATCGCGCGCGGCTTTCCATGCCGTGCCCTCGGCAGCCGGAGTCATCGCGCCTTTTCCGGGTTCGCCGGTGAGGTTTTCCGGGGAGATGGATCGGGTCTGAGCGTCGGACAGACAGGCCACGGAATTCAGGGAATTGTGCAGCATGGAAGCCCCTCCTTATAATGGATTTCTGCCGTAAATGTATCACAGATCACCGGAGGCGTCAAGGGGAATGTAAAGAGCGTATTGATTCCCTGAAAAAATGGGAGTATAATAGAATCAAACCCAATTGACAGGAGGAGATACCCATGAAAGACTGCAACTGCGGATACTGCATGCGCGGAGAACTGCTGGATGCATTCGGCATTTACATCTGCGAGCTGAGCGTGAGCACGCTGATTCTGTTCAAGGAGCAGAGCCATCCGGGCCGCTGCATCGTCGCCTATAAGGATCATGTCAGCGAGCTGGTCAACCTGACCGACGAGGAGCGCAATGCATACTTTGCCGACGTGGCCCGCGCTGCGAAGGCGATTCATGCGGCGTTCCATCCCGATAAGGTCAATTACGGCGCGTACGGCGACACCGGCTGCCACCTGCACTTCCACCTCGTTCCCAAGTACAAGGACGAGTACGAGTGGGGCGGCGTGTTTGCCATGAACCCCGGCCAGAGAAAGCTGACCGACGCGGAGTATGCCGAAATGATCGAGAAGATCAAGGCCAATCTGTAAATTCAGCATGGATTGCGGGCCCGGCTATGAGCCGTGTGCCCGCATTTTCATGGGATATCTGGAGGAAAATATGAGGCTGAACCCCATTTTTACTTCGCACATGGTATTTGCAGCGGATAAGCCGGTGCGGATTTACGGAGAGGGAGAAGGAGATATAACCGTTTCCATGGCCGGGCAGATAAAGAAAACCGCGGCGCAGAACGGAAAGTGGATGGCCGAATTGGAGAAAATGCCCTGCGGCGGTCCGTATGAGTTGATTATTTCTTCGGGTACTGAGAAAATCGTGCTTGAGGATGTGTGGATGGGTCAGGTGTATCTGTGTGCCGGACAGTCCAATATGCAGCTCCGGCTGGAAGAAACGCTGTTTCCTCAGGAGCAGTATGAAAGCAACGGCAGCCTTCGTTTCTTCGCAACTGCCCGGATGGAAGACAACGAGCCGTTTTTTCCGCAGGACGGATGGATGATCAGCACGCGGGAAACGGCGGGACAGCGGTCGGCCATCGGTTATCTGGCCGGCAATGAAATGACGCGGCGGAAGCAATCTGCCGTCGGGATCATCTGCTGTTATCAGGGCGCGTCGATCATCGAAAGCTGGGTTCCTGCAGGCACATTTGAACGGGCAGGCATTGATATTCCCCTTGAGCAGCGGCATCCGGAGCGGGCGGCCGGAAAGGACGCCGCATGGAACGAGGACGGCGCGCTGTATGAATACGGTCTTTCGCAGGTCGTTCCCTTCTCGCTGAGCGGTGTTTTCTGGTATCAGGGTGAGAGCGATGGTCTGCGGGCGGAGGGCAGGGAATACGCTGCGGAGTTGAAGGAATTGATCGCCGTCTGGCGAAGGGACTTCGGCGATGAAAAGCTGCCCTTCGTCATTGTTCAGCTGGCTGACTTTTGCAAGGCGGCGGATCCGGAGGGCTGGAAACTGATTCAGGCGGCGCAGGCCGAGGTTGGGCGGACGGTGAACGGCGTCAGTACCGTCGTTTGCGCGGATGTCTGCGAGAATCATCTGATTCATCCGATGAAGAAGGAAGAATTGTCGCACCGGGCGGCGGAGGCGATGGATTCTCTTACATAACCGAACAAAAAAAGCAGCCCGGCGGATTATTCCGTCCGGGCTCTGCGCGTTGACAAAGTCAACGCTTGTGGACGGGGAACTGCGGTTCCCCGCCACTGCCACCCCTCAAGGCGGCATTTTCTGAAAATCTCACGATTTTCCGGGCGAAAATGCAGGGAAAGAAGCATTTTTCTCCGCT
>JAFQQU010000052.1 GCA_017410445.1 Clostridia bacterium | reverse complement strand
GCCGTGTCCGCCGCCGCGGGTGGCCTGGAAATAGTCGGACTGAGCCGGCTGAATGGAGCCCAGACCGGGGCCGCCGCGAACGATGTTTACGATCACGCAGGGCAGCTGCGCGCCGACAATATAGCTGATGCCTTCCTGCTTCAGGGAGATTCCGGGGCTGGAGGAGCTGGTCATGACACGGGCGCCGGTACCGGCAGCGCCGTATACCATGTTGATCGCCGCGACTTCGCTCTCCGCCTGAACAAAAGCGCCGCCGACTTCGGGCAGTCTCGCGCTCATATACTCGGGAATTTCATTCTGCGGGGTGATCGGATAGCCGAAGAAAAACCGGCAACCGGCCTGAACCGCCGCTTCGGCAATGGCTTCATTGCCTTTCATCATCTGTCTTGCCATTCTGCCGTCCTCCTATTTTTCTACTGTGATGACACAGTCAGGGCACATGCGGGCGCAGAACGCGCAGCCGATGCAGGCCGCGGGATCGGAACACTCCGCCGGATGATAACCCTTTGCATTGATTCGCTCAGAGAGCTTTACAATCTTTTTGGGACACTGAAGCACGCACAGACCGCAGCCTTTGCAGCGCTCTTCGTCAAAAATAACCTTTGCCAAATCAAAAACGCCTCCCTCTGTAAACGCCTTATTTGATGAGTATACTCCTTTATTGTTAAACTGTCAATATGAATAATTTACATTTCAAATCATGCAGGAAATATAGTTCAAAAAAGTGCTTCCCGGCATGTTCCCCAACGTGTCCTTTACCTTTATCCAGTATCCGCCGCAGCTTCACCTCCTCTCCTTCTTTATCTATAACCCTTCTGCGTCTATGTGCCAAAGGCGGTCTGGCTGCCGCAGTTCCGGTCTTCTCTCATCCCGTCCGCCTCTTTGCAACTGCGATTCTTTTGACAAAATGATGCCTTTCTCCGAAAAAAGTAGCAAACCCGCCCATTCACTCGTTGCCTTGCCTTCCCCATGTGTGGTATAATATAGGATAGAATATTCATCAGGAGGCAATCTGACATGATCGATCATAAGACTGCTCTCGAGCGCGCCAGAGAACTGGTCGCGCAGATGACCATTGAAGAACAAGCTACTCAGCTTCGATACAATGCGCCCGCCATCCCGCGTCTGGGCATTCCCGCCTATAACTGGTGGAACGAGGCGCTGCATGGCGTCGCCCGCGCAGGCACGGCCACCGTATTCCCGCAGGCCATCGGTCTGGCCGCCATGTTCGATACGGACGCTCAGAAAGAAATCGGCGAAATCATCGCCACCGAAGGCCGCGCCAAATACAATATGCAGTCTGCCCTCGGCGACCGCGATATCTATAAGGGCCTGACCTTCTGGTCGCCCAACGTAAATATCTTCCGTGATCCCCGCTGGGGCCGCGGCCATGAAACCTACGGCGAGGACCCGTACCTCACCAGCCGTCTGGGCGTCGCATTCGTTAAGGGCGTTCAGGGCAACGGAAAATACCTGAAGGCCGCCGCCTGCGCCAAGCATTACGCCGTTCATTCCGGTCCCGAGGCAATCCGCCACGGCTTCAACGCCGAGGTCAGCAAGAAGGACCTTCGCGAAACCTATCTGCCCGCTTTCGAAGCGCTGGTGAAGGAAGCAGACGTCGAAGCCGTCATGGGCGCTTACAACGCGGTCAACGGCGAGCCCTGCTGCGGAAGCCCCACCCTCGAATCCATCCTGAGAGACGAATGGAAATTCGAAGGACATTTCGTCAGCGATTGCTGGGCTATCGCCGATATTCACAACTATCACCACTACACCTCCACCGCTCCGGAGAGCGCAGCGCTGGCCATCAGGAACGGCTGCGATCTCAACTGCGGCAACACCTATCTGAATTTGCTCATCGCGCTGCAGGAGGGCCGCATCGAGCCTGAATGGATCACCCGCTCCTGCATCCGCATGATGGCGACCCGAATCCGTCTGGGCCTGTTCGACGAGGACTGCGAATACGACGCGATCCCCTATACCGAGTGCGACACGAAGGAAAACGCCGCCGCCGCGCTCCGCATGGCTCGCAGCAGCATGGTCCTTTTGAAAAACGACGGTCTGCTGCCGCTCAGGAAGGATTCCATCCGGACCATTGCGGTCATCGGACCGAATGCGGACAGCCGCGAGTGTCTGGTCGGCAACTACAACGGCACCTCTTCTCGCCTGACGACGCTGCTGGAAGGCATCCGCGCAGCTGCCGGCGAGGACGTACGCGTGCTTTACTCGCAGGGCTGCCACCTCTACAAGGACCGCGTTCAGGGTCTCGCCCAGCCGGATGATCTGCTGGCAGAAGCCGAAGCGGTCGCGAAACTGGCGGACGTCGTCGTCCTCTGCGTCGGTCTGGACGGCACGCTCGAAGGCGAACAGGGCGACGTCGGCAACGAATACGGCTCCGGCGACAAACCCGGCATCGAACTGCCCGAAACCCAGCAGAAGCTCATCGCCCGCGTCATGAAGACCGGCACGCCCACCGTAACCGTGCTGGCCGCAGGCAGCGCCATCCGCGTCGAGGACGGCAACGCCATCATCTGCGCATGGTATCCCGGACAGGCCGGCGGAACTGCTCTGGCGGACGTACTCTTCGGCAAGGTTTCCCCGTCCGGTAAGCTGCCGCTCACCTTCTACAAGGATTCTTCCGATATCCCGGATTTCAACGACTACTCCATGACCGGCCGTACCTACCGCTACTTCACCGGAACGCCGCTCTATCCCTTCGGTTTCGGCCTGAGCTACGCTTCCTTCGCCTATTCGGATGCGGCATATGATAACGGCGCGGTCAGCGTTACCGTAAAAAACACCGGCGACTGTGCCGCCGATGAAATTGTTCAGGTATACATCCGCCCCGAAGGCTCCAAGTGGGCCGTGCCGAATCACAGCCTGTGCGGCTTTGCCCGCGTAAAACTCGCGCCCGGCGAACAGAAGCAGGTCTCCATCGCCATCCCTGAGAAGGCGTTCTGCGTTGTCAACGACGAAGGCGAATTCGTCCGAGACGCCAGCCGCTTCACGCTCTTCGTCGGCGGCAGTCAGCCCGACGCCCGCAGCGTCGAGCTCACCGGCGCGAATCCCCTGACACTCACCATCGAACTGTAATATATGAATGCAAGGAGGCATTTCCATGCAGTATTTCAAGAAAGCCCAGTGGATCTGGTGTGCTGAAGCCGCCAAAGTCAACGCCTACACCGTCTTCAAGCAGAACTTTGAAACCTCTCTGACCGGCGAGCGCGCCATTCTGCGTATCTCCGCCGACTCTCAGTATTTCGTTCGCCTGAACGACAAAACCGTTGGCCTCGGACAGTACGCCGATTATCCCGAGTACAAGGTTTTTGATGAATACGATGTAACCGATCTTCTGGTCGAAGGCAAGAACGCCCTCAAAGTCATCGGCTACTGCACCGTAACCGACAGCAGCGTATACCGTCAGGGCGTCCCCGGCGTTCTTTATGAGATCACCCGCGGCGAAGAGGTTCTGGCTGCCAGCGAACCCGGCGTTCCCTGCAACCCTCACTCCCGCTATCTCTCCGGCGAAATCGAGAACATCACCGGCCAGCTGGGCTACACTTTCGATTACGACGAGAACGGCGAGCATCTTCCGCAGACTCCGGCTATCGCCGTTAACGGTTCCATGAACCTCTATCCCCGTCCCGTCAAGAAGCTTGAACTCCTGCCGCGCGTTGAAGCGACGCTCAAGACCTGCGGCGTATGGTACGACAAGGTTGAAGGTACGCCCGCATGGCGCATGCAGCACAATCCCATGGCCTTCCGCTCCCTGCGCGAGCTGACCAACCTCTACACCAACCCCACCTTCCCGAAGGAAGACGGCATTCTCTTCCACGCCGAAGAGGGCGATGGTATCTACATGCTGATCGACATGGGCAAGGAAACCGCGGGCCTCATGGAAATCGAGCTTGAAACCGAGACCGGCTGCGAAGTTCTGATCGGCTGGGGCGAGCATACCGACGACCTGCGCCTGCGCACTTACGTCGGCACCCGCAACTTTGCCGGCCGCTACATCACCAAGCCCGGCCGCCGCCGCTTCACCCATCTGTTCAAGCGCGCCGGTCTGCGCTACATGGAGCTGTTTGTCCGCTCCCGTTCGGTCCGCCTGTACTATGCCGGCGTATGGCCGACCGTCTACCCGCTGAGCAATGTTCCCGAGTTCAAGACCGCCGACCGCATGCATTCCCGCATCTACGACGTATGCCGCGAGACGCTGGTCAACTGCGTGCATGAGCATTATGAAGACTGCCCGTGGCGCGAGCAGGCGCTCTACGCCATGGATTCCCGCAATCAGATGCTGTGCGGCTACTATGCTTTCGGCGAGTACACCATGCCGCGTGAGAGCATCCGTCTGCTGGCGCTGGGTCTGCGCGAGGATAATCTGCTCGAGCTGTGCGCACCCGCCCGCTGCAGCATCACCATCCCCTCCTTCTCCGCCATGTTCGTCGTTCAGCTGCAGGAATACATGCTCTACAGCGGCGACGCCGACTTCGCCCGCGAGATGCTGCCCGTCGCCAAGAAAATTGTGGATGGCTTCCTCGCCCGCCGCGATGAAAACGGCCTGATTCCCAAGTGGGAAGGCGAGCAGTACTGGAACTTCTACGAGTGGCAGCCCTATCTTGAGGGCCACAAAAAGCACTCCTGGGATACCGAATCCGTCCGCATCGACGCGCCGATGAACTGCTTCGCCGTGCTTGCTGCCAGCCGCCTCGCAAGCCTCATGACCATGCTCGGCGAAGACGCCTCCTGCTACGAAGCCGCCGCGGACGAACTGCGCAAGGCGACCCATGCCCGTTTCTGGGATGAGACCAACGGCCTGTACTATGCTTTCGCCAACAGCAAGGACCGCTGGTACGGCGCGCAGCTGACTCAGGCTCTGGCCGTATACTCCGGCGTATGCCCCGAGGAATGCATCGACGCCGTCCTGCCCAAGCTGACCGATTCCAGCCTCGTTCCGGTCACGCTGGCCTACAGCATCTTCCAGTTCG
>JAFQQU010000051.1 GCA_017410445.1 Clostridia bacterium | reverse complement strand
CGAGGGCGAGAACCGCATCGTCGTCATGCTGACGCAGGATTCTGAGGGCGTTCTGGTGACCGCATATCCTGCAATTGGCAATCACTTCTATGTTGCGGCGATCGAATCCGAGGTCATTCATTCCAACGGCGTCATCACCGGCGTCGAGTGGGAAGGCGAGCGCCTGGCCAAGGTTCAGATGGAGGATATCGACGGAAACGATACCGAACTGGTCGTAGACTTTGCGCTGCTGTATTCGGGTGAAACGGCAGCGGAATAATGTCTGCCGACAGATGAATGGAGAGTTTATAAGATGAAGCTGAAAAAGTTTTTCGGCGACGGCATGTTCTGGAAGGGCGCGCTGCAGCTGGCGCTGCCCATCTCGCTTCAGAATATCCTGATCAGCTCGTTTGCGCTGGTTGATACGATCATGGTCGGTGCGCTGGGCGGAACTGCGCTGGCCGCCGTCGGCATGGCGGGACAGTGGTCTTTTCTGCTGAATCTGGTCCTGTTCGGCTTCAATTCGGGCGCTTCGGTGTTTATTGCCCAGTACTGGGGTGTTAAGGATGAGGCGAATATCCGGAAGAGCTTCGGTCTGGCGACGCTCAGCGCGATTGCCGCATCGACGCTGTTCATGGCTGTTGGCCTGACCGCGCCGTATTTTGTGATCGGCTTCTTCACGCAGGATGCGGTGACGATTGAGCTGGGCGTGAGCTACCTCAGAATCGCCGCGTTCAGCTATCTGGCAATCGGCCTTAATAATCTGCTGGCGACGCTGCTCCGCTCGACGGAGGATGCGCGCCTGCCGCTGTATGCAAGCGCGGTATCGGTTGCCGCCAACGCAGCGTTCAACGCGCTGTTTATCTACGGCATGGAGATGGGCGTACGCGGCGCGGCGCTGGCGACTGCGATTTCCTCGTGGATTTCTCCGGTACTTCTGTTCATCCTGTCGATGCGGAAGAAGAACATCCTCTTTGCGCCCGTGAAGAGCTTCTTCGGCTGGAAGAAGGAATTCGTTCTCAAGTATTTCGCGATTTCCATCCCGGTTCTGCTGAATGAGACGATGTGGGCGCTGGGTACAGTTCTGTATAAGGCGATCTTCTCCAATGCCAGCAGCGAGTTCTATGCGGCGTATACCGTATTCTCCTCGATTGAAGGCCTCGCATTTGCGTTCTTTGTGGGCCTGTGCCATGCCAGTGCGGTCATGGTGGGCAAGAAGGTCGGCGCGGGTGAATTCGACGAAGCATATCTGTATGGATGCCGGTTCTCGTTTTCCATGCCGATTCTGTCGCTGTTTGTGGGCCTTATCCTGATTCTGGTCCGGCCCATCGTGCTGATGCCGTTTGCCAATGTCGGCGAGGAGATGCTGAGAACGGCCAGCACGATTATCCTGATCTATTCGCTGGAGATCGCCCTGAGAAACATTCCGTATATCACGATTGTGGGCGCTTTCCGCTCGGGCGGAGATACGAAGATCGGTCTTCTGTATGACCTGAGCTGCCTGTGGGGCGTCGCGCTGCCGGTAACGTGGATCGGCGCGAATGTGCTTCACATGCCGCTGACGATGGTGTTTCTGATGATGCTGCTCTGCGAGGATCTGGTTAAGGGCATGCTGTGCATCCGCCGCCTGCTGAGCAGAAAGTGGATCAGGCCGGTTACTGACGAATCGGCGCGGCAAAAAGCGGGCGCGGCTGAGGCGGACGGCCCGGCTGTCTGATGCAGGGAACGATTCTGCCGCAGGCGATCACGCCGCCCCGGTGGGGAGAACACGGATCGGTCGTCAGTACAATCTGCCCGCCCGGTGTGTCCTCCGGCTGAAACGCGCCGGTGTAGACGCTCATCAGCGCTTCGCCGTCGCAGGACAGCAGCGGAGGCAGGGGATAGGTCCGTCCGCACAGCTCGACGGAGAAGCCGAAAAATCCGGATCTTCCGGGCAGGCCGCGGATGTGCGCCTGTATGACGCTGCCGCAGGACAGGGGACTGATTCTTACCTGTCCGCAGATCGAGCGGCACGCGTTTTCACTGCTGATTGAGGCAAAGGTTTCAAGACAGCCTTTCATAAAATACACCTCCGGTGTATCATATGACGAGGGCGGGAATGCCGTCCGGAAAACGGAAATCAAACCGGTTCATCCTTGCGGTGGACCGGTTTTCTGTATGCTCCGAATGGAAAACGACAAAAACGGAGGCCCCGGATGAACGGGGCCTCCAAAGGTGTATGTTGATGGAATTTACGCATTAACCTGTCGGTCAGAGGAAACGGTGCGCATTTTGGTTTCGGTTTTGATGGTTTCGGGTGCATTTTCGAGGAGAGAAGGATTGTTGATGTAGGTCTTCATCAGGCTGAATGCACGGGAGAAGGTCGCGCCGGAGCAGATGCGCTCGTCGATGACCGCGCCGATCGGCATAATGCGCTTGGAGCGGCAGGTGCCGTCCGCATTGGCGTGAATGCGCTGCTCGGTTTTACCCATGCCGAAGAACAGGCTGGTGGTGCCGAAATTGTAGATATGGTGGTAGATATAGTTCATGCCGATAGACGCCATGTTGCTGATGAACAGGCTGGTGTGGAACGGGCTGGCCTGATGGATGTAGGAAGGCATCAGACCGTAGCGGTCCAGGAGCTTGGCCAGAGCGACCACGATATCCGGCAGCAAGGGCATCGACAGGAGGAATTTGACCAGCTTATCGGTCTTGTTCTGCAGACCGGGCTTGCGGGTTTCGGCAATGGCGGCCTCGACGCGGCGGGTGACGTCGTAAATGGTGTCGCTCAGCTGGAAATCGACCTTTACGACGGCCTCTTCGAGACTGTCGTCCGGGTTCTTTTTGAGGGTAATGAAGGATACGCAGACATGGTTTCGGGCATAAATACGCTTGTTCATAATGAAGCGGTTGAGATCGGGATACTCGCAGAGCGTGCGCAGAAATGCGGCGATGATCAGACCCATGTAAGTGACCTGAACGCCTTCCTTGCGCTTTTCGCGGATATACTGGGTCATGCCTTCAAAATCGAGATCATGGCGGGTCATGACCTGTGAGTCGTCGCGCTTGGGCATAATGTAGGGGGTGATCATAACAATGGGATCGATATCCTTTACGAGGCGTCCGTCAGAGCGAAGACCGAACATAGTGCATCCATCCTTATCTGTACAGCTTATGTGCATGAAATCAGTTATTTTATTTAATCATATATGTGGTCAGCCGTCAAGCGATTTGATGGAAATATGATGGAATTGATAAAATTATGGCATTAAAATGGCGGACACGCCGTTCTCGGACGTGTCCGTGAGGGTAAGATCAGAATTCGCGCAGCTCTTCAAAGCGGACGCAGGAGGCGTCTTCGGCCGTCGTTATGCCGGCGTAGAGCCTGTCTGTGAATCGGCCGACGGACGCATAATGAAGGATCATATGCTTGGCGGAGACCGGCATGTTCAGCTCGGGCAGATCCTCCCATCTGATCCATTCGAGAATGCCTTCATTGCTGACGAGCGGCCTGTCCGTATTGAGCCGGGCGAAGAAATAGTAGTTCTGCCGGATTTCGCCGTTTTTGAGCCGCAGGGTGATGTAGCGCATGGTCAGGCCGGAGATATCCTGTTCGGTAAGCCCCAGCTCTTCGTGAATCTCACGCAGCACGCAGGCGCGCGCGTCGCTCACCTCACAAGGCTCGAAATGACCGCCGGCTGCGCCGATATACATCCTGTCGGCGATCTTTGAGCCCATGCGGAACAGGCAGAGGACGCCGTCCTCTCTGGTAAAATAGACCGAGGTCATGCTGCGCAGCCTGCCGTCCACCGGAAGCACCTCATTTCTGATTCTTTATTCGCCCAGATAGATGCGCCTGAACTCCTTCAGGCTCTCCATCGGTTCAAGCGTCGGGCGGTATTCAAGGCCGCATGCGCCCGTATAGCCGGCTTCGTCCAGGCGCTTGAAAATATACCTGTAGTCGTTTTCGCCGAACTGCAGCTCGATGCGTCCCGGATGTCCGGCGGAATGCAGATGGGCGATCAGGTCCATGTTGCCGATAATGTTGTTGAGGATATTGCCTTCCATGACCTGCTGATGATAGATGTCGTATACCACCTTGACGAGGGGATGGCTGACCTCGCGGATGATGTCGAACGCCTCGACGGCAGACCAGAGATAGTAGCCCTTGTGGTCGTAGAGGGTATTGAGCGGCTCAATCATGATGGTAACGCCGGATGCATCCAGAATAGGCGCGGCCTGTCTGAGCGTCTCGACGATGGCGGCATGCTGCTCTTCGCGGGGCGCGCCGGTATCCGGGCCGACCTGCGTGATGAGGCGTTTCACGCCCATGCGGACGGCGGCGCCGCAGCTTTCCTTAAGTCCGTCCAGCCAGGCTTCGCGGTAAGCCGGGTCGGTCATGCGGAACTCGGTCGTACACATGCTCAGAAGCTCCACGCCCGTCTCCTCGCAGACGGCGCGGACCTCTTCGGGGTCCAGATTCTTCCAATTATATGTCTCCGCGGCGTCAAAGCCGAGCGAGGCGATTTTCCGGATTGCTTCCGGGAAATCCGTCTGAGAGAAAAAGCAGGGTACGGGCACACAGATCCTCATCGCTTCATCCTCCAGTCTTCATGTGTGATTCATATTTATTTTACCACCGGCGGGGAAGATCGTCCATAGAAAGTGCGGATTTGTTCATGATTTTTTGAATCCGGAATGATTAGATTCGGTCAGAAGTTCGGGAAAACGGTCGGTTTTTGCGGAAAACAGGCCGGAAAATGAATCGGAATCGCCGGAATGACGGATATTTCCGGGTTTTGTTTACAATTTGTTCAAAACTAATTCAAACCCATATATGTAAATTTTGATATAATGTTATGCAGAGAAAGGAGAGGGACATCTAAATGATTGAAATCCAAAACATCTCCAAGAAATACGGCGACAAGTATGCCGTAAAGGATGCCACCTTTACCATCAAAAAGGGCGAAATCCTTGGCTTCCTGGGCCGCAACGGCGCAGGCAAGAGCACGACGATGAACATCGTCACCGGTTATATCTCCGCGACCTCGGGCAAGGTGACTGTAAACGGCCACGACATCCTCGAGGATCCGCGCGAGGCCAAGCGCTGCATCGGCTATCTGCCGGAGCTGCCGCCGCTGTACATGGACATGACGGTAGACGAGTATCTCCGCTTTGTCTGTGCCATCAAGGACGTTAAGAAGTCCTATGTCAAAACGCATCTGGACGACATCACTGAGCTGGTCCGCATCACGGACGTCCGCAAGCGCCTGATCAAGAACCTGTCCAAGGGCTACAAGCAGCGCGTCGGCATCGCTCAGGCGCTGATCGGCAATCCCGAAGTCGTCATTCTGGACGAGCCGACCGTCGGTCTGGATCCCCGCCAGATCATTGAGATCCGCAAGCTCATCAAGGAGCTGGGCGAGGATCATACCGTCGTTCTGTCCAGCCACATCCTGCACGAAGTAGCCGACGTCTGCGAGCGCGTTGTCATCATCAATCAGGGCTCCATCGTCGCTCAGGATACGCTGGATAATCTGACCAAGAACATTTCCGAAACCTCCCGCTTCCGTCTGCGTGTAGCAGGCCCTGAGCGCGAGGTCCAGAAGCTGATCCGCGACGTTCCCGGCACCCGCACGGTCGATCAGATGGGCGTTAAGGAAGCGGACACCTTCGACTTCCTCGTTGAAGCCGACAGGAACACCGATATCCGCCGTCCTCTGTTCCAGTCGCTGGCTAAGGCCGGCTATCCGATGCTGATGCTGCGCCCGATGGACATCGAGCTGGAAGACATCTTCCTGCAGCTGACCAACGAGAGAGGAGAGGAATAAGCGATGCTTGCGATCTGGAAGCGCGAGGTTCAGAACTATTTTCTGACGCCCATCGGTTATGTATTTATGGGCATTTTCCTGTTGGTAGGCGGCATTTTCTTCTTCCTGTATAATATCATGTCCGCCTCCGCCGACCTGTCGACCATGTTCAGCAATCTGAGCTATCTGTTCATGCTGGCTGTACCGATTCTGACGATGAAGCTCCTGAGCGAAGAGAAGCGCAACAAGTCCGATCAGCTGCTGCTGACCTCCCCGCGCTCCATCTGGGATATCGTTCTGGGCAAGTTCCTGGCGGCCTGCACGGTTCTTCTGATGACCATGGCTGTCACTCTGGTTTATGTGATTGTCATTGCCGTTTACGCAAATGACCCCATTTACGGAAACAGCGTCAATGTAGGCCTGATCATTTCCAACTATCTGGGCTTCTTCCTGCTGGGCTGCGGCTATATCGCCATCGGTACCCTGATGTCCGCCCTGACGGAAAACCAGGTCTCCGCCGCCGTTCTGACGCTGGGCGTCAACATGCTGCTTCAGATGATCGAGAGCATTCTCCCGCAGATCACCCTGCCGGACGGCCTCTCCTTCCTGAATGTCGGCTTCTCCTGGCTGAGCATGTATACCCGCTTCTATCAGTTTGCGGCCGGTATTCTCAGCATTGCCAATGTAATTTATTATGTATCGCTGTGCGGAATCATTCTGTTCCTGGCGGTGCGCGTAATCGACAAGAGAAGATGGAGTGAGGGTTAAGCGCTATGAATAATCAGAAAAAGGGCAAGAGCAAGCTCACTGGATTCTTTGCGCGCCGGCAGTTCCGTTACAGCGGATATGCCACCGTGCTGACCGCCATCGTCATCGCCGTTGTGATTCTGCTCAATGTTGCCGTTGGCGCGATTGAAAACAACTGGGCGCTGAGCATCGACGTAACTGCGATCGGTGCGACCGAATTCGACGAGCAGACCAAGAAGGTTGTCACCGAAGTCAACGAGCCGGTCAAAATCTACACGCTGTATCAGGATTCTACCTCCAACAGCCTGCGCGTTCAGGTTGAAGAAGTGCTGAATAAGTACCGCGCGATGAACGGCAACATCACCATTGAGAACATCGATCCGGTCAAGGAGCCCGCCCGCGTCAATCAGTACGGCGATCCCGCCGCCATGACCGAAGGATCAATCGTCATGACCAATGAGGATGAGAGCCGCGTCAAGCTGATCAACCGTACCGATTATTATTACTACTACACCAGCCAGTACACCGGTCAGACGCTGACGATTTTCGATATCGAGTCCAAGCTGACTGCCGGCCTGCTGTACGTAACCAGCGACGAGACCCCCCGCGTATTCTACCTGACGGGTCACGGCGAGCTGGACGCCGCCTCCTTCTGCACCGTGCTGACTCAGCAGCTGCAGAATGTGAACTATGACGTAGCTTCCCTGAACCTCACCAGTGATACCGATATCACTCTTGAGGCGGGCGATACCGTCGTTATCCTCAATCCGGTCCGCGACCTGAACGACGCCGAATATGAGACGATGAGAAGCTGGCTGGCCAGCGGCGGCCGCCTGCTGTATGTCCTGAATCAGGAGACCGACGCTTCTGTACTGGTCAACTTCACCAAGCTGCTGGACTACTATCAGATGTCCTTCGGCGAAGGCGTGATCATGGAAGACTCCAAGGCGACCAGCAACTGGAACGGCGACCACTACACGCTGGTTCCCAACATGAATGTTGAGCATGCTGCTACCGCTGAGCTGGTAACCAACGGCGCATACCTGATGCTGCCCAACGTTCGCCCGATCAACGCGGTTTCCATGCCCGAATCCGGTCTGGAATTCACCAACATTCTGACTTCTTCCGCCAATGCGGTCGTTATGAACGGCGATGAGGCCGGTCTGCCCGGAACTCAGGTTCTGGCTCAGACCATGTACAAGCGCAACGATGACCCCGAGAAGGAAATCCGCATTGCCATGCTCGGCTCCATCTATGCGCTGGCCGACACCAGCCTTCTGAACTACTCCTACAACATGAGCTTCACCACGAGCGTGTTTAACTGGCTGGTCAACCGTCAGGACAGCACCGTTTCGATCAGCTCCAAGCTGATGGCGAACAACACGCTGGCCATTCCGGACAGCGCGACTGCCTGGACGCTGGGCGCCGTGATCGTCGTTGTGATCCCGGTTCTCGTGCTGATCGCCGGCATCGTGGTCTGGATGAAGAGGAGGAGCCTGTAATGGATCAGAAAGACAGCAATACCCACACCAGGAAACTGGCCTCCGCTGAGGAGCTGCGCGGCAAGAAGAGCGGCAAATCCGGCAGCGGCAAGGGCGGAAAGAAGATGTGGATTTCGCTGATCTCGCTGGTTATCGTGCTGGCCGCTGCGGTTGGAATCTTCTATCTCTCCGGCGTTATCAAGCCGGAGGAGGAGCCCACCGTTGCTGCGACCCTTCCGCCGAGCACGACCGTCAAGGTTGTCAACCGGGAAAAGAAGGATGTTGCGGGCGTAACGGTACACATTTCCGGCGAACAGCCCTATACCGTTCTTTCCAATGCAAAGGAAGTCGTATCGGGAGATAAGGTTTCCTACTCCTACACCTACGAAATCGAAGGCCGTCCGACTTTCCAGCTGGATCAGAGCCTGGCTTCGACCATCATCGGCTATGCGGCCAATATGACCGCCACTGACCAGATCGCCGAAGGCGTGACCGATTTCACTCCGTACGGACTGGATAAGCCCTCCGTCGTCGTTACGATGAGCTATCGCGACGGCACCAAGGCTGTCTGGAACTTCGGCAGCAAGGTTCCGACCGGAACCGGTTACTACATCTGCAAGGAAGGCACCAGCACGGTATTCGTTCTCTACAGCACTGCGTATGCGGCGTTCACTCATTCCCTGAACGATCTGTATGTCCTGAATATGCCCATGGTCTTCCAGGACTACTCGGCGATCAGGAATCTGGTCATCGAGCAGAAGGGCAAGGATACCATTGAGCTGCGCTATCTGGATGAGACTGAAACCACGCTGACCATCAGCGCGATCAAGCTGGTTCAGCCGATCGACTACGACGCTCACGGCGATCGTTCTGTTGAGATCCTCACCGGCTGCGCCTCGCTGGGCATCATCGGCTATGCCGGTGAAATCAGCGAACTGCCCGACGCCGGCCTGGAAGAGCCCCGCGCGAAGATCATCGCCAAGGATGCTGAGGGCAACACGCTTACTTACATCGTGGGCAACTTCGCCGATGCGACCACTGTCTATGTGCAGATCGATGATTCCGACACGGTCTATCTGGCTGACGCCGCTACTCTGACCTTCCTGGACAATGCGACGGTCAATTATCTGGTCGATCAGTTCGTCAATCTGGTCAATATCAAGATGGTTGATACTCTGAAGGTCACCACCGCCGACAATGAGTACGAGATGTCTATCGCCCGCGAACCTGAGCTCGATGAGAACGGAGTTCAGGCAACCGACAGAAACGGTCAGCCGAAGACGATCGACACCTACTTCTTCGACGGTGTAGAGACCACGGAGGGATTGTTCAAGGATCTGTACCAGATTATCATCGGCACCATGGTCAGCAAGATCCACGACGATTATGATTATCTCGCGGATACCGCTGTCAAGGTCAGCTACTCTCTCAACACTGAGCCGTACGAATTTACGGTAGAGTACCTCGAATACGATGAATCGTATTATGCGGTACGCCGCAATGATCTGACCCTGTTCCTCATTAAGAAGGATAAGGTAGACAATCTGCTGACTCAGATGGAGAGCTTCCGCAACGGAACCTTTGTAGGCGACTGATCAGCTAAAATGAAAAGGCAGGCTGCTGCATGCGGCCTGCCTTTTGCATGTCTATGTATTCTTTTTAAGATGCCGCTCGCTCATGCGGTCGTGGCTGGACATGAGCTGCTGATAGATGGTATGCTTCCGTTCCGGCAGCGGGGGCGCAGAAGGCGTTTGCAGAAGAGGGGGAGACGGCTGAGGATTCGGCGGCTGAACTGCCGGGGAAGGCATATAGAGCGGTTTGATCATCTGGAATTCGGTCGGTTGCTGAATGGCGGTTTGAAGTGATGAGGGCGGCGCAGCGGGTGAAAGTGGATTTGAAGAGATCATACGATGCCTGCTGAGCGCCTGTTTGGTGAGCTGAGAGAGCATTTTCATCTTAGAAATCCCTCCTTTACGGAATAGTATATGCAAAATGCGCCGGGAATGCTTGACAAACCGAGTTCGGTTTTCTATAATAGGATAACAGGCTGATATGAGGAGCGATACGGATGAAAAAAGGCGACGAACGCAGAATCAAGATTTTGGAAACGGCAGAAAGACTGTTTTATCAGAAGGGATACGAGGCGACTTCGATTCAGGACATTCTGGATGACCTGAAGATGTCCAAGGGCGGCTTTTACCATCATTTCGAAAGCAAGCTGCAGCTGCTGGACGCGCTTTGCGAGGGTCAGATGATGGAGAACGGCCGGAAGATGGAGGAAGCCGTCAGAGCGTATGAGGGCGACGCCATCAAGCAGCTGAACCTTCTTTATGAGCACTGCACTCTCTGGCAGGAAGGACAGACCGAGTTCACCGAGCTCGTTCTCAGAATCGCATACGAAGGCGGCAGCGTTCAACTGAGAAACAGCCTTCGCCAGGCGATGTATTCCGCTGCCCGTCCTCTGATGAAGGAGATTATCCACTCCGGAATCGTCCAGAAGAGATTTTTTACACGATATCCGGACGATATCGGGGAACTTTTGCTGATGCTTTTCGCCAATCTTACTGATGAGATTGCCATGCAGCTGGCGACAAGCGAAAAGGGAAGCTGTCTGCCGGGCATACTGAATCAGCTGCAGGTTTACCGGCATGCCGCCGAGATGATGATCGGCGCGCCGTACGGATCGCTGGTTTTGTATGATCTGAGCCGTTTCCCGATGATCATTGAAGCGCTGAACCGTCAGAAGGAGCGCAGGGAAGCGCAGGCGTAAAGCGCACAGGAGGAAGTTCATGAAGGATACCAGAAAACGGCGCAGGAACGCGGCGAGCCGCAGGGGATATATTCTGATCCTGCTCATCAGCGTGATTGCTGCGCTGGCGGTCGGAATCGGAGTGGGAATGGCGGTAGCCGGACAGAAGGAAACGCCTGCTCCCATGGCGGCGCCGGAAGCGACCGCGCCGGCAATGACGGCTGTTCCGACAGATGCACCCACTGCAGAACCCACGGAAGCGCCCACCGCGGAACCCACCGAATTCCCGACGGCGGAATCCACGGAAGCGCCCACGGCAGTACCCACCGAAGCCCCGACGGCGGAGCCCACGGAAGCGCCCACCGCGGTAATCACCGAAGCCCCGACGGCAGAACCCACGGAAGCGCCCACTGCGGTAATCACCGAAGCCCCGACTGCGGTACCTACTGAGGCGCCTACCGAAGCGCCGACTGCTGTACCGACCGAGGTGCCCACGGAAGCGCCCACTGCAGTACCTACCGAAGCCCCGGCTGCGGCTCCGGCCAATCCGATGAGCGGAACCGGCGCGGAGGAAGCAGAGAGCGTTTCTATCGAAGACCGCCGCCCGCTGGTTCATGCCGACCGTATCCAGAAGGCGATGAACCGGGCCGGGCTTCCACTGTCCGGCGTGAAGATCGGCATTGACCCGGGCCATCAGGAAAAGGGCAACAGCGAAAAGGAACCGCTGGCGCCCGGCAGCTCCGAGATGAAGGCTAAGGTTTCCAGCGGTACTCAGGGCGTTGCAACGCGCGTACCGGAGTATGTTGTCAATCTGGATGTTTCGCTCATGCTGCGGGATGCTCTGGAGGCGCTGGGCGCGGAGGTCTACATGACGCGCGAAGTGCATGAGATCGACATTTCGAATGTTGAGCGCGCGGTCATGATGAACGAGCTCGGCGTTGACCTTGTTCTGCGCATTCACTGCAACGGCAGCGACAACCAGAACACGAAGGGCATCAGCCTGTTCGTCAAGGAGACCGGAGCCTGTGCGGAAGAAAGCTATCTGGCCAGCGAGGCGCTGCTTCCGGCGATGGCCGAAGCAACCGGCGCACGTGCAATGGGCATTTACAAGCGGGATACT
>JAFQQU010000050.1 GCA_017410445.1 Clostridia bacterium | reverse complement strand
GCCATATGAAGGCCATCAACGAGGTATTCAGCCCTTCCATGAAGGACATCGATTATGCCTACGAAGTGATGGAAGCCATCCGCATCGCCAAGGAGCAGGGCAAGGGCGCCGTCGCTCTGCGCGGCAAAATGATCGACGCCCCTATCGTGGCGCGCGCACGGCAGACCATTGAAATGGCACAGGCACTGGGCCTTGGAAGGGAGTAATGAGCATGGCAGGAAAGATCGTATCAACCCTCAGAGAAGCCATTCAGCTCGCCGGGCTGAAGGACGGCATGTCCATCTCCTTCCACCATCATCTGCGCAACGGCGACTACACGCTCAACAGGGTCATGGACGAAATCGCTCAGCTCGGCGTCCGTGAGCTGACGCTCAACGCCAGCTCGCTCTTCGATACGCATGCCGCGCTGGAGGAGCATATCCAAAACCGCGTCATCCGCAAAATCAACACCAACTATATGTCCGCCGGTCTGGGCCACCGCATCTCCGAAGGCCTGATGGAAGAACCGGTGGATTTCCGCACGCACGGCGGCCGTCCGCGTGATATTTCGCTCGGAATCACGCCCATTGACGTAGCCTTCATCGCCGCGCCCGCCTCGGACTGCGCCGGCAACTGCTCAGGCAAATACGGCCCCTCCGCCTGCGGAAGCCTCGGCTATGCCTTCCCGGACGCCATGTATGCCAAAAAGGTCATCGTCATCACCGATCATCTGGTTGATTATCCCATGCAGGGCTGGTCCATTCCCGAAATCTATGTGGATTATGTCGTTCCGGTGGACGCCATCGGCAATCCCCAGGGCATCGTTTCGGGTACGTCCCGCATCACGCGCGACCCCGTCGGCCTCATCATGGCAGAGACCGCCGTCAAAGTCATCGAACACTCCGGGCTTCTGAAAGACGGCTTCTCCTTCCAGACGGGCGCGGGCGGCGCGTCCCTCGCGGCGGCAAGCTTCCTGAAGGACGTCATGCTCAAGAAAAACATTCAGGGCTCCTTCGCCTCCGGCGGCATCACCGGGTATCTGGTCGATATGCTCAACGCCGGCTGCTTCAAGTCCCTGATGGACGTACAGTGCTTTGACCTGAAGGCGGTCGAATCCATCCGCACCAATCCCGCGCATCAGGAAATCTCCGCCATGCACTACGCCTCCCCCGCCGCAGCCAGCGCTGTGGTGGACAAGCTGGACGTGGTCATTCTGGGCGCAACCGAGATCGACACCGATTTCAACGTCAACGTACACACCGATTCCAACGGCTATATCATGGGCGGCAGCGGCGGCCACAGCGATACCGCAGCCGGGGCCAAGCTGTCCATGATCATCGCGCCGCTCTTCCGCGCGCGCCTGCCGATTGTCACCGACCGCGTCTCCTGCATTTCCACGCCCGGGCGTGATATCGACGTGCTGGTCACGCAGCGCGGCGTCGCCGTCAATCCCAAAAATGCCGATCTCATGCTGCGCCTGAAGGATGCAGGCCTTCCCGTCATCGACATTCATGAGCTCAAGGAGATTGCCGAGCGCATCACAGGCACGCCCGCTCCCGCCCCGCACAGCGGACGCACGGTCGCCAATGTCATCTATCGCGACGGCACGCAGATCGACGCCATCAAGAGCGTGAACTGACCGACGTTTTACCGAACAACAGAGATGAATACAGCAAGCGCCGGAGATCATCCGGCGCATTGCAGCTATGAGGGAACAAATGATGGAAGAAATTCGCCGGGTATGCGTTGAGGACATGCTGCGGGCCCGGGATGCGCGCGCAGAGCGCCAGCAGAAGCTGCTTGCCGCGCATCATACGCCGCTCATCTCCTTCACCATGAACATTGCCGGAGACGTTAAATACGACCGGCAAATCCGGCGCGCTTTTGATGAAGGCGTCAGACGCATTCTCCGCCGGGCCGAACACATGGATTTCCCGGTGCTTGACCGCATCACGACCATTAACTTCACCGGCTGCGAAGCGATCTTTTCCGTTCATGCAGACGCACGGCTTCTGAAGGAGCAGATGTACCTCATCGAGGAAGCGGACGCCCTCGGCCGGCTGTTCGATATCGATGTTCTCGACGAATCCGGGAATCATCTTTCCCGCGGAACCGAGCGCGCCTGCCTCATCTGCGGCGCTCCGGCGCGGGCCTGTGCCCGCTCTCGCGCACATGACGCGCCCGAGCTGTACAGAAAAGCGCACGCAATCATCGAAGAGCATTTCCGGGAGGAATATGTCCGGTTCATCGGCGAAACGGCGCAGCGCGCGCTCCTATATGAAGCGCTGACCACTCCAAAGCCCGGTCTGGTCGACTGCCTGGACAACGGCGCGCACAGCGATATGAACCTGTTCAGCTTTGCGGACAGCGCCTGTGCGCTCAGGCCGTATTTTGAAGTGTGCGCGCGCATGGGCGCAGAAAACGCTGCTCTTCCCCGCCTGCAATACGCCGGACAGCTGGCGGAAGACGCCATGTATGCCGCCGCCGGGGTCAATACGCACAAGGGGGCCATATTTGCCCTGGGCATCCTCTGCTATGCCGCCGGGAGCTGCCAAGAGTTCTCCGGCGTCGATGCGATTTTTGAAAAATCTGCTTCCGTCGGCTCCTTCTTTCTCGGGCAGATGAAGGCGTCTCCCCACGTGCAGACCGGCGGAGAAATCCAGTATCGCCAATTCGGGCTGACCGGCGCGCGCGGCGAGGCTGCATCGGGCTTTGCAAGCGTAAAAACCGTCGCGCTTCCCGCGCTGAAGTCGGCTCTCAATAAGGGAAAGCCGCTTCACGAAGCCGGTCTTTATGCGCTGATTTCACTGATGCGTCATGTGAAGGACAGCAACATCATCCGCCGCGCGGGCATAGACGCTCAGGAATACGTCTTTCAGCAGGCGCAGCTGGCGCTGGACGAAGGCTTAAGCGAATCCGTACTCCGGGAGATGAACCAATCCTTCATCCGAAGAAACATCAGCCCGGGCGGCTGCGCAGACCTGCTGGCCGCAGCATACTTTCTGTATTTTCTTGAATCCCGTCATGCATGAACGCAAAGGAGATGTACAGCATGGCCGAAAAGAAGCACTTTCGTTTTTTCCAGAATAAACAGTGCGAGTTTTTCCCTTGCCACGAAGGCGTTCCGGAGGAGGACTTCAACTGCCTGTTCTGCTATTGCCCGCTCTATGCGCTAGGTAGAAAATGCGGCGGCAGCTGCAAATATCTCGAAAACGGCACAAAGGACTGCTCCGGCTGCACCTTTCCCCACCGGCGGGACAATTACTACGCCCTGCTGAACCGCTATGAGGATATCGTTCAGGTTGTGCGCAAAATGGATGAGGAAAAGTAGTCCATCATTCCGCTGCCGGTCCGGTAATGACCTTCTCCCGACCCACAGCATATCAAAAACGGATTGCGGACTCATCAAAGCCTGCAATCCGTTTTCATGTTGTTTTGGTTTATCTATATGCCGCTCAGTTTTCCGGCATACTGCCTGCGCTTCAGGCGAGCTGCAGACTGCTCTGCAGATTAACGTTCATCGCCGTCCGTCGGCTTCTGGAATTCGAGCGTGTAGCCGTTCGGATCGGAGAAAAAGAAGGAATATACCGGGAATACCGGATGCTGCTTCGGCGCGCCCTTCAGGCCGATCACAGGCTTATTGAGCAGCGCTTCATACATCCCGTCCACCGCTTCAATGGATGAAAGATTAAAAGAGATACATTCGCCGGTCGCCATGGGCCGGTCGGGAGCATACTGAACAAAGGCCAGATATCCATATCCGCTGTCGAACCAGACAAGGTTTCCAAGGTCCTTATATACCTTCAGCCCGACAACCTCCGTGTAATACTCCTTTGTTTCTTTGATATCCCTGCAGGGAAAAAAGATGACGTTCGATTCGATCTTCATAAAAAATCTCCTTTCGTCCCGATGACCGGCCGGATATTTTCTTACGCTCCGAACACGCCCGACGCGCTGTCCTGATCCAGATACAGGATAAAATCGGGATGCGTCTTAAGGAGGGTCGCGGGCACCATATTGGTGGTCTCCTTTGCCTTCAGCGTATTGGAAACCGCCTCCGCCTTGACCGCATACGGCACGCAGGAGACAATCCGGCGGCACTGCATGATCTGCCACGGAGTCATAGAAACCGCCTGCTTCGGGACGTCTTCGATCGTCGCAAACCACCCCTCGCCCATCTGCTGCTTCTTGCAGCGCTCATCAAGATTGACGATGATATACGCCTCGCGCGTGTCAAAATCTGCAGGCGGGTCGTTAAAGGCGATGTGTCCGTTTTCCCCGATACCGATCAGGCCGATATCGACCGGCTCTTTGCGCAGCTCCTCGGTCAGCTGAGCAATGCCCTCCTTCGTCCCGTCGACGAAATGCACGGCCTTCAGCGGCGCGACATGATCCACAAACCGCTCCTTCAGATATTTCCGGAAGCTCGCTCCGTGCGTTTCCGGAAGATCCACATATTCATCCAGATGGAACATCTCAACGCAGTCCCACCGGACGCCCGGCTCCCTGACGAGCGCCTTGATCGTATCAAACTGCGATGCGCCGGTCGAAAGCACGATGCGCGCGCTGCCCTTCTCCTCGATGCATTCTCTCAGCACCTGAGCCACGTGCTTCGCCGCGCTCCTGCCCAGCTCCTCGCTGTTTTTACAGATTCTGATTTCCATTTATATATTCCTCCCTCACGGTTCAGCGGGACCATGCGCCGCCGGGCCCGCATTCTCTTTCATGTAGTTAATAATTCTGCATTCTATTCTATATTCCTTTTCCGATTGAAAATTCCCTTAACACATGCTATACTTGATATACACATAAAGCACCATAAGGAGGTCAGCATCATGATTCTGTTTCCGGCTCCCCGAAAGATCGAGTATGGCGAAGGTGCTTACCGGATGAAGCACTGCTATGCGGGCAGCGATCTGCCGGGCTTCTATCAGGCGATCCGCTCCGGCGCCGAGGACGTATGCGTATCTCTCAATCCTTTGATGGAAAAAGAGGAATACCGGCTGGAAGTATCCGTCGGGGGCGTTATGATCTCTGCCTCGTGCGACGAGGGCATTTTCCGCGCCGCAACCTCTCTTCTTCAGCTGATTCGCCGCCAGAAGGGCCTGCTTGCCTGCATGACCATCGAAGACAAGCCCGAAATAGGCCGCCGCGGATACATGCTCGATATCAGCCGGGGCCGCATGCCCAAGGTTGAGACCATCAAGACCATGATCGATTTCCTCGCCTCCCTCAAATACAACGAGTTCCAGCTCTACATGGAGGGCGACTGCTTCAAGTACGCCGCCTACCCCGATGAGACCAGGGATTTCGACTGTCTGACGCCCGAAGACATTCAGGCGCTCGACGCGTACTGCCGCGAGCGGTTCATGGATCTTGTGCCCAATCAGAATTCCTTTGGCCACATGTACACCTGGCTGAAGAAGCCGAATTTCCATCACCTCGGCCTCTTCGAGGACGAAAACGACGTTCCTTCCACGCTCAATCCGCTCCTTCCCGAGAGCTTTGAGTTCATGTGCAACCTCTACAAGTCCCTCCTGCCCCACTTCAGCTCCGAATATGTCAACATCGGTCTGGACGAAGCGTACGGACTCGGCCGCTATCAGATTGAGGAATACTGCAGGGAGCGCGGCAAGGACGTCGTGTTTATGGAGTGGCTCAACAAGCTGAACGACCACATCAAGGAAAACTACGGCAAGAAGGTCATGTTCTGGGCGGACATGATTTACAACTATCCCCAGAGCTATCACATGGTTCCCAAGGACGCCGTCGCGCTGGAATGGGGCTATGAGCTGATTCAGTCTCAGCGGATGACCGACCACTGCATTGCCTACCGCGACGCCGGTGTTCGCTACTATGTCTGTCCCTCCACCAACACGCACGGAGCTCTCGCAGGCCGCATGGACGTTACCACCTTCAACATCCGAACCTGCGCCGAGCTGGCCGTTGAATACGGCGCGGAAGGCCTGCTGCTGACCGACTGGGGCGACGGCGGACATCCGCAGTTCGGCGTGTGGAGCATGGTGCCTTGCGCGCTGTCCGGCCAGTATGGTTGGAACACCGGCAAACCTCAGGACGGCGAGAGCTTCAAGGCCGATTTCATCCGCGGCGCCGAGGATTTCGTGGACGAATTCGTATTCGGCGGCGCAAAGGTCTCCCGCCTCATGTACCGCATGGCCAACTACTATCTGCTTGAGCCTGAGCGCGTCCATGTATGCACCATGAGCGCCAAACACCTGACGCTCCCCGTCTCCGAAACCCGCTACGCCCATCTGTTCGACATGAAGGACAGCGGCGACGACTTCTACTTCGACAATGTAACCGATTATGTCCGCCGCGTGCTGACCGATATCGAGAAGATCGACTTTGACGAGCGCATGAAGCGTGAAATCCGGCTGAATTCGAAAATGATCATTCTGGGCAGCGAGCTGTGCAAGGTGAAGCTGCATCCGCAGGATTCGGTCGGCAAGGTTGATGAGCTGGTCGCCATGATCGATGAAATCGTTCCCGAATATACCGAGCTGTGGAACTTCCGCAATTACGAAAAGGGCATTGATAAGTTCCTCAAGCACATGACCGACCGCCGCGCAGAACTGCTAGCGCTCAAGTAAGCACCCCTGCATTCAAACAGGCAGACGCACTCCATAACGAGTTCGTCTGCCTGTTTTTTCCGTCCTCGGATAAATCTGGATTCCGGCCGCATCAGTTCCGAATTACACGAACCATCATACACGAAGAACCGCCCGAAGCATCCCGAAGGATGCAACGAGCGGTTCGAGTTAGGCTATGATGCTATTTCCCTATCAGCAATTACTTGGCCAGATAGGCGTCCAGCTGGGCCTGGCAGTCGGCGATGATGTCGTCCAGACCGGCAGCGCGCATCTTCTCGAGGATCTCGGGAACGGCAACTTCAGGATCCAGAACGCCGCAGGTCAGGTCATTCCAGTACTCGGACTTGATGGCCTGGATCTCAGCATACTCGGTATCCCAGTTGGAGGAATCGAACATGAAGCCGGCGATGGTGGAAACCTTCGCGGTGGCTACATCGGCGAAGTACAGATCCCACTGATCCAGAACGGGAGCGGCCCAGGTGCCGTCCAGGTTCTTCTCAGAGATGGAGATGGAAGCCAGAGAGTAGGAGCCCTGAGAGAAAGCCCAGGGGCCGTAGTTCTCCTGGCCAGCCTCGGTGCGGATAACAGCCTGCTTTACAGAGCCGTCAGTCTGGGGAACATCAACATAGTTCCAGTGATAGCCTTCTACGCCGTAGCGCAGGGTGTCGCGGTACTTCAGGTTGGTGTTTACCAGCTCCTGATACTTCAGAGCCTTCTCGAACTTGGCCAGATCGTCTTCCAGGGTTACGGAGAAAGCGTTCATGGAGCCCTGTACGCCGGCGCTGCTCATGTAGGGGCCGGAGTAGATGACGGTGTCAGCGGCGAAGTCGCGGGCGGAAGACCAGTCATAGCCGTTCCAAGCCTGCGTCCAGGTGAAGTGGTTGTGATCCTTGCCCTTGGAAGCGATGGCGTCCTCGGTCAGAGTCGGAGCGTCGGGATTTACCAGACCAGCCTCGTACCAGGCATGCATGGTGGCCCAGCGATCCAGGATAACCGGATCTTCGAACTCGGAGATAACTACCGGAACCTCATCCTGAGTGCCGTCAACAGCGCGGTGAACGCCGATGTTGATGGTACGATCGATGAAGTCGAAGGTGGTGTCCAGGCCAGCGGGAGAGCCGCCAACGGTGATCGGGTAACGATCCGGATGGGCTTCCTTCCAGGCTTCCAGATAGGGGGTCAGCTCGCTCATCTTCTCAACGCGATCCGGCAGCTCCATGCCGATGCTGTTGAAGAAATCGAGGTCGTAGGTCAGCATGTTGATGGGAGCGAAGTCCTTCTTGACCGGGATGGCATACAGAACGCCGTCAGAGGTCTTGGCCAGATCCCAAACATACTCGGGCATGGTGGCGTACAGATCCGGGGTCCACTCCTTCACCTTATCGGTGATGTCAGCGAAGTAGCCGTTGGACACGTTGCGGGCGAAGTTGTTGTACCAGTCGCAGGTGAAGTACATATCGAATACTTCGCCGGACTCGTTCTTGATCTGCAGCTGATCATCGGTGAAATACTGGATGTCAACCTCAACGCCCAGCTTTTCAACAGAGATCTTGTTCAGCGCTTCCAGTACGACCGCATTGTCGACGGGAGCGACCGAGCCGGTGCCCTGAGCCCAGGTCAGCTTCACGGTTTCCGCTTCGGCGGATGCGGTGAAGGCAGCCATGGTCATGAGCATTGCAACAGCCAGAACCAGAGACAGGAACTTCTTCATGATCAGATCCTCCTTTTAATTATATTACTGCGGCTTTTCTGCCGCTGTAATTCAGTGGTATCAGCCCTTCACAGCGCCGATGGTCAGGCCGCTGATGAAGTACTTC
>JAFQQU010000049.1 GCA_017410445.1 Clostridia bacterium | reverse complement strand
TACCGGCTTCCGCAATCTGCAGAAGGCCCTGCTGTTCGCGCTCCTCGAGCCGAACGCCGAGCTCAAGAAGCTGCAGGATGAGGGCAACTGGTCCAAGCTGATGGTCATGCTCGAGGAGCAGAAGACCATGCCCTTCGGCGAGATCTGGGACGAGTATTGCCGTTCCTGCGGCAAGCCCGTCGACGGCGAGTGGTTCGCCGAGATCGAGAAGTACGAGGCCGAGGTTCAGTCTAAGCGCGCCTGATTTCTCCATGAATAACAAAACACGCCGTGTCCGTAATGGATGCGGCGTGTTGTTTCTTTGTCAGCCGGTATATCATTCCACTTCCGGGTGCTCTCCGGCGCCGATCAGCCCGTATTCCCCGCTGCGCAGAACCCGGACCAGGTCCTCCGGCGTTCTGATCCGATGCTCGGTCTCGATTCCGCCCTTGGCCAGCCGGGTCATATCATGGATATCCGAGCCGGAGGTCATCGCCATGCCGTAATGCTTTGCAAACAGGCGCGCCATCTCATTTCGGAACGGCTCGGTGCCCCCGTTGTACACCTCAACGCCGAACAGGCCCTTGGGATCGGCGACCGCCATTCCGTCCCGGAACGGATGCGCATGCACGACGCACACGTTCTCCGGCATCAGATTGAGCAGCTCCTTCACATTTTTCAGCTCGTTCAGCCGCGGCACGGTATAGAAAAACTCCTCATGCAGGCCGTACAGCAGATAGTCGTTGGGATAGTCGTCAAAGCGTACCTCCGCGCCCGGAAGCACGGTAAACCCGATCTTTTCCCCTTCCTCCCGCGCCGCGCGGAAGCCCTTCAGCCAGCGCGTCACCTGCTGTTCGTGAGTGAGCCCCGTCACCTCCTCGGGAAACCAGAGCGTGTAGAAGCGCTCGATGTAGTGGTCGGTAATGACCATGCCGTCGTACCCGGCGTCCTTGTACAGATGAACAAGCTCTTTTGCGCTGAGATAAGCGTCCCGGTCGCATTCGGAGGTATGCGCGTGCAGTTCGTATTTATACATGGGCGGCACTCCTTATCGGCATACATATTACAAAAACAATCCTTACACAAACTCTTCTGACCGGGGCATTATTCTGAACCTGCTGCTCGCAGGCATAAGCCTTTCGCACAACCCGTATCCGCTTGTGAACGAAATCAGATTATGGTATAATCTCTGTACCGGATCATAGCACATTACGCGCATATCGGCAAGTGCGCCTTTGATATTTTATCAGTTCGACAGGAGGAAAAAGGACATGCTGAAAGAATCGACGCTGTTTTTCCGGGACGCCGCGGGAAAATTCAACGCAGTAAAGGAAGAAGCGCACGACGCATGCCGCTATTCGTACGACCTGACCGTTTACAGCCTCACCCCATCCGAAAAGGCCGAACCCGCTTATCTCATCGTCAGAATGATGCCCGTCGGAACGCAGGACAGCTATCTGTCTGCGCGCCGGCCGGACGTCAAAGAGGCAAATGTATCGATGCTGCTCCTGAACTACCGGACCTTCCCCGCCGGTCAGCTCAGCCGGATCATACAAACCCTGAAATCCAATTTCCGGTACAAGGATTCGGCGCACGGATATATTCAGCTCTGCCGCTGCGATGAATCGGGCGGACATGAAATACGCCCCGTTTCGGCTGCGGATTTTTTCAGCGTCACTCCCCGAACGGATATACCGGGCGCACAGATCTATCTGCGCGATAAATCATTCATTCTCTCCCTCCTGGGCGATCCAAAGAAGCCGGACTTTTCAGCCCTGTCGCTTCTGACCGCCGATCAGAAAGCGGAAGCTGCGTCCATCGGCCTGTCACGCGCAGACGTTCGGGGAAGATACAGCCTTGCCCGCCTGTTTGACGGCTATAAATCCATCTCCCATCTGGATCTGTCCGCCTTTGACACCTCCGGCGCCGGAGACATGCAGGAAATGTTCCGCTCATGCGAGAATCTCCGGCGGCTGGATCTCTCCTCGTTTGATTTCAGTCGGGTGAAATGGCTGAAAGATATGTTCAGCCGGTGCCCGAATCTGGAAGAAGTGATTCTCTCCGATACCATTCTCGGCGCGGGCCAGATTCCCCACAGAGCCGATTCATATCCCATTGAATATCTGAACGAGCTGTACAAAAGTGAGTACATATCAAGCGGACCGAATCTGGCAGAAATGGCGGCGGAAAGCGCGTCGAAGAAGACCGACGTGCTCATCGGCGTCCCCTTTCATCAGGCCACCGAAGAAGAAATCCGCCGGCATTTGGGCTTTTCGGCCGATCAGCCGGTAAAGCTCGTCATCGTGCCTCATCAAAGACCGAAAAGCAGTGCGCCGACGCCGTAACCTCACGCGCCGGCATATCGCTCCATGATCTCTCCCGATTTCAGGCGAAATAACAAAAAGATGCGGTTCGCTCAGCGCCGCATCTTTTTTCATAGAAAAAACCATCCATCTCGCGATGAATGGTTCATGGTGGTCTGTACTGGACTCGAACCAGTGACCCCATCGATGTGAACGATGTGCTCTACCAACTGAGCCAACAGACCAAAGATATATATGAACCGATTTCTGCGCCGTCTCTTCCATGTCACATTCATGGAAAGCGCACCGCATCGGATTGAGCGGTTTGCCGCCTGTGCTCTTAAGCTGCGGCCGTTCCTTTCAGAACGCCATATATAATACCACAATTCCCCTTCCCTGTCAATATCTTTTTCCGCAATCGGACCCTTCTCCTCGGTGAAGCCTGTGTAAAGCGCCTGATAATCCTTTTTTTAATGCCCTCTTCTGCCGTTAAAATTCCAAAGCGATAGAGACGGGAGCGTCAAACTGTGCTATAATGAAAATGTGAATATTATCCTCACAATTAGCGAAAACGTTCACCATATGCCAAGCAGGAAACTTTTTGTAAGGCTGATGCAAAGGAGATAGTTTATGGGCGGTTTTTTCGGAGTTGCTTCCAAAGGCGATTGCGTTCTGGATCTTTTCTTTGGTACCGACTACCATTCTCACCTCGGAACCAAGCGCGGCGGCATCGCCGTATACGGTGAGGAAGGCTTTCAGCGCGCCATTCATAACATCGAGAATTCTCCCTTCCGCACGAAATTCGAGCAGGATGTAGACGGCATGTCCGGCCATCTGGGCATCGGCTGCATTTCCGATACCGAGCCGCAGCCCATCCTCATCCGCTCCCATCTGGGCACCTATGCCCTGACCACCGTCGGCCGCATCAACAACATCGACGAGCTGGTCAAGCGCGCTTTCGACGAAGGCAGCACCCATTTCCTCGAAATGAGCGGCGGCAAAATCAACCCGACCGAGCTGATGGCCGTGCTTATCAACCGCAAGGATACCATCGCCGAGGGCATCAAGTATGCTCAGAGCCTCATCGACGGCTCCATGTCCATGCTGCTGCTGACCGAAAACGGCATCTATGCCGCCCGCGACCGGCTGGGCAGAACCTCGATCATCATCGGCAAAAAGGAAGGGGCTTACTGCGCGTCCTTCGAGTCCTTCGCCTATCTCAATCTGGGCTATGAGGATCATTATGAGCTGGGCCCGGGCGAAGTTGTCCGCTTCACGCCCGACTCCTGCGAAACGGTTGTCAGTCGCGGCGAAGAGATGAAGATCTGCACTTTCCTGTGGGTCTACTACGGCTATCCGACCTCCTCCTATGAGGGCGTAAACGTCGAGCAGATGCGCTGCCACTGCGGCAGCATGCTGGCCAAGCGCGATAACAATCTGCCGGCCGATACCGTTGCCGGCGTCCCTGATTCCGGTATTGCGCACGCCATCGGATATGCCAATGAATCCGGCGTTCCCTTCTCGCGTCCCTTCATCAAATACACCCCCACATGGCCGCGCTCCTTCATGCCTTCCAAGCAGAGCCAGCGCAACCTGATCGCGCACATGAAGCTGATCGCCGTCGAGCCGCTGATCCGCAACAAGCGCCTCATCCTCATCGACGACTCGATCGTCCGCGGAACGCAGCTGCGTGAAACCACCGAGTTCCTCTACAACAGCGGCGCGAAGGAAGTGCACATCCGCACCGCCTGCCCGCCCATCCTTCGCGGCTGCAAATACCTCAATTTCTCCCGCGCCAAGTCCGAAATGGACCTGATCGCCCGCCGCGTGCTCAAGCGTCTGGAGGGCGACCTTACCGAGGAGCAGCTGAAGGAAAAGCTGGAAATCTATTCCAATCCCGACACGCCCGAATACGCCGCCATGGTCGAGGAAATCCGCAAGGAGATGAACTTCACCTCCCTCTCTTTCCAGCGCCTGGACGACATGATCGAGGCCACCGGGCTGCCCGCCTGCAAGCTGTGCACCTACTGCTGGAACGGCAAGGAATAAGCATAAACACACACTTCGTCAATCTAGACGCCGGCTGAATGAATGCCGGCGTCTGTTTTCTTATATTCCGCTCTTGAACCCAATGCCGCTTGATGCTATAATAAGTGAAATCACCGCCCCGGCGGGCGGATAATTCAACGAGGTGAATAATTCTTGATCGCATTCCTCGCCCGGAAATTCATTCCGGATCACACAAACACCGGCTCTTCCGCCGTGCGCACCGCATACGGCATGCTGGCCGGCATTCTGGGCATCGTGCTCAATGTCCTTTTGTGCATCGGCAAGCTGTTTGCCGGCACGCTCACCGGCTCCATCGCCATCACGGCGGACGCCGTCAACAATCTCTCCGACGCCGGTTCCTCGGTCATCACCCTGATCGGCTTCAAGTTTGCCGCCAAAAAGCCGGACCCGCATCATCCTTTCGGACACGGACGCGCGGAATATCTCGCAGGCCTCGCGGTATCGCTGGTCATCCTGCTGATGGGCTTCGAGCTGCTGAAAAGCTCCGTTTCAAAAATTCTCACGCCCGAACCGGTCACCTTTCAGCCGGTGTCCGCGGCCATTCTGATCATTTCGGCGTTCGTCAAGCTGTATATGTCCGCGTTCAACAGAACGCTCGGAAAGAAACTCGATTCGCTCTCCATGCAGGCGACCTCTGCCGACTGCCGCAGCGACGCGCTGGCGACCTCCGTTGTTTTCATCACCATGCTGATCGCGCACTTCACCGGCGCAAACATCGACGGCTGGGCCGGTCTTCTGGTCTCGTTCACCATCTTCTGGGCCGGCTTCACCGCCGCGAAGGAAACGATCAACCCCTTGCTCGGTCAGGCGCCCGACCCCGAGCTGGTCGAGGAAATCCGCGACGAGGTCATGTCCGACCCGAACGTCAGCGGCATACACGACCTGATCGTCCACGACTACGGCCCCGGCCGGCGCATGGTTTCCCTGCATGCCGAAGTGCCTGCGGACGGCGATATACTGGCGCTGCACGACGCCATTGACCGGCTGGAGCGCCATCTGGGCGAGGAGCACGGCTGCCAGACCGTCATCCACATGGACCCGATCATCACCAACGACGAACATGTCGCGCCACTCAAAAAGAGAATCACCGAGCGCATTCAGGCAGAAATCGATCCCGGCATCCAGCTGCACGATTTCCGCATCGTGACCGGCCCGACGCACACCAACATCATTTTCGACGCAGTCGTCCCCTACAACTTCCGCATGGCGGACCCGGAGCTGAAGAAGGCCATCGCCTCGCTGATCAAAGCGCTGGACGAAACCTACTTCGCCGTCGTTACCATCGATCATCAGTACACTTGATTATCCGAAGGAGGCAGTCTCATGCAGATCACAGGAACTACCCGGAAAATCACCTATGACGGCCACGACATCCTCTTCATGAACCAGCGCAGTCCGGAATGGACGCATCCCTACGCCTATACCGGCGAGAGCGAAAACATGCACGACGCTGCCTGCGGCATCTTCTCCATCGGCCATGCATCACAGTGGATGACCGGAAAAGCCATCGACGCCCCGGCGCTGGCCGACTATGCCCGCTCCTGCGGCGGACGCGGCGACGACGGCACCGACCGACCGGTGCTGCTCCGTCAGATGGAAATGAGCGGACTGGCCGCCGAAATGGGCTTCCGCTATGAGCACGGCGGTCACATGAACAACAACGACCTGCTCTTCGATCACATCGAGGCGGGCAACACCGCCATCTGCAACCTGCGCATCGGCCACATCGTCGCGATTGTCAAAAGCCGCATCGTCAACGGCGAAAAGCAGCTTCTGGCTATCGATTCGTATTCCGAAAGCAGCTCTGACCGCGTGAAGGACAAGGTCCGCGAGATCGTCCCCGGAACGGAGATTGTCACCGGAATCAGGAACCGCGACGGGCTTGTCGTAGGCTTCCAGGTGACGCACGCCATGTTCTGGGTGCCTGCGTCGCTGCCCCGGGATTTCAACCTTCTGTATAAGCTGTAACAATTTCATCCGCCGTTCCTCCGTGTCCGGCGGATTTCTTCATATCGACACAAAGGAGGTATATCCATGCATTCATCCGTCATGCAGATTCCTTCCGGTCTCTGGTCGCTGAGCTTCCGCATTTCAGAGGCAGCGGATGACGGCCTGCTGCTTGAGCTGAAAACAGACGCTCTGACGCTGGCTTTCGCCCGGACCGGCGGATATGTCAGCATTCATCTTGAAACCGTCTGGGACGTCACGACCGAAAAATACGGCGAGAACCCCAAGTTCTGCTTCCTGATGAATACGGGAACGCCCTGCCGGAGCGTCCGGCTGGACTGGCTCGATTCAGTCATCCGTCTGTATGCGGACGGAAAACTCGCCGATGAAGAATGGCCGCTGGGCCGGCCGGTTCAGGGGGAATGCAGTCTCTTCCGCGCGGATTGCGTCAGCGAGCTCAGCATCGAACCGCTGACGTCAAAGCCGGCGGACGGCGATATTCCGCTGAGCGGCCCGGCTCAGTTCTATATGCCGCCGTACCATAACGCCAGCGTGGGCGACTGCATGCCCTTCGTCTCCGGCGGACGGTACCGGCTGTATCATCTCTTTGACCGGAAGCATCATCAGAGCAAAATGACGCTGGGCGCGCATCAGTGGGCGCAGATTTCGAGCGGCAATCTCATTGACTGGACGCTGCATCCGATTGCCGTCGGCGTCGACGAGCAGTGGGAAGGCTCCATCTGCACCGGCTCCATGATCGAGCATGAGGGAAAAATCTATGCCTTCTATGCCGTGCGCATGTCGGACGGCTCGCCGGCCAAGCTGTCATGGGCGGTCAGTGAAGACGGCGTTCATTTTAAGAAGAGCGGTCAGTATTTTTCGCTGTCCGCGCCCTACGAGCCGGTTTCCGCGCGCGACCCGAAGGTGTTTAAGGATCCGGACGGGCTGTATCACATGCTCGTGACCACCAGCATTCTGGACGGGCGTACGCGGCCCGGCTGCCTTGCGCATCTGACCAGCCGCGATCTCATAAACTGGACGCAGCATAAGCCCTTCCTCGTTCCCGGCTATCCCGGTCAGCCCGAGTGCAGCGACTATTTCGAGTGGAACGGATATTACTACATATCCTTTGCCAATAATCTGAACGCGCGCTACCGGATTTCGAAACAGCCCTTCGGCCCGTGGATGCGGCCAAAAGACGACATCGTGGTTTCTCCCAATCTGGCCGTACCCAAGATGGCGCTCTTCAACGGGCGCTGCCTCGCCTCCGGATGGCTGGGCGACGGCGCATGGGGCGGCTGGGCGATCACCTATGAGCTCTTCCAGCGGGAAGACGGCTCTCTGGGCGTGAAGTTCATCGAAGAGATGATGCCGGATTTGAACGCGCCCAGGCTTCATCCGGTCTGTGCGGATGCGTCGAACAGCTATGCCGAAGAACTGCTGGCCGAGTGTGAAAATCCCTTCCGCGTCAGGGGCACGGTGGCATTTGACAATCCCGGCGCAGCCGGCGAGCTGATTCTGAGCTTCGGAGAGGCCGAATACCGGATTGCCTTTGACCCGCTCGAAAAGACGGTCTCATTTTACGAGCCGAAGGACCGTCCGCTGGACGTCAACGCGCGCAGCCGCCTGATCAACGTCAAGGGGATGGATAAGCCGTTTGATATTGATCTGGTCGTTCATGACCGAATCCTCATGCTGCTCCTGCCGGACGGACAGCTTCTGCTGCCATCGCGGCTTGAGCACAGCGGCCCGTGCCGCCTGTCCGCCTCCTGCCGGGATGGGCAAATGCGCTTTACTCCCCGCACATAGGTCAAAAACACGGATCGGCCCAGGCGGCTGACCCGTGTTTTCTCTGTACTTTCCTATTTCTTTTTGGCCGCCATGAACGTGCAGCTGACTGCGGCGAACACACCCAGAATAATTCATGGAAAGACGGCGTTTAGAAATTCATTCATGCAGCGCGCGCTCCTTCGTCAGAGCATCCTTCTTCTGCCTGATCTTCATGCAGGCATAGCCGAGCAGCGCTGCGCAGGCAATGTTAATCAGTCCAAGACCTGCAAAGCGCATATTGGCCATGCCGATCAGCAGATTGCTCAGTGCAATAATCTCCAAGGTCTTAATAATGCGCTCCATATGCCGGATACGGGAATCGGTATCTGAAAAAAGGTCAAATTCACCTGCTTCCCTCTTCTTTCTGAAATAAGCCCACTGCATCACATTTCCGATGTATTCAGCGCCGGTCTCCTCGATAAAATCAATATAATCCTGTCCTTCAGCAGACGCGGGCGTATGAGCAAGCATTTCGAGACGAACGGTATATTCGCCGGGTTCGCTCTGGACAAAGGTATATTTTGCGAACCCAACGCTGTCCAGCACCCAGCCACGCTTTGCCATGTCGTTGAACCATTTTTCTTCCTGATCAAACTCCCAGACCCAGAACCATTTGCGGATGGTACGTCTTTTCATCTTTCTCCGCCTCCTATCCCCTGTTTTTTCGGCTGATCCGGTCGAGAATCACGCCGACAGACAAGCCCAATCCGACACCAATGCACATTCCCACGGGCAGCTGACTGCTCGTCACTCCGAACAGCATCCCCAGCCCAACGCCGATGGTCATGCAGATCGGCATCCAGAATACCTTTCCGGCCTGTTCCTCTTTGCGCTGCTTCATTTCAGCATCTCCTCCCCCGCCGTCACCAGCTGCTTAAGCCGCGTCAGTTCATTCTGAAGCACTTCTCTTCCCGCATCCGTAATGACATATTCCTTTTTCCGGCTGCCCGCCTGAACCGGCAGCTCGCGGATCCAGCACTTATCACAAAGCGTATTGAGCGCGCCGTACAGCGTTCCCGCCGCAAGTCGCACGCGGCCTGCGCTCAGCTGTTCGGTCAGCTGCATGATGCCGTATCCATGCAGCGGCTTAGTGAGCGTCAGCAGGATAAAGTAAACCGCTTCGGTCAATGCTATGCTTTCTGCCATCGAGTATCACCTCATTCGTCCGCCGATATATCGTCACACGATATATCGTATCTATATTATATCGGCTGCCGAGTGTTTTGTCAACAGGAAGAACCGATTGCAGGGAATAAAATTTGAGAATGAGCCTCAATTGAAATTGCCGAAGCAATGAGCGGGCGCCGGTATGCGCTCCCCGTCGTGCGGACGCTCAGGCGTCCTTCTCCGGGCGTTTCTCCGAAACGACGCGCAGTTACTATGCCGCCGCGCTATTGCTCCCATGCGATCAGAGAGGACGAAAAGCTTGCGTCTCGTTCGGTTTCTCTGCGCGGCGGCGGAAAAGGAGTGCAGACGGAGTTTTCCCTGTGCGGCGAGAAATGAGCAAGATACGTGCCTCCGGCGGCTCAAGGGACCAGTCCCTTGAGAATCCCCTCTTGCTGCCGCCGGTTAATACGCGGGCTCAGTGTTCAGCAAGGCAGCATCAGGAAGCACTCACCGCATACAAAAGTCCGCCCGGCACGCTGACTATGATTGATGGTCAGACGCGTCGGGCGGACGTGTATTTGTGGGCGGCTTCGTATACGGTGACCGCTGAAAGGCTTGCTTCGCGCCAACGCCGACGCGGCCGATCAATCTTTGTCGGCAGTGTTGGTATCAGCAGCCCGGCAGGCCATGTCAGTCGGCACTGCCGACCTTACTTCTTCTTGAAGAGGTACTTGTCAACCTTTTCGGTAATCTCGGTGGGAACGGTCTTGGCAACCGGCAGCATGAAGGAATTGGCGACATGCTCGGTAAACAGGGCCGCAGTCTGCAGCGTGCCGTTCAGGCCCTCGGGCGAGAGGAAGAACAGCTGGTCGTTGCGATCGTGGATGAAGGAAGCGCCGGGCGCGCCGGGACGCATGAAGTTGAACGCGGCAATGCCCTTATCGGCGAAGGGGATGCAGTCGGAGGAGTAGATGTCCTGCTTGACTTCTACCGCCAGGCCGTTCTCCTTCATCAGGCCGTCGATATAATCAGACGCGGACTTCTCGCCGGTGACGATGACCACTTCATGGCCCATGACCGGAGCGCCGACGTCAACATTGATCATGATCTGGGTCTTCTCGACCAGCTCGGGATGCGCGGCGACAAAGTGCTTGCTGCCCAGCAGACCCTGCTCCTCGGAGCCGTACCACATGAAGCGCAGGGTGCGGCGGGCGGGATTCTTGGAATAGTGGCGCAGCAGCTCCATCAGAACCGCGGAACCGGCGGCGTTGTCATAAACGCCGGCAGAGAAGAATACGCTGTCGTAATGCGCACCGAAAGCGATGATTTCATCGGCCTTGTCGGTGCCGGGAACAGTGGCGTATACGTTATGGGAGGTCTTCGTGATGCACTCGCTCTTGACGACGATCTTCGCCTTGGAAGCGCCGCGGCGGACCATGTCAACGGCGTCACGGATGCGGGTGTTGACCGCAACAGCGAAGCCGCTCTCATCGGTCAGGATGGGACGCAGCTTGTTGATGCCCAGATCGGAGCTCTCATCCTTGTCCAGCATGGAGCCGGAACCGGTGACGATGGCGGCGACTTCGGCCTTCATCAGCTTCTCATAGATCGCCTTGGAGCAGCGGCCGTTGATCAGAACGATCTTGCCCTTCACATCGACCAGGTTGACGGCCAGCGCGTTCTCGATGTATACGAAATCGGCGACCAGACCTTCTTCGGGCGTGGAGGCGGAACGGATGTAGCCGGTCACCTCGTAGCTCTGCTGATAGGGCTCAAGAATTTCCAGAGACGCGTTGTGAACGATGCCGTCCTCCACTTCGAAGGGCTCGATCTCAACCTGAACGCCGGTCTCCGCTGCCATCTCGTACAGCATTTCAGCGGCCTTCTTCTCCTCGGGGCTGCCGGAAACGCGTTCGAACGCCAGCTTCTCGATGACCTCAAAACCTCTCTTGGCACAGATATCCATGTTTAACTCCACCTTTCATTGGTTTTATATTGTTTATCCGTGAAACAGCCGCTGGGTCTGGTGCTTGGGCTCGCAGGTGAGATTGATGCCCAGACGCCGCAGCGTATTCTCATCCACAGAGGACAGCATGACCGACGAATGCATCTCGCAGCCGCGCAGACGGCTCAGCTGCTCCATTGCCAGCTTCGCCATCGGATTCGTTGCCGCGCAGATGGCCAGCGCCGTCAGAATCTCGTCGGTATGCAGACGCGGGTTGCGGTTGCCGAGGTAATCCACCTTGAGCGACTGAATCGGCTCGATGACCACCTGGGCAATCAGGTCGATCTCCTTCTGAATGCCGCCCAGCGCCTTGAGCGCGTTGAGGAGCATTGCGGAGGCCGCGCCCAGCAGCTTGGAATTCTTGCCGGTAATGATTCTGCCGTCCGGCAGCTCGATGGCCGCGGCAGGCTCGCCGATGCGCTCCTCCAGCTTCATCGCCGGCGGAACAACCGGCCTGTCCTCAGGCGTAATCCCGGCCTTGTTCATCAGCAGCTCAATCTTCATAACCGCATCCTCAGCGTCCTTGCCGCGCTTGACCGCACACTGGGAGCTGTAGTAGCGGCGGATGATTTCCTGTCTGGAGGCTTCGCAGCAGACGTCGTCGTCCTCAATGCAGAAGCCGACCATATTCACGCCCATATCCGTGGGCGATTTGTAGGGCGATTCCCCGTAAATCCGCTCGAACATCGCGCTGACCACCGGGAACACCTCTACGTCGCGGTTGTAATTGACCGTCGTTTCGCCATAGGCGTCCAGATGGAACGGGTCGATCATGTTCACGTCGTTCAGATCGGCCGTCGCCGCCTCATAGGCCATGTTCACCGGATGCTTCAGCGGCAAATTCCAGACCGGGAAGGTCTCAAACTTGGCATAGCCCGCCTGAATACCCCGCTTGTGCTCATGATACAGCTGCGAGAGGCAGGTTGCCATCTTGCCGCTGCCCGGGCCCGGCGCGGTGACGACCACCAGCGGGCGTTCGGTCTCGATGTAATCGTTTTTGCCGAAGCCCTCGTCGCTGACGATCTTCTTCACATTCGAAGGATATCCCTCGATCGAATAGAGCCTGAACACCTTTACGCCCAGCGCTTCCAGACGCTTCTGGAAAGCGTCCGCGGCAGACTGACCCATGTACTGCGAAATCGCTACGCTGCCTACGAACAGGCCGATTTCCCGGAAGGAATCGATCAGACGCAGAACTTCCGCGTCGTACGTGATGCCGGAATCGCCGCGCATCTTGTTGCTTTCGATATCCGGCGCGCTGATTACGATGACGATCTCCGCCTGCTCCTTGAGCTTTAAGAGCATCTGCAGCTTGCTGTCCGGCTTGAAGCCCGGGAGAACGCGCGACGCATGATGATCGTCGAACAGCTTGCCTCCGAACTCCAGATACAGCTTGCCGCCGAATTCACTGATGCGCTTGCGGATGTGTTCCGATTGCATGGAAATATATTTTTCGTTGTCAAATCCGACCCCTGTCATGGTTCCAACCCCTTATCCGTCATAACACAAATTTCAACGCATCAAACTATATTATCGTACAGCAGTTTTCCCGCCGTGTCAACGAGAAATGCTGTTTTTGGCAAAAACAACCTATTTTCTATCATTTCATAAAAAGAGCGCGGCGAATTCTTCTCCGCCGCGCCCGATTCTATTACAGCTGCACCGGCCGCTTCTTTCGGCGCGGCGTATGCGCCTGACCGGCCCGGCTTCGCATGGCCACATTGACCACCAGGCCGACGCCGATGATGTTCGTCAGGTAATTCGAGCCGCCGTAGCTGATGAACGGCAGCGGAATGCCCGTTACCGGCATCAGGCCGATCACCATGCCGATGTTCTCGAAGATGTGGAACAGCATCATCGAAATAACGCCGACGATGATATAGCTGCCAAACGCATCCTGTGCGCGCATGGACAGCATGATCATCCTGACCAGCATCGACAGGAACAGAAGCACCATCGCCGTCGCGCCGACCAGACCGAAGGTCTCGCCGACGATGGCGAAGATGAAGTCGGTGTGATCGTCGGGGATATAGTTGAGCGCGGCAAAGTTGCCGTCCGCAAACAGTCCCTTGCCCCACAGGCCGCCCGAGCCCAGCGCAATGCGGGCGTTCGTCGTCTGCATGCCGGCTCCGTTCGGGTCATAGGTCGGGTCCAGCCACACCTGTATGCGGTCTACGCGGAAGCTGTCCGATGTTTCTAACAGATACCACGCGGGCACCAGCAGCAGGATGGCGATACAGATGATGCCGATGATGATCTTCTTGTCCGTGCCCGAGGCAAACAGCAATCCGGCGAAAATGGCCATATAGACCAGCGCCGTGCCGACGTCCGGCTGAATGACTACCAGCGCCAGCGGAAGGCCGACGTAGCAGGCCACGCGGAACAGCTCGCCGATTCTGGTAATCGGCTTTTCCCGGTCGGCGAACAGCTTTGCAAGCGCAATAATAATCGCAATCTTGCCCAGCTCTGAGGGCTGGAAGGTTCGTCCGTCGCCCCACTGGAACCAGCCGTTCATGCCGCCTCGGCCCGCGGTGGACAGCAGCTTAACCGCCAGCAGCAGCGCGACGTTGCCCCAGTACAGCAGATTCTTAAGATCCCCGAAGAACTGGTAATCGAAAAATATGACTGCCAGCAGCGCAACCGCTCCGGCCATCATCCAGATCAGCTGAAGACGCGGATAGTTGAACGGCTGAATCTGCATCATCTCCAGGAAGGAATAGCTCGAGCCGTCCTCCACCGGCGTGGCCGTCGCCGCGTAGATCGAGAGAACCCCGAACAGCGACAGCGCCAGAACGATCAGCACCAGCGGCCATTCGAAATGAATCATCAGTCCGCGGCCCAGTCGGTTTCGCTTGACCTTGGTCAGAAGCTCTTGAAATCGCCCCTGTTTTTTCTTCTTTTTAGTTTTATTCTCCATGCTTTACCTCTTTACGGACCGGTTTGCGGCCGAACAGCCGGGCAAAGAAGCCCTTCTCCCTGATCTCGGCCACAGGCACCGTTTCCCCTTTCAGCCGCCGGGCAATCCGGATAAACGCCGCGCCCGCCGCACAGTCGCACCTCACAACCGGCGTTCCTTCCTGCAGGGCATACCTGATTTCTTCATCCTCCGGAACAACGCCCAGCACCTGCATGTCCAGCCGTTCGCCCAGCTTCTGCCAGGCGGGCGTCTCGTCCTTTCTGAGCTTTTCGGGCAGCATCCGGTTGCAGACCAGCATCGGCTTGGGCAGCCCCGCCTTCACAATCAGCGCGCCCGCCCGCTCTGCATCGCGCACGGAAATCGCATCGTTCAGCGCCACGATCACGGCCCGGTCCGCACCGGCGATGGCCGTCCGGAATCCCCGGTCCACGCCCGCCGGACAGTCAATGATGATCCAGTCGAACTGTTCCTTAAGCTTTCCGACGATATCCTTCATCTGTGCCGGGGTGACGGAGCCGCTGTCCCGCATCTGCGCAGCGGCAATCAGGCACAGCTTCTCGTTGTGCTTCACCTTCACCAGCGCCTGCTTGAGGCGGCATACGCCCTCGGCCACGTCCGTCAGGTCGTATACCACCTGGTTCTCCATGCCCAGCAGCACGTCCAGATTGCGAAGGCCGGTATCCGCGTCAATCAGAACCACCCTCTGCCCGCCGTCTGCCAGCGACAGCGAAAGATTCGCCGCCAGCGTGGATTTTCCAACGCCGCCTTTTCCGGATGTAATCACCAGCGCTTCGCTCATCGTTTCATCTTCCTTCTATTTATATATGCCCGCTGCGGGCAGCACGCCGCGCGTCAGTCGGCCAGCGTGTTTTCCTGAATCGTCGCAATCGACGCATTCTCCGCCAGGTTGTCCAGGTACGCCTCGACGACGTCCACAACCGCCTGAGAGGCCTGCGCGCCCGCGTATCCGTTCTGAATGTAGACGGCGACCGCAATCTGCGGATTGTCTACCGGCGCGAAAGCAACCAGCCACGCGTTGTTTTCAACGTCCAGATCGGTACGCTGAGAGGTACCGGTCTTGGCGCCGATCGGGTATTTGCACCGGGAAAGCACCTCAGAGGCCGATCCGTCATTCTCAACCGAGCCCAGCTGCGCCATGCCGTAGCGGATGGCTTCGAAATACAGATCTCCGCCCTCGATGGTGTTGGCGACGGTCGGCTGCTTGTCCAGAATGATCTCGCCGGTCGGCGAAATGATCTTGTCGATCAGCTGCGCGTTGAATACCGTGCCGCCGTTGGCAATGGCCGCGACATAGCGGCAGGCCGCAACAGGCGTGATCTGAGTGATCGACTGGCCGATGGCCGCCATGATGGTTTCGTTGTCCGTCCAGCGCAGGTCCTGAACATAGGAGTAGAATTCGTTGACCAACAGGTTGTTGGCGATGTAGTTGCTGGGCAGGCCCATCTCGGTCATCAGAATGTCGCGGATATGGGCGGGCCACTCGCTCTTGTTATAGCTGGTATTGGCCAGGTCCATGATCATCTTGGCCGCGCGGTCCATGCGGTCCTGATCGTACACAATGCCGCGGTCCTCGCCGATTTCGCGGAACTTCTTGCAGATGACGTTGTGCGCGATTTCAGGCTTCGCGGTATACTGATCGTTGTAGGCGCGGTCGCTGTCGTACAGCTTTTCCTGATTGCCGACGAAGCTGGTCGATTCGCCGTTGAGCTCAATGCCCGTTTTGGAGGTCAGGCCCAGCTGTGCAGCCCACTTGGTGATGCCGTTCGAGCCCAGTCCCTGACCGACCGTGTAGAAGAAATAGTTGCAGGAATGGGTGATCGCGCTGGAAACCGTCAGGTCCGTATGCTGCCATCTCTTGCTCTTGTCGATCCAGCAGCTGGGCTTGTAGTCGGTTTCAAGGCCGGTATCGTATCCGCCCATGTCGGTGATTTTAGTCTCGGTCGTGATGACGCCCTCCATGAGGGAGCCGAGCGAGGTGCAGAGCTTGAAGATCGATCCGGGCGTGTCTCGCGCGCTGATGGCGCGGTTCAGCATGGGCTTGCGTTCGTCCGCAATCAGCTGATTCCAGTACTGCCGGTCGATCTCGCCCTCGAACATGGACAGGTCGAAATCCGGATAGCTCGCCATGGCCAGCACCCGGCCGGTGTTCGGGTCCATCGCGACCAGAGCGCCGGTCTGCGCCAGCTGAATCTGTTTCTTGTCCTCATCCTCTTCGATAAGCACCTGACCGCCGGCCGTCGTCTGCCAGCCGGTGTAGTTGAGCAGCGTCTCTTCATTGTTCCGCTGCCAGCGCTCGGTGGCGATCAGCTCTTTCTGAACGATCTGAATTTTTCCGATGACGTCCTCCAGCGCCTGCTCGGCCACCGCCTGCACGCTGCTGTCCAGCGTCAGGATGACGCTGTTGCCGTCGACCGGCGCTTCATAGCTCAGTTCGCGGATGATCTTGCCGCTTCGGTTTCGCTCGACGGTGCGGCTGCCCTGCCGGTATTCGATATAGGGCGTCAGCTGATCCTCCAGAGACGCCTCGATGCCGCTCTGGCCGACCAGCGCATCCTTCGGATAGCCCTTCTCCTCATATTCGGCCATAGAGGTTTCGGAGGTGATCTTTCCGACATAGCCGACGGTATGAGAGCCCAGCGAATCCAGCGGATAAACGCGGGTGGAGCTTTCCTGAATGCTCATGCCCAGCAGATCCGTGGAAATCGCTTCAATCTGCGCGACCGTCTCATAGCTTACGTCGTAGGCGATGGTAACGGGGTTGCCGGTGAAGTTGTTCATTCGCTGTTCCTGCCAGATGGCCAGCACCTTGATGGTCTCTTCCTCGGACAGGTCTTCGGGAATGCAGTATTTCTCGCACAGCGCGGGATAGAGCGTGTTCGGATCGTCATACTTACTTCCGTCCAGGTAGAAATTGCCTCTCCACTGATCAATCCGCTTCTTGTGCGCGGCCTGATTGGTCGTTCCGGTATCGAAATACCAGTTGCCGTTTTCGTCCTTGCTCAGCCAGAAGTCGTTGATGACCTCCTTGCCGTTGGCCTCAACGATGCGGATGACCTCCAGAATACTCTGCGTGTACCGCCTGCGGTATTCCTCGGAGCCGTGCGTCGGGTCGCGGTAAAACTGAACGTTGTAGCTGATCCGGTCATAGGCCAGCGGAATCATGTTTGCATCGTAAATCGTTCCGCGCTTGCCGGTCAGCGAGAATGTTTTCTGAGATTTTGTTTCCGCCTGAACGACGTAGTCGTCATGCGCCGCGCCTGTCTGCATGCTGGCAAGACGCCCGACAATCGCAACGAAGATCAGCGCAATAATAACCAAAAAGCCGGCCATGCGAAGTCTGGTAGGCTTCATCTACTCTCCCTCCCTTCGCTCCTCCGCGCCGGTTTACCGCGGAGCAAAGCGCGACCGGCTGGGCTTGATCAGCCAGTCATACAATACATAAAGTCCTTCCACAAGAACCACATCCAGCACAATCCTGATCAGCGCATGTATCAGCATGTCCATGCCGAACGCCGCGCTTGCCAGCGTTGTATAGCCGACCATGCCCAGCTCGAACACCGTAAAGCAGATCAGCGCCGAGACAAGCGGGGACAGCGGATTGCGGAACAGGACGCGGCCGAACCAGCCGCCCATATACCCCAGTCCGCCGTAGAACAGCGTCATCAGGCCCAGCGGCGTGCTGACCGAGATATCAACCAGAATGCCCGCGATCATTCCGTACAGCGTTCCTCGCGTACGGCCCAGCAGAAGGCCCAGCGTGTGCACCGTCAGAAGTGCGAACAGGGGCATCAGCCAGTGGGTTGCGAAAATCGGCAGGATGGTCGTATCCAGCAGAAAGGTTATCGCCACCAGCAGCGGCGGCAGAATTCTTCGGAACACTTATCAAGCATCTCCTGTACAGCCAAAGGGCGGCGTGCTGCCGCCCTCCGGCGTCTGATGTTAGTTGCTTCCGGCCCACAGCTCCTCAGGACGCTCGCCGCCGACAATGGGCGCGCTGGTCGTGTTGGGATCGGGCGTTACGGTGGGATAGGCCCAGTTGTTGGGCGCCAGGCTGGGCGCAATGGTGCCTGCCGGGTCGGGCGTTGCCGTGGGCGCTGCCACAGTCGGCTTGGCGCGGGTGGTGGCGGACGGCAGCGGCGCCAGGTCGCTCTTGGAGGATTCGGGCACCGTGCTCAGAACCAGCACGTTTTCAATCCGCTGGAAATCCACCGAAGGCGCTACGACGACATACTGATCCGATTTATCCGACTGACGGCTGACCTCCTGAACCACGCCGACCACCAGTCCCTTGGGATACAGCTCGTCCAGACCCGAGGTAATGACCTCGTCGCCCGGTACGATATCGTTGACCGACGGGACATAATACATATTGCAGCTGGACGACTCCGAAACAGATGTGATCTGCCCCTTCATCACGCCGTTGTCGCGCGTGCGCTGAATCAGACAGGCGACCGCGCTGCGCGAATCGATGATCGTCATGACCTTGGAGTAGTTCAGGCCGGCTTCGTAAATGCGCCCGATCAGTCCGTCCTCATTGATGACGGACATGCCGACCGTGACGCCGGTCAGCGTTCCGCGGTTGATCGTGAATACATCGAACCATCTGCCGCTTTCCCGGGCGACCACCTGCGCAAAGACCGGATCGGACTCCGCATACCGGTCCTGCGCCTCGATAAGGCCGCGAAGACTGTTATTTTCATGCTCCAGCTCCTCGAGCTGGGAAATCCGGTATTCCAGAGACATAATCTCCAGCTGCGCTTCCTCATAATCGGCGCGCAGCTTGTTCCTGTCCTTGATTTCGCTGACCCGGTCGCGCACCCAGACCGTCACGGTGTTGACTGCGCTCTGTACCGGAGAAATCAGGGAGCCGACGGCATTCTCGGTCACCGACAGCTCGTTCTGAGCGCGCGCCCATATGAAGAACACAACCGCAACGGCTGCCAGACCGACCAGCACGCCGAAGAAGATTCGGCCGGCTGCGCCTTGCTGCTTGCCCTTATTCTTGCGTTTTCCGGCTGTCGTTTTGGCTTTTACCCCTTTAGCCGCGGCTGTGGCCTTCTTCGGAGGCTTTTTTTCCGCCCCGGAAGACTCAATCTTTGCCATTGTTTTTTCCTCACAGTATCTTTTGAATTATTCCGCCGTCAATTCGGCAGCGCCTGTGCGGGCCAGCGTATTCAGAAGTTTCTCACTCGAAGCCGCCATGCCCAGACCCAGAACGACGTCCTCGCGCGGATGACTGCTCATATTTACCGGCACGCCCGTTTCCTTTTCCAGCCGTCCGGCCAGACCGCGCAGCTGCGCGCCGCCGCCGGAAAGGTAAATGCCTTCATGATGAATGTCCACCGCCAGCTCTGCGGGGATGTTGTACAGCGCGTTTCTCATCGCATCCACCAGCTGACGGACCGGGTCTTCCAGCGCGCGCATGACGTCCAGCCCGGTCGTCTCCAGCGACATGGGCCGGCCGGTCGCCGCCTCTTTGCCCTTGAGCAGAACCGGATCGTCGTCCGCGCCGACGTCGTCCGCATCCACCGTGCCGATTTCGCGCTTCAGCTGCTCGGCCGTTCTCATGCCGATGATGATGCCCTTTTCGCGCCAGTACCAGCGGACGATCGCCTCGTCCATCGACTGACCGCCGAACCGGAGCATTCTCAGCGCAACCACGCTGTTCATCGACAGCACGGCGATTTCCGTCGCGCCGCCGCCCAGGGATGCAACCAGCGTTCCGCGCGGCCGGGAAATGTCCACTCCCGCGCCCAGCGCCGCCGCCACCGGATTCAGAACCGCCGCCGTGCGCTTGGCGCCGGTTGCGTTCATCGCCTGAAACAGCGCGCCGCGCTCGACTCTCGTCGCGCCGCCCATGAGGCCGGTGACCAGAAGCGATTTTTCCATCGGCTTCTTGCGTCCGGTCGCCTTTTCGGCCAGCGCCAGCATCAGAAGCGCCGTCAGATCAATATCCGCGACGACGCCGTTCTGAATCGGGCTGACCAGCTCGGTATCCTTCGCCGTGCGCCCGGTCATCGCGCGCGCTTCGCTGCCCACGCACAGAATATCCGTCATGTTTTCCGCATTGACCAGCACCTGCGTCGGCTCGCGGAGCACAATTTCCTCCTCCGAAGCCAGATAAATCGAGGTCTGCATGCTGCCCAGGTCCATGCCGATTCCATTCAATCCAAAGATTGCCACTTGTTCATCCTCCCGGCGGTCTGCCCGCCATCGGTCCTTTGCAGAAACCGCCTTTTTCATACAGACGGTTCGGCTCCGGCGCAGGTTCCTTCCAATTTACCGGTTTATTTCATGAAGCATCTCGGTGAGCCGCTCAACCGGAAGACCGACGATGTTGCTCCAGGAGCCTTCAAAGCCTTTTACGAACTTTCCGCCAATGCCCTGAATCGCGTAAGCGCCTGCCTTGTCGCTCGGCTCGCCCGTTGCGATATACTCGTCGATTTCCTCGTCCGTCACTTCGCGGAACTGAACGCCGCTGCGCACCGCGTCCACGATGCAGCGCCCGCTCTTTGCATCCAGCACGCAGACGCCGGTGAACACATCGTGCGTCCGGCCGGACAGCGCGTGAAGCATATCCCTTGCGTCCTGTTCGTCAACTGGCTTTCCGAGCGCCTTTTCATCCAACGCGACCAGCGTATCCGCGGCGATGATCAGCCCGTTTTTCCGTCTTTCGGCAACGGCGCGGGCCTTTCTTTCAGCCAGCACCGCGACCATGCCGCCCGGTTTTCCGTCCACCGTCTCGTCGACGTCCGGAACGTCAATTTCAAAAGAAATTCCCATTTCTCCCAGCAATTCGCGCCTGCGCGGAGAGCCGGAAGCCAGAATAACCTTCTCGGGCAGAGCGCCCGCTTCATTATAAGCCATGCGAAATGTCTCCTCCCGCATATGTGCATAGATCGATACGCTATCATTATATCATATGCTTTGAAAAGATGAAACCATGTAAATGAAATCGCCTGTAAATTGTCACGTTCGAGTCTTTCATAAAAATGGGCGGCATACGAAAAAGCAGCCGGCGGCAAGCTATGAACCGAAATGCGCGGGAAGGATTTGATGAAAAATGCTCAGAAAAACAACCCCGGCCTCACGCCGCCGCCTGACCGGATGGCTGCTCGCTGCGCTGACCGCCCTGTTCCTGACCTCGGAGCCGGTGGATCAGCTATGTTCTCTTCCTGATTCCATCCGCCTGACCAGCGGATGCAGCGCGCCGCTCTCGCTGTCCGGGCTGCTCGACGCGGACGTCGAAGGAAGCGCCGCCGTCCTGTCCAGCACGGACGAATCGCTCTCGGAGCACCCCTCCGCCCTTCAATTGGACGGCCAGTCGCCCGGCAGCGCCTCTCTCACCTTCCGGCTGATGGGCATCATACCCATCAAGACGATTCCGGTCAGCGTCGAGGCGGAGCGGATTCTGATTCCGGGCGGTTCTCCGGTAGGCGTTGCGATCAAAACGCAGGGCGTACTGGTAATCGGTTCCTCCGACCTCGGCGGCAGTACAGTAAGCCCGGCCCGGGCCGCCGGTCTTCAGGCAGGCGACCTGATCCAAGAGGTAGACGGCGTCGGCGTTGAGAGCGCGCGCCATCTGAGTAAGCTGATCGAATCCGGCAATCCGGTCGTCCTGACCGTCAGCCGCAAGGGAACCACTCTGTCCGTTCCCCTGACGCCGGCCGTTGATCCCCGCGACGGCGTATGCCGGCTGGGTGCATGGGTGCGCGACAGCACTGCGGGCGTCGGAACGCTGTCCTTCTACGACCCCGAGACCAATCAGTTCGGCGCGCTCGGCCATGCGATCACGGACGTCGACACCGGAATGATCATCGACGTTCAGGAGGGCGAAATCGTCGAAAGCAACATTACCGAGATTCGCAAAAGCGAAAGCGGCTCCCCGGGCGAGCTGGTCGGCCGGTTCTCGAACAATTCCGAGCCGCTCGGCCGCATCGAGGAAAACGGAACGGACGGCATTTACGGCGAAGCCTATCAGCCGCTCGTCAGTTCCCTCTATCCGGACGGACTTCCCATCACCCTCAAGGATGAGGTCTGCCTCGGCCCGGCCCAGATTCTGACCACGCTCGACGGCACCGGCGTTCATGAATACGACTGCGAAATCATCAAGCTGCCCCGCCAGCCGGGCGCGCCGCAGCGCAGCATGGTCATCCGGATCACCGATCCGGAGCTGATCGAGCGGACGGGCGGGATTGTGCAGGGGATGTGCATGAGATATAATAGGGACAACACAGGAAATGCCCCAAACGCACGGGTTTTCGGTGTTTTTCCGGTTTCATTGACTCTACAATCGGAAAAAGTGCCCCTACCAGGCACAAAAAAGGCAAATCCCCGGGCATTTTGCTTCGGGGATTTTGTCATAGCCGCTTCCCCATCATACATTTCGCTCCACAGAACGGAGGCAATACATATGACCGCAACCATCATCGCCATCGCCAATCAGAAGGGCGGCGTCGGCAAGACAACAACCTGCTCGAACCTCGGCATCGGCCTGGCGCAGGAAGGAAAGAAAGTGCTGCTCATCGACAGTGACCCGCAAGGCAGCCTCACAATCAGTCTGGGGAATCCGCAGCCGGATGTGCTGCCTGTGACGCTGTCGGACGCGCTGAGCGGCGTACTCACGGACAAGCCTCTGTCGCATAGAGAAGGTGTTCTGAGCCACCCAGAGGGCGTGGATTTCATGCCTGCCAACATCGAGCTGTCCGGTTTGGAAGTCAGTATGGTCAACGCCATGAGCCGGGAGACGATTCTCAGGCAGTATCTGGACAGTGTGAAACGGCAGTATGATTACATCCTCATCGACTGCATGCCCTCGCTGGGCATGCTCACGGTCAACGCGCTGGCGGCAGCGGACAGCGTACTCATTCCGGTTCAGGCGCAGTATCTGCCTGCCAAGGGCCTTGAACAGCTGCTGCAAACTATTTCCAAGGTGCGGAGGCAGATCAATCCCAAACTGAAGATAGACGGTATCCTGCTCACCATGGTGGACGCGCGAACGAACTTCGCCAAAGAGATCAGCTCTCTGCTGCGCGAGACCTACGGCGTGAAGATCAGGGTATTCGACACGGACATCCCGCACTCGGTGCGCGCGGCGGAAATCAGCGCGGAAAGCAAGTCCATCTTCGCCCATGATCCCAAGGGCAAAGTTGCAGAAGCCTACCGGAGCCTGACGAAGGAGGTACTGAAGATTGAAAAGCAGCGGCAGAAACATAAAGCTGACCTCATACGATGACCTGTTCTCCACCGAGGAAAGCCGAGCGGACGCCCAGCGCGAGAAGGTCATGGAGATTCCGCTATCCGAGCTGCATCCGTTCAGAAATCACCCCTTTAAGGTATTGGACGACGAAAAGATGCAGGACACAGCAGACAGCATCCACGAATACGGCGTGATGGTTCCGGCCATTGCCCGTCCGCGTGAAGAGGGCGGCTATGAGCTGATTGCCGGACACCGGCGAAAACGCGGCTGTGAGCTGGCGGGGCTTGAAACCATGCCGGTTATCGTTCGCAATCTGGATGATGACGCCGCCACGCTTGTTATGGTTGACAGCAATATTCAGCGCGAAAACATCCTGCCCAGTGAAAGGGCGTTTGCGTACAGGATGAAGCTGGAGGCAATGAAAAGACAGGCCGGCAGACCATCAAGAGAAAATATGTCCCAAGTTGGGACACAAAAACGTTCTGATCAGATGATGGCTGAGCAACTCGGCGAAAGTCGAAATCAAATCCAGCGCTTCATCCGCCTTACCAACCTCATCCCTCCTCTTCTCGACATGGTAGATACCAAGCAGATTGCGTTCAATCCCGCGGTGGAACTGTCCTACCTCAAGCAGAACGAGCAGACGCTTCTGCTGGACGCCATGGACAGTGAACAGGCTACGCCCTCGCTTTCGCAGGCACAGCGGCTGAAGAAATTCAGTCAGGACGGTCGGCTGGATCTGAACGTCATGCGCGCCATCATGTCGGAAGAGAAAAAGGCGGATGTAGACCGCGTGACTCTGCCCTGCGACAAGCTGAGCAGGTATTTCCCGAAATCATGGACTCCCCGCCAGATGGAAGAGCAGATTATGAAGCTGCTTGAGGGCTGGCACCGAAAACAGCAGAAATCACAGGAAAGATGACGTTCCGAAAGGGGCGTCTTTTTCATATCCGAACGGAAGGAGGAATCGCAATGCCGACCATACGCATTGAGAAAACGAGGGATTACACCGTCATGGCGAATCATCATCTGCGGAACAAGGCGCTTTCGCTGAAAGCCAAGGGGCTGCTGAGCTATATGCTCTCCCGGCCCGAAGACTGGAACTACACGCTCAGCGGACTGGCAACTTCCTGTAAGGATGGGTTAGATTCCGTCCGGCAGGCGGTGAGCGAACTGGAGAGTCACG
>JAFQQU010000048.1 GCA_017410445.1 Clostridia bacterium | reverse complement strand
TCAGAAGCGGCTGAACCGAGGACATCAGGACGGTATAAAACGCAAAGCCCAGAATGTTCGTCGTGAGATCGGTAAGCGTGTTCCAGACCGCTTCGGTCGCCGCCCGGTTATTGCTGACCGATTCCTGTGCTTTCGCCGTCAGCTTTTTGAACTTCTCGTCAAAGAGATTCGGATAAGAAGTCGTCATTGCCTTTTTGTTGAGCCGCGCAATAATCTCGCTCCGAACTGTAACCCTGCCGTACAGCTCATTCGTCCGCACATAAGCTGCGACCGCCGAAACCAGCATCAGCGCAAGAACAAACGCGACAATGGTCCAGATCAGTTCAGATACCGGCGCATGCCTCTCCACCACGGACAGAATCATCGGGGAGACATACAGATTGATCAAATTCATCCCCAGCGCCGCCAGTGCAGAAATCAGGCTGAGAACAACCACTTTCTTCTCACCCGTTCCCCACGCCAGCTTCACCATATACCAGGAATTCTGGCCCATATGATACTTCGGTCTGGGCGCTTTTTCATTTTTCGCTCTTTCGTTTGTCACGAACGGCCACCGTCCTTTCTGATCATATCCTATCACAAAAATTCGTCCCCGAACAAAATCCGGGGACGAATCGTCGTTTTTGGGGGACGAATTGTATTCTATCCCTGCGGAAGCAGAATCTCCGTCGTGAACGCGCCGTCCTCGCTGTTTCGGCTGATGTATCCGTTCATCTTTTCCACTATCCTGTCGATGCGGACGAGGCCGAAGCCATGCCCATCGCCTTTGGTGGATTTGAACCGGCCGTTCTCCTTCTCCAGCTTCTTTTCAGCAGTGAAGTTTGTAAAGGAGATATACAGCTGCGTTCCCTTCATATCCATATACACGCGGATAATCCTTTGCTCTTCCGGCAGCTTCACGCTGGCTTCGATCGCATTGTCAAAAAGATTTCCGATAATGACGCAAAGATCAATCTCCGAAATCTTCAGCGCAACCGGGATATGCGCATCCGCGCAGACGGTAATCCCCTTGGCTTTGGCGATGGAAATCTTGCTGTTGAGGATGGCGTCTGCCATGGCGTTGCCGGTCTTGATCACCGTATCGACGGAGTTCAAATCGGTGTCGAGCGCATCGAGGTATGCCTTGATCGCGTCCATATCGCCCGAGGCCGCATATGCCTTCATGGTCTGGATGTGATTGCGGTAATCATGCCGCCAGCCGCGAATCTGGCGGTACATATTATCCACCTCGCGGTAATGCGTCTCGATGAGCTCCCGCTGATAAGCGGCGATGCGCCGGTCGATGAGTCGTGAAAACAGCATTGTCCCTCTCCCCTATATTCTTTCGATGATGGCCCGGCTGATCTGCTTGTCCATGCCGCGCGGCAGCGGTACTGCTATGCCGCCCGTCAGATATACTTCCGTCTTCGTGACCCGCTGAACCATGGTCAGGTTGATGATGCAGGCGCGACCAGCGCGGAAGAATCGTTCGTCCAGCTCCTTGTCAAACTCGGCCAGCGCCCGCTTGACGGTATACTCCTTTTTCGCATGGACGGTGACATAGTTCTGGCTGACGTCCAGATAGCTTATTTCATGAACCGGTACCCGCACCAGCTCGCCCGAAACCTCCAGCGTCAGCATACGCTCGTTTTTCTGAATCCGGTCCGCCGCACGGGAAAGTACCTCCTGCAGCTTTTCCTTTTTCACCGGCTTCATGAGATAATGAAGCGCAGAGACGTCGTAGCCCTCAGAGATATAGTCCGAATAACCGGTCACGAATACGATCTGCATCGTCTCATTGTATTTTCTCAGCTTCCTGGCCAGCGTCACGCCGTCCATGCCCGGCATTTCGATATCGAGCAAAAGAAGATCGCTTCTTCCGCCCTCCTCGTAAAATGAGAGGAATTTCTCTGCCGAATCAAAGAGCGTCATTTCGATTTCATGCCCGTTCAGCTCCGCCCATTCCTTGACGAACGCAGATACATAGGAGGAATCCGCCGGGCAATCGTCGCAGATTACGATTTTGTAGTTCATATTTCTCTCCGCAGCAGACAGAATTAAGTGTCAAAGAATCTGCCTTCAGTATAGCACACTCGTTTTTTCTGATCAAGCAAGAGTTTATCTTCAACACATCCATAACTTCCTTTGATGTATCAGCAATCAGGCGGATACCGGCAGCATTTGCTGCACAGGATCCGCCTGACAGAGGTTGATTGTACTCTATTCAGTTCGTTTTCGGCCATCCGTCGTCATCGCCGCCCAACCGAACAGCGCTGCCATCAGTCCCCAACGGGCAATCCTCGTCCAGAACTCCATGCGGATCATTTCCTGCGTCAGGCATCGGATCGGTTTGGCCGCTTCCTTTGTCAGGTTCCAGAAGGTCGCGTTAATGTCCTCCCATTCGACCAGCACTGCCGGAATCCATTCCGGGAACACATAAACCGGCTGAAGAGAAAACCATACCAGCCCGCCCAGCGCGGCGATCGTTAGCGCAAAACCCGCGGCCAATATAAGGAGATCGCATGTCAGCTTCGGCGCGAGCACTCTTGCATACTCAAGGCGCATATCGCTGCAGAAGGCCGAAACCCTTGAAAGCGTCATTGCGGTCAATTTTCTCAGCGCAGCCAGCAGAAAATACAGAGCAGCCGCACACAGAACAAACCGCACAGGCATGCCCGAACGCATAGCCTCCTTGTCCAGATCATACACGCACCCGCCTGCCGCCCATCTCTCCGACGCCGCAGAAAATGCAGACAGAGCGCCGGACTGCGCAGCAGGCCGTATTTCAGCGATCAGCATATCCATGTCCATTTTTTCTTTTCGCACGCTTTCCAGCGGCACATATGCGCCGAACAGATCTATTTCGCCGACCGTCCTCCGGTGCCGCGTAACGCCAACGATGCGATACGCGCTGCCATTCAGCGTGACCATACGGCCGGTGGGGTCGGAGATCATGAACAGCTTGATTGCCAGATCTTCATCCAGCACGATCACCCGATCTCCCCGCCGAAATTCCTCCGGGTAGATCAGTCTGCCGTACATAAGGAGTTTCCTGTGGAAGTCAAAATAGGTGTCATTCACTGCATGAAGCGCCGTTTCCGCCGTTCCGCCCTGATCCGTTGAAAGACTCACGCCGGAAGCGGAAGCATACGCCGTTTTCCCGGTGAAACTGCCCTCCATTTCTTCCCAGACCGCGTCCAGCCCTTCGATCTTCTCAAGCAGCGGATCGTTGGGCTGCTTTTTCTCCTCGTCTTCCTCAGAGACAATTTGAGAGACCGGCGCGCGCACCGCATACTGAATCACATTTTCCTCCATATGCGCGCCAACCAGACCGGTGATGAGCAGAATCAGGCCCAAAATCAGCGGAAAGCGGCCTCTGCGTCTTTTCTTCTCTGCCATAGCCCGCTCCTTTCCAGCTTTAGTTGACATACTCCATCACCGCTGCGCCGTCGCTGATCGCACGGTCTTCCTTGTCAGCCAGCCGCGCGCCGTACATCTCCTCCGCCACGGAAACCAGCTTGTCCGAACGGCCCAGCACCGTCACCGGCGTCTTGACCACATACATGCTGTCCCCGGTGAAGCTGCCGCGCTTCTGCTCAATCACATAAACGAAATCCGCATTCTCGCCCTCGCTGCGCACGGCGCTGGCCGGAATCAGCGTCGTCACCCGATCCGCCCGCATGGAAACCTCGGCAGCCATATCAGCCAGCGTCAGATTATACACGCTGCCCTTGGCGCGGATCAACTCGTCCGTCACCTCAATGTCCGCGTATTTCTTGCCGTTTTCATCAAATCCGGTGGCGGAAACCAGCGTCTCTATCTCATAATACCCGCTCTCAATGGTGACCTTTGCGCCTGCATCGATGACCAGCGGAGCCTCGGAGACGTCCGCACGCAGTACCGGCGCAACGCCCTCCGCGCTCATCTCAAAGGCGGCTGCCTTGCCGTCGTAGTTCTCGCCCACCTTGACGGAAACAGCGGTAATATAGCCGTCTCTGGGTGCACGCACTTCCGCCAGATTCTGCCGGAGCAATTCCATCATAATCCTCTGCTCATCCAGCGCTTCCATTTCCTCCAGCAGATTGTCGCGCTCCATGATATAAGTCCATGTTTCCTCAGAGACAGCGTATTTCTGCTTCCTGCTCGTCTCATCGAAGACCTTCTGCGCATCCTCCGCCTGAACCCGCGCATAATACCGGTTCTCAATGGCCTGCATCACCTCAATGGGCGCACTCTGACCCTGTGCCTGCGCCGTCAGCTCCTGCAGCTCGTTTGCTCCCTCGGGGATCACAAGATCGAGGTCGATTCCATGCCGACGCATCGCAACCTTCAGCGCAAGATCCGCTTCATGCAGCGCATCCTGTGCCGCAACCAGCGTCTTGAACTGCGTGGTTCGGGTGGTTTTGGTGACACGCTCGGGATTTTTCCGTTCCAGATCCTCAAGCGCAACCATCTTCTCCTGATACTTCGTCCTGATTTCGTCCATTTTTTCATCAAAATCGGTAATCGCCGCAGAGAAAATGACGTCTCCCTTCATCACCTCGTACCCGGGCCGGACAAACACCCGCTCGACCAGCACGGTGGCCTCCATAGCCTCTTCGATGCGGAAGGGCTCGGATTCGTCAAAGACCAGCTTTGCATTCAGCTGCGCCGTCTGCTCAAGCTTGCCTTCCTTCGTCGTAACCACCTTTATTTTGGGCGTCGTGATCGTCTTGACCGTCCCCGAGAAGAACATGCACAATGCCACCACCACCGAAAGCGTGACCAGTCCCTTCAGCGCAAATTGCTTCAGTTTCATCGCATTTTACTCCTTATTTCAGTTCACTGAGCTGAATGCCCAGAAGAATGTCCTCCTGGAAGAACAGATAGATAAACAGCGCCGGCAGGATATACAGTCCCGCGCCCGCAAAGGCAATCTCCTTGCCCGATTCAGATATCTGATTGAACATTACCGACAGCGGCTGAAGCGCCGGCGATTCCGCCAGATAAATGAGCGGCTGCTCGACCAGATTCCAGCAATCCGCAAAGGACAGCGCGGCTGCCGCGCCCAGAACCGGCCTGCATACCGGCAGAACGACATTCAGAAAACACCTGACCGTGCCCGCGCCGTCGATCAGACCCGCCTCGATCAGCTCGTTCGGAAGCCCCACCATGAACTGCCGGAGCAAGAAAATATAGAAAGGCGAGAAGCACATCGGAAAAATCACTGCCCACGGCGTGTTCATCAGGTTCATCTTTTTGAGCGTCAGCACGTTCGGAACCATCGTCACCTGGAAGGGCAGCAGCATCATGATCAGCACTGTAAAGAATATCACGTCCCGCGCAAAAAAGCGGAACCGGCTCAGCGCATACGCCATCATCGGGATAACAACTGCCTGACCAATCAGAATAGCGACGGAATAGGCGGCAGAGTTGACAAACAGCCTGAGAACCGTTCCGTCCTCAATGAGAATCCGGTAATACTGCCTCAGTGAAACCATATGCGGCGACAGCTTGATCTCCATCCATTTCGTTTCATCATAGCTGCCGCGCGTATCTAGAAAGGCGACAATTTCGGAGGTCGGAAAGAAGGAATAAAGGAAGGTCATGATGATGGGCAGCAGCATAAGAACCGCCATCGCCGTCAGCAATATCCACATAACGAGGTGGCTTGCCGGCCTTTTTTTCTTTTTTGCCATGACCGCGCCTCCTCACATCAGCCCCCGGCGCATACGCCTTTCCATGAGGAACAGCGCGCCGAACAGGACAAATACGATCAGCGCGAAGCTGTATGCCGCGCTGGTAACGTTCTGATAGTTGAGCTTCATAAACATATTGTTCATATAATTCTGAAGGGTATACACCGAGTAATCGGGATACGCGCCGCCGATGAAATAGACTTCCTTGAAGATCTTGAACGCGTTGATCCACGCCATTACCAGCACCAGAAAAGCGGTCGGCGTGATGAGGGGAAGCGTAATCCGGAAAGCCTGCTGCCGGAAGCTCGCGCCCTCCAGCTCCGCATATTCGTACAGCGCATCGGGCACCGCCTGCAGCGCCGCCGTGAAAATTACCATCGAGAATCCGAGATTCTTCCATATATACATCGCCACGACCG
>JAFQQU010000047.1 GCA_017410445.1 Clostridia bacterium | reverse complement strand
CCGCTCATGGTTGAAGTCAATAAGGGACAACACTTTTTTGCGCGTTTTCCACATGGGAAACGAGTCTCAGACTACTCTCTCAGCGGCTGTTTCGGTCAAATCCCGGAAATTCCAGACGATGTGGACGGAAGCGTCCGGCGAGACGATGATTTTCTTCACCAGCTCGCGCATGAGCTGATCGTCAAGCTCTGTGATCTCCATGTACCGGGAAAGCAGACTCTGTTCTTCGCGCAGTTCCTGTTTCTGTATGTGCGCGGAGAGCGAGGATTCTATCTGCTCCTCGATCAGGGCAATCTGCATTTGCGCGGATTGCTCTTTTTCGTTGAGCGTGGATTTCTTGGACAGATAGTCTTCTTTGGAGACCTTGCCGCTGATGTAGTCCTCGTATAGGCGGAGCTTTGCGGATTGGGCGTCCTCAAGGAATCTGCGTTGAATGCGGAGATCGGATTTGAGGATGTCGATATCGCTTCGCTGCTTCCTGGCGGCGGATCTGATCATCTGCACATGAGCGTCCATCAGCTGGCATTGCTGCCGGATGGCGCGCAGGAGGATGGATTTCATCGGCTCCTCGTCGCAGCGGATCCGGGCGCATTCAGATTCCGGGTTATACCGGGCGGAGGTGCAGAGGAAGGTGTGATTCTGCTTCTTGCCCTTGGTCAGCCGGTTTCCGCAGCAGCCGCAGACAAGGTATGAAGAAAGGACGCTGGATTTGCCGGCAGACGGAGATTTGACGTTGCTTTTGATGACTTCCCGGGCTCGGAAGAACGTCTCACGGGGGATGATGGCCTCATGGGTATCGGGAAGAATGACGCGTTCAGATTCGGGAATCTGCTTGACGCGGTCGCTGCCCACCCGGACTACATGAGACTTGAAGGGCTCGGTGTCACCGGTGTAGATGCGATTGATGAGGATGTTGCGGACCGAATCGTATGTCCAAAAGCTGCGGGTTTTGTATTTGCCGCGGACGGAGGCCAGATAGACAGAGGGCGTCGGAATGCCATCTGCGTTGAGATGGCGGCAGATGTCGGTGATGGTCATTCCGGCGCAGGCCATGGAGAAGATTTTCTGCACGACAAGCGCGGCTTCGTCGTCGATGACGATGGTGTTCTTCTGCGGCCCCTTTTTGTAACCATAAGGGGCGGTTCCGTAGATGAATTCGCCGCTGAGCTTTTTAAGATCCACCGAGCTTTTGATCTTGCGGGATATGTCCCGGCTGTACATCTGGTTGAGCAGGTTCTTGATGGCGACATGCAGACCAGCGGTTGCCTCGCCGTATTCCGCACTGTCGTAGCCGTCGTTGATGGAGATGAAGCGGACGTCGTGCGCCGGAAAGACGAATTCAAGATAGTGACCGGCTTCCAGATAGTTTCGGGCAAAGCGGGAAAGATCCCTCACGATGATTGTGCCTACCCGGCCTGTTTCGACCAGCCGCATCAGTTTGCGGATGCCGGGACGGTCGAAATGCGTGCCCGAATAGCCATCGTCCACCAGCTCTTCGAAATGGTCGGGAAGATCCGGATGGGACAGCCTGTACTGACGGATGCAGGCGCGCTGTGAGCCGATGCTCTGGCTTTCTTCGCTGGTTCCGTCCGCAACGTCGCCGTCCTCCTTGGACAGGCGGAGATAGATGAAGTTCAGCCTGTCATCCTGCATGCTTGTTCGCCTCCGTTTCCTTGAGGATGACGGCGAAGGCCTGATAGGGGTCGCTGCAGCTGAGAACGATTTCGATGCGCTTGTCCGAATAGATGAGGATTCTGTCAACGATCAGATCGACGATTTCCCGGTTCAGTACGGGGAGCCTGCGGTACTTTTTGAGACTGTTCAGCCACTTCTGGGCCGAATGGCAGGTCTCCTTCAAAGTAAGGGCTTCCAGCTCAGCTTCGCGTTCTTCTTCGAGCAGAGCGGCATGTTCCTTGGCGTAGCGCGCCTTGGTGTATTCGTATTCGTCACGGTTGAGTAGGCCATCGGTAAGGTCTGTAAGCAGGCGTTCCTGTTTGGATTCAAGGTTTCTGCATTTTACGCGGATGCTCTGCAGATGGTTGTTGTCGCCCATATGGTGAGGTACGGGGGAGCGGGCGACAGACTGAAGCGTCTTCTCGATATCTGCAGCGAGTGCGACCTGCTGGTCAAGCACGGTGCGGAGCGCGGAGACGATCAGGGATTCGTTGATATAGTGACTGAAGCACCTTTTGAGATTCGAATACTTGTAGGCGTTGCACTGATAGAAGATCACGGGAGACAGTGAACTGGTGACGCGCTGATTGCGCTTCATGGCGATCATTTGTCCGCCGCAGTCGCCGCAGAAGAGCTTGCCGCGCAGCAGGTCGCGGAAATCCTCGGCGGGCTTGGCACGCTGGCTGAAAGCACTGCGTCGCTGAAGCTCCATGCGGTTGACTTCCTGTACCTGCTGGTACAGCTCCTCCGAAATGAGCGGCATGTGAGCGCCGGGTATGACTTGCCATTCTGAAGGATCACGTTTTGTCTTGTCCCCGCCAAGACGGTCGCGTTTGACTTTGCCGTGAATGCGATTGCCAAGATAGACCGGATCGCTGGTGATCTTCCGGATGGTGCCGCGAATCCATTCCGATTGGGCGAAACAGCCAGATTGAGACACCCCGCGCAGGCAGCGCAGTTTTCCGGGCGAGGGGATACCCTCGTCGTTCAATTGCTTTGCGATGGCGTTGAACGGCGTGCCCTCTGCGCGGAGAAGGAAGATTCGACGGACGATGGGGGCGGCCTCGGGATCGACGTCGAAGGTGTTCTCCTGCGGATTGCGGAGATAACCGTATGGGACGCTGCCGGAGGAGGGAAGAAACTCTCCTGCGTTCATCTTGGCGGTGATGCTTGAACGGATCTTTTTGGAGGTATCCTTTGCATAGGAGTCGTTCAGAATCATTTTGAACGGGAGCAGAAGGCCTTCGATGTCCGCGCTGGGCTGCAGGCTGTCGTAGTCGTCGTTGATGCTGATGAACCGGATGCCCATCTGCGGGAAGGTTCGCTGCAGGAATTCGCTGGTGGCGATGTATTCTCTGCCGAAGCGGGAAATATCCTTCACGATGACACAGTTGATCAGTCCCTGTTCAATCGCATCATACATTTCGATGAATCCCGGACGCTTGTAGTTCATGCCGCTGAAGCCGTGATCAGTATAGATGTTGAAGATGGAGATATCCCGCTGATGTTCAAGGAAGGATATGCAGAGCTTTTTCTGGTTGCCGATGGAGTTCTGCTCGGTGTCGTCGCCGTCCTCAACGGACAGACGGAGATACAGTGCGGCGTTCCATGCCGCTTCTGAGGCCTGTTCGAACTGTGCAGCTGAATTGATTCGACTTTTCCGGGCCATCAGACCACCTCCTTCATGCTGTCGGCTGCAAGACCGGCATAGTATGAGATTTCGTCCCGGTAGTTGAATGAGATTTCGATGCGCTTATCGTCATATACTGTTACACGATCGATCAGGGCGACGACGGCTTCGCGGGTCAGCTCGTTCAGATTCTGATAATGAATGTACTGCTCCACCCAGGAGCACTCAGTTGCATCCGCGGATTCCAGTTCGGAAAGCTTGTCACACAGCGCGTTGAGCGATTCGCTGCATGTGCTTTCCAGATTGCGATATTTATCGCGCATCATGGTGAATTCGTCGCGGTCGATGAGATTGTCGTTCAGTGCTTCGACCAGACGGCTCTTGAAATCCCGGTATCCTTCCAGCTCTTTCTGCTTTTCGGCAATCTGAAGCTGAATCCGCCGCTTTTTCGCAGCATGCAGATCGTTGGCGCGGATGGAACTGAGCAGTTCGCCCAGTTCGACCACGGCGCTGATCTGCAGGCGCAGGGCGTTCAGTACGGCTTTTTCAAGCGTGGACTGCTCGATGCTGTGACTGGTGCAGCCTGCGCCGCGCTTGTGCGTAGAGCAGATGTAGTAGAAGAACTTTTTCCTGCACCGCGTGACCGATCTTCGGATGAGCGAGCGGCCGCAGTCGGCGCAGAACACGACGCCGGCGAGCGGCATGAGTGCTTCATTGTTCGGAGAGCGCCGGGTATCACGCGCCATCATCTGCTGAACCGCTTCAAACATCAAAGGATCAATGATCGGTTCATGATTGTTCTTCACGACCGTCCACTCCTCAGGACGGCGTTCGCGGACGGTTTTGATCTTGAAATTCGGTGTGCCGCGTTTGCCTTGAATGAGTTCGCCGATATAGATCCGGTTTTTCAGAATCCTTGTTACCGTTGATACGCCCCAGGCAGATCGTTCAGTGGTCTGAAAGCCAGATTTGTAGTTCAGCCCCTGCTGATTCTTGTAGTCGGAGGGTGGCAGGATGCCCTCCGCATTGAGTGTATTGGCGATGGCGTCCTGACTGTACCCCTGAATCTTCGCATGGAAGATTTCACGGACGATTCCGGCGGCGTATTCGTCCACGATGAGCTTATGCTTGTCCTCCGGGGACTTGCAGTAGCCGTAGCTGACGTAGGGGCCGACCCATTCGCCGTTGCGCCGCTGGACGATGAACTGTCTGCGCAGCTTATGGGAAAGATCGCGGCAGTAAGTCTCGTTCATCAGATTCTTGATCGGAACGATGATATCGTCCGACTGCCGCGGATTGCTGCTGTCGTAATCGTCGTTGACGGCGATGACGCGCACGCCGAGGGCAGGGAAGATCTTTTCAAGGTACCGGCCTGTCTCGATATACTCTCTGCCAAGGCGCGAGAGATCCTTGACGATGAGGCAGTCCACCTTCCCGGCGTCCACTGCGCTGAGTACGGACAGGAAGCCGGGGCGGTTGTAGTTGGTGCCGGTGTAGCCGTCGTCGTAGACCTCGTCCACTAGCGTGATGTTCTCCTGGCGGGAGACATATTCGCGGATGAGCTTGCGCTGATTTTCGATGCTGTCGCTGACTTCCTTTGCCTTGTCCTCTTTGGACAGGCGATAATATGCCATTGCCCGGCTGTAATCGGTCTTTGCCATAACACATTCCTCCTGAAAAGAAGTACATCAGGAAATGTGTTTCGGAGTTTTCCTGTCGGGTTACCGGCCCGACGCTTCATTGACGATCCTATTATACTGTGTGCCTCACAGCATGGGCAAGGATACGGCGGGTGAAGCGGAACACGTTTCCGATGGCTGATTATGCCAGATTGCAGGCATAGGATTTCAAGCGGTCTTCAAGACTGATTTCTGTGTCGGCGTAGCTGACGCCCACGACAACATCTCCGTCCAGATAGCAATAGGGGTTCCTGATCTGAGAAACAAAGCTCTTGATCCGATCCTGTTTGGACAGGGAGGGATCGATATTTACCTGACGGATGTCAACCAGATCAGACCGGGAGATCGTCCGGACGTCAGGCTTCTGAATGCTGATATTCATCATATGACCTCCTGATTTTCTGGTAATAGTTTTACCTGACCGCATGGAATTATGCGGTCTGTAAGGGGAAAGGGCTGATTGCAGACCGCCTTTGGCGCGGGCGTCATAGCTCCGCAGCGCCGCTGAAACGAACGCCGCCGGGCTCCTCCTCCAGTCTGTGGGAGGTCGTGAGAAAGTATCGTTAGCCCCCCGGATGAGTCGTCGCGTTCTGTGTGCCAAACAGAATTTGCAGAAAGCGTGATTCGCTCGGGCTTTGCCGTCGCCGCGCCGCTTTGCAGTTCGCTCGTCATCCGGAGATATGTATCTGCAATCAGGTATGGTTTTGTCAAGGTGCGCAAAAGGTCAGAGGTCACCAGTATTTTCGGTGACAGTAAAATTGTACTTCCGGAGAAGGGAAATTGGGATGATCAGATAGGGCACAGAAAGGCGTAGGGACGTGACTAGCCGGGTCACAGAAGGAGCGGCAGAACATCTGAAGGCAAAAAAGAAAACCCGGAATCTGATACAGCAGGAGGTAAGAACTGCATCGGATTCCGGGTTTCTTGTCGAGAAGGCAGTGAGTCGAGATTATGAGTGAGGTTATTGAGTGTGGTTTGTTGATTTGTCGAGGGGATTATTTATTCTGCATCAGACGGGCGTTGGCCTTCTCGACGTCCATTCTGGACAGCAGGATGGTGATGAGAATGCTGATCAGCATGGGAACCCACAGGTACATGAAGTTCAGCATGTTGAGGGCGGAACCGGCCTGAACGGCGGCGTTGGGGATGTAGCCCGCGGCGTCCAGCAGCCAGCCGGTGATGGCGGTACCCAGACCGCCGCCGATCTTGACGCCCAGCGAGGTGCAGGAGAACATGGAGCCGTCAACACGCTTGCCCTGGGTGAGGTAGGTGTGCTCGGAGCAGGCGGCGATCAGGGCGTTCAGGTCGCCCTGCATGGGGCTCATGCCGATGTTGGCCAGCGCGGTGAAGATCAGCATCATGGGGACGCTGCCGATCTGCGCGCCGACGATGACCAGCGCGCGGCACAAGGTGGCAAAGCCATAGCCGACCAGATTGACCTTGTACATGCCGTTCATCTTCTGGATGACGAAGGGCGCGGCCAGCAGGCCGATGATCATGGGAATGTTGGTGAAGGTGGCGAAGGTACCCAGCAGGTTGGCGTCGCCCATGACATAGGTCATAAAGAAGATGCCGATACCGACGAAGCCGTTGGAGATGTGGGTCAGCAGGTAGATGCCGCAGATGAGCAGGAAATACTTGTTTTTGAAGAGGAGCTTCGCAGTTTCAACGTAGCCGATTTTCTCCTTGGGGGCGTCCTGTTCGGCATTGTGTTCCAACTCGGATTCGGGCAGCTCCTTGACGGAGAAGACCGAGATGGTGTTGACGATGAGGCCGATGACAGCGTAGATCACGGCGATCCACTTCCAGCCCTCCGCGCCGCCGCCGAGGAAATCTACGGCGTTGACGGTCACGGCCTGAATCAGCAGGCTGGTGGCAAAGGCGAAGATGAAGCGAAGCGAACCCATCTGAACTTGCTCATGCTTGTTCTTGGTGATCAGGGCGGTCAGCGCGCCGTAGGCGATGTTGTTGGCAGTGAAGAATACGCCATTGAGCATGGTGTAGGCGATGAAGAAGAAGGCGTACTGCGCACCCTCGCTCCAGTCAGTGGGAATGGCAAAGCAGGCGATCAGGCAGATGACGTTGCCGATGTAGGGCCACAGCATCCACGGACGGGCCTCGCCCATCTTGGTGCGGGTGCGGTCGATCATGTTGCCGAAGAAGACGTCGGTCACGCCGTCGAAGATCT
>JAFQQU010000004.1 GCA_017410445.1 Clostridia bacterium | reverse complement strand
CTGTTCATCCGGACGACCTGCGCATCGAGCAGCATCTCAAACAGCGTTTCCTTCATATTGGCCGTGGAATAGGGTTCAAACAGCATTTTCTGGGCAAATTCCCTGGAATACTCCTCTTCCCACCGGCTGACCAGACGAAGCAGCCTGTCCCATGAATCAGGAATCTGCTCTTCCGTCAGCCCCATCTCTTCTGCCAGCGGCAGATAGATCCTGCATCCCACCGATGACCAGACATACTCCGGCAAGGCGACGATTTTTCCATCCTTCATCAGCGCATCCCGGAATGCCGGATACATCCGTTCGGTCAGATTCCTGATTACCTCGCTCTGACCCAGATCCGCCGCATAGCCGCGCCCGGTCAGCGCACGATAGGCAGCGCTGTCCACCCGAAGGAAATAGATATCAACCTCGCTTGATCCAGTCATCATGGCCTGCGTGATCTCGCTTACATCGGTCACGCCCCGCCGTGCCTCCTTGATTTCTGCATCGGGATGCCGGAGGGTAAAGAGCTTATACGCCTCGTCTGCGTCGGATGTGTATCCGCCCAGCGTCAGCACGCGCGCGGCCTGCTCGTCCGGGTTGATGTTCTTGACGACCGTTGTCATCTCCGTTGAGACGAAATAACAATCGCTTCTCAGCAAACCGAATCCATCACTGTATGAACCGGCCGGTTCGGCGCCGATGGAACACAGCGTCTCGTGTTTTCCGTCCATATCCGTGGCGTAAACGACATTGTCAGAGTAATAAACCACCCGGTCCTTCGCCTCGTCATAGACCAGTCCGTACGCGCCGGCTGCCGCCAGTTCAGAAAGCGCCTGCATGGAACCGTCGGACACAGAAATCTCATAAAGCACTGCGGGAAGCGTATAATCTTCTTCATCATGAACCGAAGTCAACAGCTTTCCATCCTTGCCCTTGGTCAGCCTCAGAATGCGCTTCTCCGGCTTGCCGATCAGGCGGGCAGCTCCGTCCATCAGGCTGAAGGCCATCAGTTCGGTCTCCTCCTCGTTCGGCATGGGCAGGCGGACGTTCATAATCAGCTCATCCCCGACGACGCACATTCCCTCCGCTAACCGCGTATAGCTGTATTTTCCGCTTCCTACGATCATGCCCGAATAATCCAGCTGAACAGCTTCGGTCAGCGTTACGCTGCCGTCAGTCAATTCCAGCCGGTAAACCATGCCGTTCTTCTGATGAAGACCCAAGAGCTGACCGTCATAGCCGAACAGCCTGATAAAGCTCTCATAAATGCCTTTCTCGGGATCCCGGGGGAATTCGTACGCCCTCGGTTCGGCTTCCCCGGCCCTGATGGTCCACAGGTATGCCGCTCCGTTCTCCTCGCCGAGCATATAGCCGGTATCGCCGACCGCCACCGAATTAAGAGTAAACCTCGCAACTTCATCATTCATTCCGAACACCACGACGTCTCCCGGCGCAGCCTTTGCCATCAATGGCCCCATCAGCGCAATCAGCAGAACCCCCATCAGTATCCGGTTCAGCTTCCTCTTCATGCCTTCCCCTCCCGATCAATTCATTGCCGATACCGATTAGATGCCTGACGGAGAGAAACGGTTTTCTCCCTGAATGATTTCTTTCCGTTCAAGGCATCCAATCGGCCGGCGGGAACAGGCCGGTCTTCCGTCTGTTCTCTTTAGTGATCAGACGGGGCAAACGGAGAAATCACAAGCCGCATGGATGGATATCTGCCGAATCATTCTCCCTCTTCCATCTGCATCATGCGAAGCTTCTTGTCAAGAGAGGAAAGCATCTGATCCGCGCTCATTTGGCCGTCCACATAGCGGGAAATGAGCTGCTGCATCTCCTCCGCCTCGCCTTCGCGGCTGTTGGCCGTGAAATACTCATTCCGGATCACGACGAAATGCCCGGTCAGCTCGCGGTATTCAGCCAGCTGCTCCTCCGTCCAGACATATTCTCTGGCAATAACCCGCTCTCTTTCCGCTTCCATCTGTTTGATTTCGTCTTCAATCGCCTGCTTCTGATCGTCCGCCGCCTCGCTAAGCGCCTTCTTGCGGTTTTCGATCATCTTGTCATACGACTCAAGCATCCTGTCAAAATGCGGATCGCGCAGCGGCTTTCTCCAGTCGGTCAGAAGCGTCGCCTGCATGCCCTCACTCATGGACTCGGCGCGCGCTTCCAGATAGTCGATCGCCAGATCGATGTTCTTGGAATACGGATTGACCACGTATACATACATGTCAATGCCCACCAGCGCGCCCTCCTCCTCGGATTCGGCAAACAGGATCGTTTCCATCTCTTCCTCGCGGTACATATCCCTCGGCAGGATCGTTCCCCAGCTGTTCAGCAGAACGTCGTTGGAGCTCCACGAATAGCCCATCGAGAAATCCTGATCGGAGGCGAAGGCCGCAAAGCTCATGCTGTCGAGCCGCTCCATCATCCTGCGCATGAAGGGCGTATTGACGGAAGCCTGCGCGCCGGGCTTGTTGATGGATACCACCTGCGCCTTGAGCAGCATGTTGAAAATGGTTTCCTTCATATTGGCCGTCTCATAGGGATCGAACAGCGCCTTTTCAGGGAATTCCTTGGAATAGCTCTCATCCCAGCGGTCAATCAGGTCCAGCAGCTTGTCCCACGTATCGGGATACTCTTCCTCCGAAATGCCCAGCTCCGCAGCCAGCGCGGTGTTGATCTTATAGCTGCTTGCATTGACATGATCCGGGAAAGCAACGATCTTTCCGTCCCTGGTCAGTACCTCCTGAAATACCGGAAACATGCGATCGGTCATGCTCTTGATCGTCTCACTGCCGGACAGATCCGCCGCATAGCCGCGGCCGACGAGCGCCCGGAAAGCCGCGCTGTTGACGCCCAGATAATAGATATCGATTTCAGAGGAACCGCTCATCATGGCCTGCGTTACCTCGTCCATGGTGAGCTCGCCGATTCTGTCCATCTGCTTGAGTTCCGCCTCGGGATGCTCTTTGGCAAAGGCAATATAGGCGTCGTCCATCTCCAGATAGATGTTGCGAAGGGTCAGCGTTCTGGTCGGCTGCGCGGCGGGATCGATATTCTTGATGACCGTTCCCTCATAGCCGCTGATGAAATAGTATCCGCCGTCCAGAAGACCTGTGCCGCCTTCGCTTGAATCCCCGGAGGGCGCGCTGACCGGCGCAGTCGCCAGAGCGGTGTGATTGCCATTCATATCCGTCGCCCAGATCGTTTTCTCTGCCTCGTAGATGAACCGGTCGTTGGCCGCGTCATAGTTGAGGCCCAGCGCCGAATAATCGGCCAGCTCCATCATCTGCTTAACCGATCCGTCCTCCGTCGAAATCTCAAAAAGCACATAAGGATCAAGCCAGTTTTCGCTTACGCGAATGGAGGCAACGAGTCTTCCATCCTTGTACGCCGCCAGATCGCCGAAAGACTCCCTGTTGCCGAGAACGCGGCTGCTGCCATCCTTCAGGCTGAAGGCGATCAGATCCATGCTGCTCCAGCTTTCGTCATAGGAAGTCATATACAGCACATCGCCCGATACGACGGTGTCTCCGACCTCACGGAAATATCCGTCCTCGCCCTGACCGATGCGCATAACGCTCCAGTCCAGCGCAAACTCCTCGGTCAGCGCGGTCTGTCCGTTTTCAAGAGCGACTGAGTAAACCTTGCCGGTTCTCGTATTGAGCGCCATCAGCCGGCCCTCATAACCGAACAGCCTCATCGTGTAGGCATAAATCTTGTTTTCCGAATCCTCTTCCAGAATGAACCGCTCATATTTCGCATCGCCGACCTTTGCCGAAGCAAACGCCTCGCCCTCGTCGTCCCGGATGACCATATACGCCGTATCGCCGATGGTCACGGCGCTGTTTGCATAGCTCGAAGAAAACTCATCCCGCTGCAGCAGAACTGCGTCGCCCGGCGCGGCCAGCGCGCTCATCGGAGCCATTGCCGCCAGCACCAGCAGAATCGTCATCATGTAACAAAGAACCTTTTTCATATTGCACCTCCTGTTTTGTCTTGTCCGGACATATATTAGATGTTTTGGAACCCCCTGACAGTTCATGCCGCCGAAAATTTTGTCTACATATGCCTCTCCTCCCAATATATAACGGGCTGATTGCCTGTTCTGTTGGATTAGAAGTTTCTGAGAATCCGCCTGCGCATTCTATGAACGAGGCGCTCTGTCAGCCCGCCTCGCTGCTGCTCAGCATCTGCCGCATCTTCTTGCGCGCCCTGTGCCAGCAGACCCGGACGGCAGATTCGGACAGATCCAGCTTAAGCGCGATCTCCTTTGTCGGCATCCTCTGGAGTCTCAGCTGCGCCACCTCGCCCTCGCGTCCGGTCAGAGCGCCGAGCAGATCAGCTGCCATCTCCCGGGCGATTTCCGCCTCGATCGAATGAACCGGCGAGGCGTAGACGTCGAGCAGCTCATCCGGGCAGAGAAGCGGCGCTCTGCTTCGTTTTCTCAGATGGCTCAGAGCGGTGTTCCGGACTGCTGCCATGATGTATCCGGTCCGTCTGGCCGGATTCATCTGCTGAAGAAGCGGCGTATGGCGCATCAGGGAAACACAGCAGTCGCTCACAATATCCTCCGCGTCCCACAGGTTGTGTACATAGGTCATGGCTCTTCCGAGCATTGCTGAATGATATGCAGAATATATCTCATGGATGATCTGCCGCCCGTCGTCATGCAGACCGGACTGGACACAGCCGCTGCTCATGCGCTCACCTCCTCATAAGAAAAAGCCCTCTGAACTGTCTTCACCATAAGAGACAGGTCAGAGAGCTTTTTGTCACACATTTTCTGCTGTTTTTGGAAATTTTCTTTTTGGGCATCAGATATACAGACTTTTTCGACTCATCACGGAAAGTTGTGGAATTCAGAGGCATTCATTCATCGCCAAAGTCTTTCCCTCGGAGGGGAAGCTGTCACCGAAGGAGACTGATGAGGTGT
>JAFQQU010000003.1 GCA_017410445.1 Clostridia bacterium | reverse complement strand
ATGGAGGGCGACAAGTTCTGCCAGGGCGAAACCGAATGGTATGATCCCGAGAAGGTCGTCTCCGCCGAACTCGCCCGCAACTTCGAAACCCACGGCGGCAGCGATTTCTACGCCACCCACTTCTTCATCGAAAAGATTCTGGGCCGTCCGGACGGCCTGAAGTATTCCATCGACGTCTATCAGGCGCTGGACATGGGCATCTGCGGCATCCTCGCCTATCGCTCCATTCTGAACGGCAACACGCCCATGAAGGTGCCCAACTTCCGCAATCCCGAGGAGCGCGAGCCGTGGCGCAACGACCACGCCTCGACCGACCCGGAAATCGCCGGCGATCAGCTGCTGCCCGCATACCACACAGGCACCGTCGTCGAGCCGGACGAGGTATACGAAAATATCCGCAATATCTGGCTGGCCGGTAAGAACGCCGAATAAGCGCATACATAAAAAAACCGGGGCCTCGGTCCCTGTTTTTTATGTGCTTTATTCGCTTACATCGATCAGGATGACGCTCTTGTCGTCCGCCGCACTTGCAAACGGAGGCCGGTCAAACGGCGATGACGCGCGGATCATATCCTCAGGCGTCGCTTTCCTGATCTCGTCGAACGGCGCATAGAACAGATACTGATCCATCCCGTCGCTCGAGATGATCACCCGGTCGCCCGCCTCCAGCCGGACGGACGAGACGCGCAGAAGATCCATCGCCCGCATGTCGCCCAGAACGACGCCGTACGCGCCGGGAGAAACAGCGTTATTGGTGATATCTCGGTAGATCTCTTCCTTGGTCAGGGTCGCTCCGGTCATCTTCCGGTACAGGCTGAGATATCTGGTCTGCTGCTCCGCCAGCTGAATCTTGACGTCGCCGCGCAGAAGAAACGCAATCGAATCGCCGAGGTATGAAAAATGCAGCCGGTCGCCCCGGATGCATCCGGAAATCATGCAGCTGGCCGGAGGGAAGGTCGCGCCGGACGTTTTGTTGAATTCGGCAACGCGCTCGATGGCCAGGCGGGTTCCGTCCCGCATGCCCTGTCCGACGTCCTCTGCGGAAACGAGCGCCTCATGAAGCGCCTTCGCCGTCAGCTCCGCCGCTATGGCCGCGTCGCTCTTCTCAAGCCCTCCGCCGTAATCCTCGACCGACTGAGTCACGCCGTCTGCAATGACAAACACCAGATTTTCCGCATCGGCGATGCAGTAATCCTCGTTCGGTTTGTATCCGCGGCCGTTGATCGCCGTGCCGCTCTGAACCGTATATTTCATACTTCCAATCTCCCCGAAACCCGCATTACTTTCAGTATACCACTTTTATGTCCTCATTTCAATCGTTAACCGATGAATTTTCGCATAGTCGAGATGAAATAAATTTCTCTCAGAAAAACGAGAAAATCATACAAATCAGGAAGGATTTTTAACTCCCATGCAGAATACTATAAGTACAACGATCAGGAAGGACGGTGATTGACGATGGCAGAGCTTATGGGCGCCTGCCATGCGGCGGGCGCAGGTCGCGGCCCAAAGTGAAAGTAAGGAGCTGAGCATATGAAGATTACAATTACTGGCAGAAACATGAAGGTTGGCACCCGTCTGACGGAGAGAATCGAGAAAAAGCTGTCCAAGATGAACAAGTATTTCAAGGACGACGTCGAGGCGCAGGTAAAGCTCTCCCACGAGAACAGCGTCCGGCAGATCGTCGAAATCACCCTGTATCTGGACGGAAGCATTCTCCGCGCAGAGGAAACTTCCAACGACATGTATATGAGCATTGACAAGGCGATCGCGCGACTGGAGGGCCAGATCCGTCGCCATCGCACGAAGCTGGAAAAGCGGCTGCATGAAGACGTTATCGAGCCGGCCGAGGATATGCCGGTCTGGGATGAGGCGTCCGACGAGGTCGTCCGCGTCAAGCGGTTCGAAGTAAAGCCCATGGCCGTCGAGGACGCCATCGCGCAGATGGACATGCTGGGCCACAGCTTCTTCCTCTTTGTCAACGCTGAAACCGGCATCACCAGCGTGGTCTACCGCCGCAACGACGGAAAGATCGGCATGCTGGAGCCGACCATGGCATAAACGCAACCCTCAAAAGAGAAAATCAAATAAAAGCATCCCCGGCGGCTCATATGCTGTCGGGGATGCTTCATGCTTTTCAATTACCGCTTGGTTCCGAGCCAGAACACCGCAACAGTGCCGGGGCCGGCATGCGCGCCGATGACCGGGCCGATGAAGTTGATGTGAACGGCCTTCACGCCGAAGCGCTCCTTGATCTTCGCCGCGACATACTCGGCTTCTTCCAGACAGTCGCCGTGGCTGATGAAGATTTCCTGCTCTGCGGGATTGATCGCGGTCTCGCCGAACTTCTCGACGATGTAATTCAGCGCAGCCTTGCGTCCACGCGCCTTCTCCATGCTGATCAGCTTGCCCTCGTCGTCAACATGCAGAACGGGCTTGATCTTCAGCATCGTGCCTACGACCGCCGTCGCAGCGGAAACGCGGCCGCCGCGCTTGAGGTGCATCAGATCATCCACCGTGAACCAATGGGCAACGCTCATCTTGTTAGCCTCAGCCCACTCATATACTTCCTCAATGGAAGCGCCTTCCTGCTGCTTCTTCGCAGCCAGATAGACGAACAGGCCCTGACCCATGGAGGCGCACAGGGTATCGACGGCGAATGCCTTGCGCTCGGGATACTTCTCGCCGAGCTCCTGAACGGCGATGGCGGCAGAGCTGTAGGTGCTGCTCAGGCCGGAAGAGAAGGCCAGGCACAGAACATCCTTGCCGCTCTTCATGATCTCTTCCATAGCTTCAGTCCACTGCTCCAGATTAACCGCAGAGGTCTTGCACATGTCGCCGTTGCGCAGATAGCCGTAGAAGGTCTCCGGAGACACCTCGCGGTGATCCAGATAGTTCTTGAAATCGCCCTGAGGCGAGGAGACGGTCAGCGGTACAACCGTAAGGCCCAGCTGATCCGCCATCTGCTGCGAAAGGTCGCAGCAGGAGTCCGTCAGAATGACATAATTGCTCATGGTAATGCTCCCCTTATCTGTATTTGTTCACCAGATATTCAATGGCCTTTCGGTATCCCTCAAAGCCCAATCCGATATAATGTTCCTCGCACGCCATGCCGGCATACGAGATGTGTCTGAACGCCTCGCGCGCGTTCACATCCGACAGATGCACTTCCACCGCCGGAATGGATACCGCTTTCAGCGCGTCCAGAATGGCGACGGACGTATGCGTGTACGCCGCCGGATTGATCACGATGCCGTCAATCACGCCATACGCCTGCTGGATTCTGTCCACAATCGCGCCTTCGTGGTTCGACTGGAACAGCTCGGCCTCGACGCCGTGTTCCGCGCAGCAGTCCAGAATATACTTTTCCAGATCCTTGAACGTCTGCGTGCCGTAGATATTCTTCTCCCGAATGCCCAGCATGTTGAGATTCGGGCCGTTAATGATTAGCAGCTTCATAGAATCCCTCCATCGCGGCGGCGACCGTCTTCTCAAAGGAGCCCGAGTTGTCGATGCAGCGGGCCGCATACTTCCGATACAGCGGCAGCCGCTTTTCATACATGGCCCTGAGCGCGTCGAGCCCGCCCTGAGAGAGCGGACGCCCGTTCGTAGGCAGGCTTTCAAGCGGCCTTTCAAGGAACAGAATCTCTCCGTTCTGCTGAAGCGCGCGCATGGTCTCCTCACGCGTCACCGCGCCGCCGCCGGTCGCAATGATCAGGCTCTTCTCCCTGCCGCACTCGCGCGCAGCCTCGGTCTCAAGCTTCCGGAATGCTTCCTCGCCGTCCTCACTGAAAATCTCGGGAATACTCTTCCCCGCAAGGCGGACGATGATTTCGTCCATATCGACAAAGGTCCGGCCCATTTCTTCGGCAATCGCCTTGCCGACAGTGCTCTTGCCGCTTCCGGGCATGCCGGTCAGAATGAGATTGGACATCTCCGCGCGCATTCTGCCGTATACCTCGGCGATTTTCTCATCCGGAATGGAGGTTTCCGTGAAATACTCCGCCGCATACTTGGCCTGAGCAACCAGCATCCACAGGCCGTTTTCCGAGGGAATTCCCCGTTCCTCCGCCTGCTGCAGCAGCGCGGTATGGAACGGATTATAGATCACGTCCAGCACGCCGCAGCACGCCGGGAAAGCCGCCAGATCAATGGGGCTTTCGCCGTTGCCGGGATACATGCCGACCGGCGTGGTATTGATGATGACCTCCGCGTCGGTATGATCCCGATACAGTCTCTCATAATTGACTTCGCCGCTGCGGGAAACGACGATCATCTCCCGGGCGTTCCGCCTGCGCGCAGCAGCCTGCGCCGTGAGCGACGTTCCGCCGCTTCCGAGAATGACTACCTTCTTTCCGGTCAGCACGATGCCCGCGCGGTCTGCCATCGAGAGAAATCCCGGAAGGTCGGTGTTGTATCCGCGCAGCTTTCCATCCTTTCCCATCACCAGCGTATTTGCACTGCCGACCTCGCGAACCTCGTCGCTGATCTCGTCCAGATAGGGAAGGACGTCCTTCTTATAGGGAATGGTTACATTGAGGCCCCGGAACTCACGGCTGATCATCAGCTCCTTCAGTTCCTCCGGCGTCACGGCGTACAGCTCGTAACTGTAATCCGCCAGCAGATTATGGATGGGCTTGGAATAGCTGTGGCCCAGCTTCGCTCCCAAAAGACCATACTCGATCATACGCCGCCTCCGTTACATCTCCTGGTAGTTGCCCAGGAATACGAACCGCTCGGTGCTCTCGTCCAGCTCGCACAGCAGCTTGACTACCTCCGGCTCGTTCACGGACGCCATGATGTCGAAATGGAAGCGGAACTCGAATTCGCTGCCCGGCACCGGACGGCTTTCAAGTTTGGTCAGATTCATGCCCATCGCCGCGAAGCGGGACAGCATGCCGTACAGGGAGCCCGGCTGATGCGGCAGGGACAGCGTCATGCTGATCTTGTTCGCGCCCGGATAGATCTCCAGATCGCGGCTGATGCAGATGAAGCGGGTGTAGTTGCTGTCGCTGTTGCTGACCGAAGCGCTGACCGTCACCAGATCATACAGGTCGCCGCAGGCGCGGGATGCGATGGCAGCAACGTCGCTGCGGTCGGATTCGGCAACCATCTTGGCGGCCATGGCGGTGTTGGCATATTCATGCACCTTGATCTTCGGATGCGCCTTCAGGAACTCGCTGCACTGAGCGATGGCCTGCGGATGGGAGTAAATCTCCTTCACATCCTCCAGCTTCACGCCCCGCTTGCTCAGCAGCACATGGTCAATGCGCTGACGCACGGCGCGGACGATGTGGAAATTGTGCTTTTCCATCAGGTCGTATACCTGCGCGACGGAGCCGGCCGAGCTGTTCTCAATCGGCAGAATGCCGTAGCGGCACATGCCCTTCTCAACGGCACCCATCACCGCGTCGAAGGTCTCGAAATACATGATGTTGGCGAAATCGAAAATCTGATCGCAGGCCTGCTGGGAGTATGCGCCCTCCGTGCCCTGGCAGGCAACCATGGCCCGGGTGGGGAACTTCGCAGGCGTCTTCTCAATCGCCTCGCCGATCACAGCGGTCAGCGGGGAGCCGATATCCAGATAATTCCTCTGGTAATTGCGGCTGACGTCCATCAGCGTGGTATAGAGAACCTTGGCGTAATGCTCCAGCTCCTCGCCCGCCATTTCGGCGACGCGGCAGAGCACCTGACGCTCGCGGGTGCGGTCCAGTACGGGCAGATGATATTCCTGCTTGTACTTCGCAACCTCAACCACCGTCTCCATGCGCTTCTTGAACAGCGCAACCAGCTGCTCGTCGATTTCATTGATTTGCTTGCGAATTTCAGTCAGATCCATATTTCTTCCATCCCTTTCGAAGATACTTAGTATTTTAAACTATTTTGTCCGCAATTGCAAGAGCCATTACCGATTCTATACATGGAACTGCGCGATGAACGATGCACGGATCGTGTCTTCCCTCGATAATCAGGCGGTCTCCGGCCATTTTTCCAAGAGAAACGGTCTCCTGTTCCTTCGAGATCGAGGGCGTCGGCTTGATCGCGACCCGCATGACCACTGGCATGCCCGAGGCAATGCCGCCGAGGATGCCGCCGTGATGGTTGGTTCTGGTCGCGACCGTTCCGTCGTCCTTCACGTAAAACGGATCGTTGTGCTCTGAGCCGCGCATCCGCGCCGCCGCGAAGCCCGTTCCGAATTCCACGCCGCGCACCGCCGGAACGCCGAACACTGCGCGCGCAAGGCTGTTTTCAAGCCCGTCGAACATCGGATCGCCCAGCCCGGCCGGCACGTTCAGCGCGCATACTTCAATCACGCCGCCGACCGAGTCGCCCTCGCTCTTCGCTTCAAGGATTCTTTCCTGCATCCGCTCGCCGGCCGCCTCGTCGATGACCGGAAAGGCGTGCGAAGCGATGCGGTCGAGGATTTCATCGTCAGGCAGCGCAAACCGCTCGTCGTCCACATCGGCAATCGAAGCGATGTGCGCGCCGATGCGGATGCCCTTCTCCTCCAGCAGCTGCATGCATACCGCGCCCGCAAAGCAGATGGGCGCAGTCAGCCTCCCCGAGAACTGGCCGCCGCCGCGGATGTCGTTGGCCCCGCCGAATTTGACCGCCGCCGTGTAGTCGGCATGGCCGGGCCGCGGGTTATCGCGCAGCTTCGAATAATCCTTCGAGCGCTGGTCGCTGTTTTCGATGACCATGCACAGGGGCGCTCCGCAGGTTTCACCCCATTCGTTGAGGCCTGCGATGATCTTCGGCTCATCCGTTTCCTTCCGGGCCGTGGAGAGCTTGTCTCTGCCCGGCGCGCGGCGCGCCATGAATGCCCTGACACGTTCCATATCAATCTTCATGCCGGCGGGTAGTCCCTCGATTACCGCGCCGATGGAGGGCGCATGGGATTGTCCGAATACAGTTACCCGGATCTTCTCGCCGATGGTATTGGACATGTATCTCTTCCTCCTGTCAGCTTTCCAGCCGGACGTCGCCGCCCAGCATGGCATAATCATCAAAGAAGGCCGGATAAGATTTGGCCACGGCGCCCGCATCCTCAATGACCACCGGGCCGTCCGCGACCGTGGCCGCGACCGCCATGGACATGACCATCCGGTGATCGTTGAAGGAAGGAACCGTGCCGCCGTGCAGCTGCGTCTTCCCGCGAACGATCAGCCCGTCCTCCGTCTCCCGGATATCCGCGCCGAGGATCGTAAGACACCGGCAGACTGCCGCCAGCCGGTCGCTTTCCTTGATGCGCAGCCGGCCTGCGTTTACGAACACCGTCTCGCCCTCCGCCTGCGTGGCCGCAACCGCCAGCACGGGCACAAGGTCCGGAATGTCCGCCGCGTCCACGCGGGTTCCGCACAGCCTGCCGTCCGGTCCGCGCATGGAATCCAGCACGCGCACAACGGCCGAATCGCCCTGAACGGACTCTTCATTCAGCCCCGTGACCTCAATTCCGCTGCCCAGCGCCTTTGCCGTCAGCCAGAACGCTGCGTTCGACCAGTCGCCCTCGGCCGCTGCTGTGCCGGGAGATCTGAATACCTGCCCCCCCGGAATGTCGTAGCCGCCCATCGCCGTGTTGATGGTGACGCCGAACTGCCGAAGCGCCGAGATGGTGAGGTTTATGTAGCTGGCCGATTCCACGTTGGTCGTGAAGCGGATGTAGGACGTTCCCGGGAGCGCGGGCAGCGTGAACAGCAGCCCCGTAATGAACTGCGAAGAGACATTGCCCGGCAGCATATACATGCCGCCCGAAATCGGCCCTTCGACAGTCAGGGGCAGGTAGTCGTCCGAAACGGATGCATTATGAAGCCGCATCGCCTGAATGAGCGCGGTGTTCGGCCGCTCGGGCAGCCGTCCCCGGCCCGTAAAGCGCACCTTCGAGCCTTTCGGCAGGCGCGCGGCCAGCGGCAGGAGAAAGCGGAGGGTCGATCCGCTCTCGCCGCAGTCCAGCGTGCATTCACGGACCTGATTCCAGTCCGCCGGGGTCACACGGTATCCTTCCTCCACCCGCTCAGCCGTCGCGCCCAGCGCTTCGAGGCAGCGGGCCGTCGCCGCAATATCCTCAGAGATTTCCGCAATTTCCACCGTGCAGGGCGCGTCCGCCAGCGCGGCGCAGATGAGCAGCCGGTGTGCGCATGATTTTGATGCGACCGCCTTGACCGTTCCGCTCAGTTTTTTTCCGAATATGGCTGCTTTCATTTTTAGTCCTTCCTTCCGTGCTGCAGATCGATCCAGTACCGTTCGAGATTTGCTTTAAGATCAGGCTCGAACACGGTGTTTTCATATACGCCGCCGTTTTTCAGGATCGTCCGGCGACTCGCTTCATTTCCCGTCAAACAGGTGACGAGCACCCGGCCCAGCCCCATCCGGCGGCAGACGGGCAGAAAATCGGCAAGCATTTTGCCGGCATAGCCCTTCTTCCGCTCGGACGGACGCACGGAATAGCCGATGTGCCCGCCAAAGTTTTTCAGATATTCATTCAGTTCATGCCGGAGCTGAATCATGCCGACGATGCGTCCGTCCGACTCGCGGACGTACGCATACTGCGACGCGACGACGAAATGCGCCGGTACGGTCTCCGGATTCTCCATCGTCCGGTTGAATTCGATCCAGTCGGCAGGATTCTCACATTTTCTGAGGGAGCCCGTTCCGTCCATGGAGCTTCCGGCCTCAAGGAACTCTTTCCGATAGGAGGCGATTTCCTCCGCCATCTTCATATCGGGCTTTACAAGCATCAGCTTTTCTTCCATTCTGCACCGCTCCTCTCCTGCCGACGGCGTTCCGTCTTTCGATGGTCAGTCTTCCTGCGCCGCCCATCCTGCCAGCTCGCCCACCGGCACCTTGATCAGATCGCATTTTCCGATTCTCTTCGGTACGACCAGCGTAATCTCGCCGCCGCGCCGCTTCTTATCGACCAGCGCAACCCGCGCCAGCTCCTCCGGCGAATAATCGGTCTTCGTCGGCAGCCCGTACGCCCGGACCGCCTCCTCAATCGCCGGAACAAGGTTTTCTTCCGAATAGCCCTTCTTCCACGCCGCCCGGGCGATCAGCATCATGCCGACAGAGACGCCCTTTCCGTGGGTGAGAGTAAAATTGGAATTCTTCTCCACCGCATGTCCCAGCGTGTGGCCGAGGTTCAGGCACTGCCGCGCGCCGTTGTCGAATTCGTCCTCGGCGACGACGTCCCGCTTGATGGTCACGCATTTTTCGACGATGTCCTCAAGGTTTTCCATCAGCCGACCGCGCCGCATGGTTTCAAAGAGATCCCGGTCGGCCAGAACGCCGTATTTGATGATCTCCGCCGCGCCGTCGCCGACCAGTTCATCCGGCAGCTTCTCGAGCACGTCGCAGTCGATCAGTACCTGAGAGGGCTGGCAGAACGCGCCGGCCATGTTTTTGGCCGCCTTCAGATCGACCGCCGTCTTGCCGCCGACCGAGGAATCGACCGCCGCCAGAAGCGTCGTCGGAATCTGTACGAAGCGGATGCCGCGCGCATACACCGCCGCCGCGAACCCGGCCATGTCGCCCGTGACGCCGCCGCCCAGCGCAACCACGATATCGCCCCGGGTCAGCTGCTCGCCGGCCATGAACTCGAGCATTTCGCCCAGCACCTGCCAGGTTTTGGACTGCTCGCCGTTCGGGAACACGAATTTATGAACGCCGAATCCGTTTTCCTTCAGCGACCGCTCAACCGTCCCGCCGTACAGGCCGTCGACGATATCGTCCGTAATCAGGGCAGCCTGACAGGGCTTTACCGCCTGCGCGATCCACTTGCCCGCATCATTTATCAGCCCGCGGCCGATCAGAATATCATATGTTCTGGAAGCCGTAACCGTTACGCGCCGCATGCGCCCGTCCTCCTTATTCATCCAGCATCTCCTTCATCTCACGGCCCTCGCGGAGCAGCTCCATGAGCTTATTCTCGTCGCCGTCCATGAGCGCGTCCCGGTATTCGACCATCCGGTCGATCATGCCCTGAACCTCGCGGATCAGCGGCTCGCGGTTATCGAGGAACAGCTCGGTCCACATCCGCTCATTCAGCCGGGCGACGCGGGTCATATCCTGAAAGGAGCCCGCCGAAAAGCCCTTGTGCTTGAGCGCCATGGGCGTCTTTACGTATGCGCTGGAGACCACATGCGCCATCTGAGAGGTGTAGCCGATGATTTCGTCGTGGTCCTCGGGAGTGGTGAACCGCACGCGCAGAAAACCGATGGACAGGAAGAATTCCTTCGCCCACTGACGCTCCTCAATGGTCGCCTCGGGCGCGGGAGTCAGAATCATGGACGCCTGCTCGAACAGATCGTCCTTGGAATAGCTGAATCCGGAGAATTCGCGGCCGGCCATCGGATGACCGCCCATGAAGCGCCACTTCGCATCCTTCGTGATCTCCCTCAGCGGCTCGCAGACCATTTTCTTCACGCCGCCGCAGTCGAACACGCGCGCGCCGTCGGCAAACAGATGCGCATGGCTCCTGATATATTCCACAATCTGCGCCGGAAACAGCGCGACGATCACAACGTCGCAGTTCGGGATCTCTTCATCCGTCAGCCGCCCGTCGATCGCGCCGACCAGCTCGGCCTTTTTCATTTCCGATTCCTTCAGATCAATGCCCAATACCGTGTGCTTCGAATGCATCTTGATCGACCGCGCCATCGAGCCGCCGATCAGGCCCAGACCAACAATGCCGATTTTCATATTCCGTTCCTCCCGAAACCTTCGTCCGTCCGGCAGATATCCTGTCTTACTGCATCGGTCTTGCCGCGTAGGGAAGAATGCTCCTTACGCTCTTGGCCAGATCGTCGAACGCCTCGGGCGTCAGGGACTGCGGGCCGTCGCACAGGGCGTGCTGCGGATCGTTGTGAACCTCAATGATCAGGCCGTCCGCGCCGGCAGCCGTCGCCGCAAGCGCCATGGGCTTGACCAGCTTGACCTTGCCGGTGCCGTGGCTCGGGTCGACGATAACCGGCAGATGAGTCAGCTCATGCAGCACCGGCACCGCGGAGATGTCCATGGTGTTTCGGGTCGCGGTCTCGAAGGTGCGGATGCCGCGCTCGCAGAGGATGACGTTCGGATTGCCGCCGGCCATGATGTATTCGGCGCTCATCAGCAGCTCCTGAAGCGTGTTCGCCAGACCGCGCTTGAGCAGAACGGGCTTTTTCAGCTGGCCCAGCTCCTTGAGCAGCTCGAAATTCTGCAT
>JAFQQU010000046.1 GCA_017410445.1 Clostridia bacterium | reverse complement strand
ATTCCGTGGTTTGATGAAATCCAGCGCGGCCAGATCACCGTGATGTACGAAAACGGCACGTTCAATTACAGCCCGCTCTTCTTTTACCTTTATAAGCTGACGGGCGATGTGTTCGGCACGGCACATACGCATCTTGTGTGCAAGCTGCTGCACATTGCCGCGGAAATGGCGCTGAGCATGCTCTGTTTCCTTGGCATTGAGCGCCTGCGCGGGACCAGGAAGCAGCCGGACGGCGCCAGCTTCGCTGTTTTTTGCTGCTGCTGGCTCAACCCGGTGCTCATCCTCAACGCAGCGGCCTGGGGACAGACGGACAGCTTTTATGTGCTGTTCAGCGTGGCGGCGGTACTGCTTCTGGCGCGCAGAAGGCCCGTGTGCGCCATGGCCGCGTTCGCCCTGTGCTGCGCATGGAAAATGCAGGGCCTGTTCCTGCTTCCCCTGTTCATTCTGCTGTATTTGTGCGGCGAAAAGCCCTTCAGCCTGTTGTGGTTCCTGCTTGTTCCCGCAGTGATGGCAGCCGTCAGCCTGCCCATGGCGCTCATCGGGGGCAATCCCTTCCAGCTGTTCGTTACATACTTTGCCCAGTTCGGCGAGCATTCCGGCAAGCTGGTGCTGAATTACCCCAACTGGTATCTGCTGCTGGGCGAGAGCGCGAACGCCGGTTCGCTGTACACGCCGGTCATGATCGGCGCGCTTGCCATTGCCTTTGCGGCGCTGGCCGTGGGCTTCGTGCGCAGGCGCGAGCCGCCAAGCGCCAGGCAGATCATCCTGCTGGGCGCCTGGAGCGTGCTGATGTGCGCGTTCTTCCTGCCGCGCATGCACGACCGTTATGCGCTGGCGGGCGAAGTGCTGCTGCTGTGCTATGCCCTGCTCAGCCGCAGGCCTGCCGTGCTGGTTTCGCTCGTTTTGTGCTATACCGCCACACTGAACGCCTATGCAGGGTATCTGATCGCGCCCTTTTTGCCGGATTTGGCTGCGGAGCCTGCAAACGGCCGCGCTGTTCCTGCTGACGCGCGAAGTGTACCTGAGCGCAAAGCCGGACTGTAAAAGCTGATTTTCCCTCACAAAAAACGGATGCGCACGGACGTCCCTTCTTTTTCTGCCCGATTTAGAAAAATGTTGAAAGGGCAGGTTGAGAATGATATAACAACGGTATGTGAATCTGCACATAAGAGGACAAGGGTGATCTGTATGAAGAAACATATTTTCCGGGCGCTGGCGCTTGTGCTCTGCCTGACGCTGAGCATGTCCGCGCTGGCGGAGGGTCTGTTTGTGCTGCCCGCGGAGATTTCGGCAATCTGTGCTGAGGCGTTCATGGGCGATACGTCCATGACGGAGGCGGTCATTCCGGACGGAGCGCGCTCCATCGGTGAACGGGCTTTTGCCTACAGTGCGCTGAAATCGGTGACGCTGCCCGCAACGCTTACGGAGATTGCGGACAACGCCTTCGAAGGCTGCGACGGCCTGACGGCTACGGTCAGCGGCGGCAGCTATGCCCATCAATACTGCATCGACAATAATATCAATTACCGCCTGCTGGAGGAGTTGTATTCCATCTCGTCCTTGATGTACGAGGAACATAATTTCCGGGCAACGGTATCCACGGACGAAATCTGCGTGCTCCGCGTCGAGGTATTGAAGGAAGACAGCGAAACGGTGCTGCACACCTATCAGACGGGCGTGGAAGGCGGACTGGATTACGAGGAAGTCAGCTTTGAGCCGGACGCTCTTATCCTTCTGAATTATTACGTCCTGCGCGCAGTATTGCTGGACGGCGAGGAGAACGCGCTGTGCGAGCCCTTCGTGACCATGCAGTATACCGAAGCGTACGCGCAGTTTGATTCGCTGACGCAGGAGGACTATGCCGACGATGATAATGAAATCATAGATTTCGGCGACTGTGGCTTCGGCGTTGTGGCAGATGAGGCGATTCCCGTTCCCGGCACCTCCAGTACGGATGATCATGAAACCTTCGTGATTCCCGGAACGGTCACGCCCAAGAGCGGCGACGTCATCGTGGTGACCCTTCCGGACGGAACGCAGGAACCGGTCAAGGTTGATTCCGTCGTCAGGAATACGGACGGAACCAGTACCGTTGTCCGCGATTCGGAAACAGTGCTTTCCGACCTCTACGAGGTGTTCAAGCTGGACGGCACGGCAGACGTGGGCGAGGCTGCGAACAACGGCGGCACGACCCGGATGCGCGCAGGAGACGGGGAAGCATCCGCGGCCCTTTCCTCGGGATTTACGTACGGTCCGCTGAGTATCACCGTCACGGGAACGGCCGGAATTACGGTCAAGGCATTCTACAACGCGGAGCTCTTCGGCGAGGATTACATCGAGCAGCAGGTCTATGTGACCATGGGCGTTACGGCAAAGGCAAAATTGTCGGCCAGTTTCAAATCCTCGGACATCAAGGATGCCTTCGGCAATCCTATCAAGCCGGAGATTCCTATCTATGAAGGCCCGATATCGCTGATCGGTGCGGGAGCAATTGTGACCGGGCTGAAGTTGAAAATCTCCGTCCCGCTGGAATTCGGTATTGAGGGAGCCGGAGAATATACGATGACGATCACGCAGAAGACGGGTTATTCGTATACCTCCACCAACGGTTACTCTGCCATCAAGGAACGGGATGCGGATCATGAATTCAAATTGAAGGGCAGTTTCTATACTCAGTTCGGCCCGAAGATCGACCTGACAGCCATCGTGCTGCTGGGCATCCTGCAGGGCGGCGTGTCCGGTCAGGTGGGTATCCGCGTCCAGGGCACGGCTTCTCCCAATGATACCAATGCGACGGGCAGTTCTGTGCACGGATGTTCCCTGTGCTCCGATATCGATATTTCATGGCTTGCGGAGGCGAAGGGAAATATCGTATTGAAGGTCACGGAAAAATTCAAGCAGAATCTTCTGGACGTCACGCTGTTCTCCGCCAAGGCTTCTCTGGGCAAGGCGTACATCTCGATCATCAACGAAGAGGACAGCCTGTTCGGCGGCGAATTGACCTTCGGCAAGGGCAAGTGTCCGAACTACAAATACCGCGTGAATGTGACGACCCGGGATTCTCTGGGAAGCGAGGTCGAAGGCCTCACGGTAACGATCAATAAGGAAGGTGCGGAGAAGTTCAGCGGAACCAGCCCGTGCTATGCCCACCTTTATCCCGGCGATTATACGGCCGAGGCCGAATTTGAATCGGGCGTATACGATACCGGCTTCACCGTAAACAGAAGCGCCAGCAGCGTCGTAGTGAGGGAAGCAAGCGCAGTTCTCAGCGGTACGGTCACGGACGCCGAGACCGGTAAACCGATCGCAAACGCGAGCGTATCCACCAACCTGGCGACATCCACCACAATCGCCGTCACAACGGATGCCTCGGGATATTATGAAATCCCGCTGATGCCCGGTTTGTACAGTGTTCAGTTCCGGGCAGACGGCTATGATCCGTGTGAGATGTTCGGAATGACAGTAGTGGAAGGCAGCAATACCCTGAATATGCAGCTGAATCCGTCAACTGGAGCTGTCATGGGCTTGGTTTATGATGCCGATGACGGAACTCCTCTGGAGGGCGTGTCGGTTTCGGCGATTTCGGAGGATGGCACAACCGTTTCGACGGTCACGGATTCCGACGGCAAATATGAAATTCGGGTTCCGGAAGGTGAGTACACCATTCAGTTTATTCCGGGTAAGGAATATCAGTCCGCGCAGACCACCTGCAAGCTTAAGATAAACCAGCTATATACTATAAATATGCCCCTCCAAAAGAAAGAGCATACCTATCAGGTGTTTGAAACCAGCATGACATGGTCGGAAGCCCAGGCATACTGCGAATCGCTGGGCGGATATCTGGCCTGTATCACCTCTGCGGAGGAGGAAGCTCTGATCGAAAGCCTGATTGCCGGCGGCGGAAAGAATCAGTACTGGCTGGGCGGACATCGCAATTCGGACAATCAATTTGTCTGGATAACCGGAGAAGCCTTCAGTTATACGAAATGGGATACGTACGAACCCAACGATCACCGCAACAATGAAACCTGTGTTCAGATTTTGAGGATTGCCAATCCTGCCGTGCATAACAGCAAGGCGTATCACTGGAACGATATCAACGATGAAAACACCATTCCCGGTGAGGAAGGTTATTTCAGTCTGGGCTATATCGGGTTCATCTGCGAGTGGGGTTCCTGACAGGCCGAATCACCTGAAGGGATGTCCGTCACATCCGTTTTTTGATTTGCGTTTCCAGTGAAAAAACCATGCCAGCAAGCAGCAGAACAGGATCCCAATCCCAAAGGGAAAGGCGTGCAGAAACGCCGTATCCGCAGGAGCGCTGAAGCCCATGTGCTCCACGCCGCACAGCATACCGCGGTATGCAAACGCCACCGCCGCGCACATCGCATGCGACAGAAGCAATGCAAGTGCGATGAACAAATTGCGCAGTATCTTCACCTCACAGCTCCTTTGCAAACTTCAGAAGTTCCACCATATAGGGGAATTTTCCCGTTTCATCCACGCGGCTGGAACCGGCGCAATGTCCGCCGGGCAGGCATACCAGCTCCACTTTGGCGTCCGGCTGGAAGCGCAAAAGGCTTTTGTGCATCAGAATATTCTGCTCCGGTCGGCAGGGCATGTCGTTTTCGTAATAGATGATGAGCAGCGGCTTTGCAAGCATGGTAACGCCTGCATAATACAGAGGAGCCGCCTCGTCAATGCGTTCCAGACGGCTGTCCATGCCGCGTTCGCGCAGCACGTTAAAGTGCGTGGTCATCTGCGCGCTGTCGGAGCAATAAGCCAGAATGCCATTCATCTCCACGCCGAAGTTGCGCAGATACGCCGGATTCATGCACAGCATCATGGTCAGGTATGCGCCCGCCGACTGACCGGTGATGATGATGCGCCCGCTGCCGCCCAGTTTGGAAAGACGCTTCTGCACATGGCCGACCGACTGCGCCGCATCCAGAATAAACTCGGGATAACGCGCTGCGGGATACAGGCTGTATTCCACGGATACAAAGGCATAGCCGGCCTGAACAGCCTGTTCCCCCAGCGCCTCGCCGCCCTTGCGGTCGCCGGTTTCCATGCCGCCGCCATGGAACCAAAGAATCGTGTCAAAGCCGTCTGTATCGGGCAGATACCAGTCCAGAAGCTGACAGGGTTTGGCGGCATAGCGCTCGTCAAGAATTGTGTGCATGGCGATGCTCCTTTCGGGAGAATGAAGGACTGAATCAGAGGAGCGGGAAGCTGGAGCACCTCAT
>JAFQQU010000045.1 GCA_017410445.1 Clostridia bacterium | reverse complement strand
GCTGAGCCAGCGTTGTTTCCTTCTGATTGAGCACACGCCGTTCCTTGCCGTCCGCATCCTGCACGGTGTCATAGATGCGCACGTCGCGCAGGTTGAGCGTATCTTCCAATATCTTGTATGCGTTGGCGCGGTCGGTGCCATATGTGACGTTTGCAGCAACGTCACTATAGGATACAGCGCTCTTTCCGGTGATGTTCCATTCGGCGGTATAGGGTGAGTAGTTGACCTGAATAGCGCGGCGCTGATAATACGGCGTATCGAGCAGCTCATACATGAACTGTTGAATGTACTCCTTGTTAACCCATGTCGCGCCGAGCCGGACGTCAATCTCGCTGGCGTCTAAGTCCTTCGGCTGCGCCTTTTCCAGTGCAGCGACATTCACTGCAAAAGCAGGATCGCTTTTTGCGGCCAGTCGGGCCTCGCGCAGCTTCTCGCGGACATTGCCGGAGAGGTATTCATCGGTAGCGGCATACTGATTCTCCGTTCCCGGCAGCCTGAAGATCACGCCGGTCAGTTCGGAGGCTAGCTGTTTTTCGCTTTTACCGGACAGCCTGGACATGAATGGCAGATCCACCTTCGCGCGTTCGCCGATGGAGACGGCCAGCGCTTCGGCGGCGGTATCCACATGCTCGATGCTGCGCTGCTGCCGGATGGTGCGCTTGGTGAACATATCCGCCTTGCGCTTCAGTCCGCCGTCATCATTGAGGATTTCCAGTGAACTGAGCAGATAGTAGGAAGAATCGTCCGAGAACGCCAGTCGGTTGGCGCGGTCATTGATGAGTCCGTACTTTTGAGAAAAGGCGTCGTACAGGCTGTTCAGTTCTTCCTGCGATTTGCTTATTGTGTCATCTGAGGCGTCGTTCAGCTGCTCGTCGATCAGGCGATGAACGCAGTCGCGCAGGGCAACCAGACCTTTGACGCGCTCCTGTGCCGTCTGACTGAGCTCCGGTTTCACCATGCGGCTGTTCTCGCGGTAGTAAACCTCGCCGTCCACGACGGCATAGGAATAGTTCTTCACGTTCGGATCAGCAGGAATGGAAGTGTCGATGCTCTCTCCCTCGCCGAGATCGGGAAGCTCTGCTTCTTCATAGGTTCCGCTTATATTCTGCACCGCCTGATGAAGCTGTTCAGAAAGGTCAGTTCCTTCTATGGGAACGACGGTGAAATCCTGCCGTCCGTACTGCGTGCTTTCGCTGGTCTGCCTGCCAAGCACCATTTCGGGATGGTCGATGAAATAGCTGTTGATGGCGAATCCATCCGCATTCTGCCCGAGATGCACCCAGTCGGGTTCGATGTCGATGGGCCGGTCTCGTTTCTGAAGGAAGAGGATGTCAGATACCACATCTGTGCCCGCATTGGCGCGGAAAGCGTTGCTGGGCAGACGGATCGCGCCCAGCAGTTCTGCGCGCTGTGCAATGTATTTTCTGACTTCCGGGGATTGCTTGTCCAGCGTATATCGGGAGGTCACAAAGGCGATCACGCCGCCGGGACGCACCTGATCCAGCGTTTTGGCGAAGAAGTAGTCATGAATGGAGAAGCCCAGCCTGTTGTATGCCTTATCGTCCACCTGATACTGGCCGAAAGGCACGTTGCCGATGGCCAGATCAAAGAAATCGCGCCGGTCAGTGGTTTCAAAGCCTGCAACGGTAATTTCAGCCTTCGGATAAAGCTGCTGTGCAATTCTTCCGGTGATGCTGTCCAGCTCCACGCCGTACAGGCGGCTGTTCTGCATTTCATCAGGCAACAGACCGAAGAAATTGCCGATGCCCATGGAAGGTTCAAGGATGTTTCCGGTACGAAATCCCATCCTGCCGACCGCTTCATAGATGGCGCGGATGACTGTCGGACTAGTGTAGTGCGCATTGAGCGTGGACGCGCGGGCGGCATCATATTCTTCGGGCGTGAGAATCGCCTTAAGTTCACGGTATTCGTCTGCCCAGGCTGCCTTGCTGCCGTCAAAGGCGTCCGCCAGACCGCCCCAGCCGACATAGCGGGAAAGAATCTCCTGTTCTTCAGAAGAAGCCATGCGGTTTTCGGCTTCCAGCGTTTTCAGAAGCCGGATGGCGTCCATGTTCATGCGGAACTTGGCTTTGGGACCGCCTTCGCCCAGATGTTCATCTGTGATTCTGAAATTGGCAGCGGCTGGCAGCGGAACAGCAGGTTCGGCTTCCTGCTTTTCGGGCAGGAACCGGGCATTTCGGTCATCCTGAGCCAGCAGGCGTTCGAAGTTTTCTCTGCTTTCTGCGCGCAGGATGGGAAAGGTCATTGCCGGATCGCGCAGATGCACGTCAAACAGGCCGATTTCGGTGATTTCAAAGGGCGTATCCTCGAGAAACACAATATCGCCGACTGCATACGGGTGGGAGTCAGGCTGAACAGTTTCCTTTTCCGGTTCCAGGGTATCGACTCCTGTTTCGGAGGCAAGTTCGGCGTCGTCCATGACCTGACGGATGAAGGGCGCGTTGAAATTGGCTTTTCCATCCACGATTTCGCCGTTCACAATGCCGCGCCTTTCCAGCTCCTCGCGGATCAGATCGGGATGGATTTCATCGGGATCGTAATGAGCTGCCTCAATGGCTTCACGTTCGGCCTTCTCCTGCTCGGTGAAATAATCCGCGCGGTGTACCAGATCATTCGTCCTGCGGGCGACTTCATTCCAGCCGAGCATCACTTCCGGGCAGCCGTTCTTGCGCAGCCGGATACCCTTGCTGTCGTAATCGATCCAGCTACCGGTGCTGCCCGAAAGCGCATGCGAACGTCCGCCGGTGCCGTATTCACGCTTCAGAAAAGCAATCTGTTCCTGCGGCGTGTGGGGCTGTACGAAATAATCGTGGACGCGCCCTTTGGCTCCTTCGATACTGCCGCCGAATGTGAGGGCAGAGCTGATCTCGTCCTCGGTGATGAATTCATTGCCCCATGGAATCTCCGTCATCTGTGAGGAGAATTCCCTGTGCGCCAGATTCAGATCATTCAGCCGGTCCAGAATTTCCTGCGGACGGTGGAAATGAAAGCGAAGAAGGCTGCGTTCTTCCTGATAGGCGGCAATGAAGCTCTCCATTTCGGAGATCAGCGTATCCCGGAACGTGTGGTCGGCCAGATTATCCGCAAGCCGTGCGATCTCTTCAGGAAAGCCACCGCCAAGAACTTTGTCAAGACTGGGCAGCATTCCGTTCTCTCTGGCGGAATCAGAGAAGTCCTGCCGAAGATACAAAATGCTTTGGGCGATCATCTTCCGTTCGTGTTCAGGCGCTTCAGCAAGCTCCACATTGGTGGCATACTGTCCGGCGTCCAGCAGTTCATTGATGCGTCTGGCGGCGTCCGGCCACGAAATGATCTGTGCGCGGGCAGCATCTTTGGCGCTCTTGCCGTTGACTATGCGGATGCCTTCGTCTGTATACCAAGCCGAAAGAGTGCGGCTTCCGATGCGGATGCCATTACCGCCGCGGAAGGTGTTTTTGAGAAACTCAGCCTGACTTTCAGGCGGCTTCTGCTTCATGAATTCAGCGGCGATAACCATCCGGGCAGCGTCTGCATTGCCGCCCAGACGCAGGATATGGTCAATTTCTTCCTGAGCAGCAGAAAAGGCGAAGGGCGCATGATTTGCGCTCTCCGCCTGGTCGATTCTGTATATTTGTTCTGCTTCCGAAGGAAATAGGCTGACCTCAAGATCAGCGCCCAGGAAACTCAGCTGAAGATCAGTTCGTTCAGAATCATCTCCTCGATCTGCGCCTTCAGGCTGTTCATCTGCTGCGTCCACAGCAGCGGATTCTGTTCCTTCAGGTTCTCGGTTACGCCCGCTGCTTTCATCAGGCCGGGCATCGTCTGCTCGATCCGTCTGTTCGCCGCTGTGTCGATCTCCTGAAGATGAGTGTCCAGCGTCCCGCTCAGAAGCATCCGGTTCCACAGCACCGGCCGGTGCTCCTGCAGATACTTCTTCCGCATCCTGCCGTACCTGCCCAGCGTCGCCGGCTGTGCGTTCAGCGTCAGGTCTGGAATCAGGTAGTCTCCGTTCTGAATGTATTTCATGGTTCTGGCTCCTTTCATAGTCGCGGATGGTTCTCTCAATCCAGCGAAGCACCTGTTCGCTGCATTCGCTGACCGCCGTGCCCAGTGCAGCGGCTGCTTCCTGTGTATTCCAGTCGTACACATTAAAGAATTCCTCTCCCGAAAAGTGTTCGTCCGGGTTCAGCCCGCACCGTGCCATGATCATGTAGGCAATGCTTGTTTCGGCGGCGCGCCGGAAGGAGAGCTGAGTGTTGAGTTCATCGTACTCCTCGAGGAAAGAATCGTCAACGATGCCGAGCAGATCGCGGCGGTGATCCTGCCAGTAATCTTCCGCCATGCGGCCAGCGGTGTCTTCGATCTGGCGGACAAGGCCGCTGCCTGCAGGCGCTCCGTATTCTCGTTCCAGCATATCCATGACCGGTTGTTCATGCTGCGCGCCCAGTTTCCACTGCTCCAGCGGACGGGAATTGGCGCGCTCGCCGGTATCGGAGACGTCGAATACGTATTTCAGCCTTACGGTTTCGCCGGAAGTATCGAGCAGGGCAATACTTCGTGCGCCGCGCCGTACATATCTCCTCATGGTATTGTTCCAGAGATCATAGGTTGCGCAGGCAGTAGCATCCGGCCTCTGGGCATAAATCATGAGCTGTTCGTGGTACGGGTATTTGTACAGCCGGGAGGCAGTGGTCAGGAAGGACGTCCAGTTTTTGCAGGTTCCCGTGACGCTGCGTCCGGCGTCGTTTGCTATCTGAATGAAGGTTGAAGTCCGATCAGGCATATCATCCCTCCGTTTCGCCGTAGTCGGGAATAAGCGAGGGCATAAGCTGTGCGTATTCGGCGTCCGTCATGGCATTCAGCCGGGAAATGACCGATTCGGCAAGGGTGCGCAGTTCGGCTTCGTCTGCCTGAAGATATCCCAGCGTGTCGGTCAGGGCGGCGATCAGGCCGGATCGGGTGCCGGTATCGTAGATGCACATGAGATTGATTTCTTCGATGGTGAAGCGTTCCATATCACAGTTCCCTTTCTGTTCGTCTTGGTGTCGTTTTTCTGGTCTCTTTAGCTGCAGACTGCCGGAGCTGACTGACCACTGACTCCCTTTTCTCTTCCTTAGTTGGATGCTTTCCGTTATTGATAACTCCGTCAATCATCCCGTAATCATCTTCCATAGCCATCTCCGCATTTTTCAGCGGATTGTCTTTGGGCAGGAAGTCCAGCAGTTCCTTAAATCCCCACCGGTCAACATAAAAACAGGATACATGATCGGCCTGCTTCAGTGCAACGATGTCGCTCACTGACAGGCTGTGTCCGCGGAAATCCTCGGGACGGTCATGATTGAACCGGAAGAACAGATCATTCAGATGTTCAAACGTGCCCTTTTCGGAATCCGCAGGCAACGGCGCGGTATAGACGAGATCATAGTTGTCGAGCTTTACTTCCTGTCCGGCCGCTTGTACGCGTGTCAGCGGTTCGAAGCGAAGATCATGCGTTGATTCCATATCTTTCAGCTGATAGATGGCGAAGGCGTCCGCAGGATAGTTTAAGAAGCTGTTCATGCGTTCCGAAGGCGTCAGCTCATGCCCGACTGCCAGTTCAACGTATTCCTCATGGGCAGGAATTTCATCCCGCTTCACTCCGAATGCACCGATATGACCGTCCACATCCTCATGCTCCAACGGCGTGTCTACAGAAGGCGTTTCTTTGGTCAGTTCAGCCAGATGCTTATCAATATCGGTGATCAGTTCGGAGGAAGTTTTGCTAATTGTCTCCAGCGATGCGCGCAGTTCCTTGAGTTCGCGTCCTTCACTCCAGCTAGCAATGTAGCCGAAACTGTTGCCCGACGTTTCTATGCCGTAATACTGACAAACCGCGTAGGAAATGCTCTCAGCTTCGACTTCTTCTGTGCTGCGATCCTTTTCGGAAGCGATGTTGTGCAGCTTCGCATGGGCGATTTCATGAACAGCGGCGGAAATGGTCTGTATTTCGCTCATGCCCTCGCGCAGAGTGATTTTCTGTGCAGTCAGGTCGAAGAAACCATCTGTATTGCGGAGAATCGGACGGACTTCGATGGGAACCGGCGACGTTCGGTGCAGTGCTTCCATGAACACATCATACTGCCGAACGCTGCCGGTCAGGTCATCGGCCAGCGTGGGCAGCGGTTTACCGTCTGTTTGACTGACGTCGAATACGGATACCACGCGGTATCGGGGAATTCTGACTTCGACCTCTTCAGTCTGGATATTGCCGTCCTTGTCCAGAACGGGCGCTTTGGTGTCGGGATCGACCATAGGCTGCTCGGATTTCACGGTATACGGCGTGGGCGCGATGATCTTGATTGCGCGTTCGCCTTTCAGTACATGCCGCTGAAATTGATCGCGCCACTTTCCGAAGCCTGCGACCAGTGTTGCATCCGGCTTCTGCACGTGGATGAGCACCGTGTTGTTGACCGAATAGCGGTGAAAGCGCGACATGGTCTGAAGATACTGCCGGTATTTGTCGCTGGCGAACAGCTCACGGATGCCTCGCTCTATGCTTTCAGTGATCTCTTTTAAGCGATCCTGCTTGATGTGTTCAGACATAAAATCTCCTTTCTTGTGACATGAAAAGAGCGCCCCTGCACAGCGGATGGGCCATGCAGGGACGCTTGCGGATGACGGGAGGATTGTCCCTGATTATCTTGGGCGGAAATTGTGCTCTTTGGCGTACTGACTGTATGCACGCCGTCTCTCCTCGCTGAACGGCTCGCGGATGGAAATGCACTTCCTCGGAACGGAATAGCGGACGGAGTAATCATCCTGCGAAATCAGCCGGAATTGATCCGGGTATTTCTCGGAGAGGAGGATCAGTCGGTGCCACAGTTTTTTGCTGTGCGTGTAGACAGTAGCGGTATCGCTGCTTTCGTCGAATCGGATGATGGTTTCCCGTTCGGTTGATGTCGGCTTGTATGATAAGCACTTCATTTGGTCTCCTTCCTGTCAAATTCCAGACGGAACCGGGGCGCGCCTTCCCCGGATCCATCCATAAACACGGTAGCATCATAGGACTTCCCGGTTTTGGGAGACTTCAGATTGGTCAGGCGTACAGAGCCTTCTTTGAGAAGCGATGCAATGATCTTCGCTGTTACCTTCTGGCCCTTGTCCATGAAGAATCTATTGTCCTTCCAGACAGCAAATCTGCACGCACGGTTCTCGCAGAAGAATCCTTTAGGGGCTTCTATGATTGGCGAACCGCAGCGCGGGCAGACGCCAACGGATTCTCGGTTGGAACGGAAGAGACTGGAGATGTCCGCTGCAGGTCTTGTGGTCCGGATCAGTTCGCGCACCATATCCTGTATGTCGCCGGTGAATTCTTCGCCGTTCGCATGGCCGCGCTCGATTTCAAGAAGCCGGTGTTCCCATTCGGCGGTCATAGAAGCAGAGCGGATACTTTCGGGCAGTACGGCGATCAGCGCCTTAGCCTTGTCTGTCGAGAGCAGATGCTGCGTTTTTCGGTCGCCCTTGCGGATGAGAAAGCCTGATTTCACCAGCTTTTCGAGGATGCCTGCACGAGTTGCCGGCGTCCCCAGACCTTTGCGTTCGGCGTCTTCCGGCGCTTCATCTACACCGGCGTTTTCCATGGCGGAAAGCAGCGTGTCTTCGGTGAAATGTTTAGGCGGCGAGGTAATTCCTTCCTTTATGTCAGCCATCACAGGTGAAAGAATCTGGCCTTTGGCCAGTTTTGGGATTGTGACTTCTTTCTCTCCCTGTTCGCCGACGCCCAGGCCCATCGCGCCGCGGAAGGTCAGCTCCGGAATCTTCCAGCCCATCTGCGTGATCGTCCTGCCCCTGGCGGTGAAGGGCTGATCGCTGCATCGGACAATCACCCTGCACTCCTCATATTTGTGAGCATCGCCCACTGCGCACAGCAGCCGCACGGCAATCAGCTGCAGGATGCTCCGTTCACCGGACGGCAGGGCCAGAAGTTCCTGCTGGATCATGGCTCCGGTGGGCAGGATGGCGTGATGGTCCGATACCTTCCTGTTGTCAATGACCTGTTCCGGATGGACGGCCAGCTGCATGCCTGCTGTAAACGGAAGCTTGGCGGCAGTCGTGCGCACCAGTGAAGGAAGCATTCCGGCCATATCCTCGGTCAGATACCGGCTGTCGGTTCGGGGATAGGTGCACAGCTTCTTTTCGTACAGGCTCTGCGTGTAATCCAGCGTCTGCTGGGCAGTATAGCCGAACAGTCGGTTGGCATCACGCTGCAGGCTGGTCAGATCATAGAGTCTGGGGGGATTCTCTGTCTTTTCTCTGCGTTCCACGCTCTCAACGACCGCTTCACCCAGATGACAGCGCGCAGCGAGCGCTTCGGCCTCCTTCTTCTCTCTGATTCGTTCGCTGACTGCGGTCATGCCGCAGCTGAGCTGAACTGTATAGAAGGTATCGGGGGAGAATGCATCGATGGCTGCTTCACGCTGTACCACCAGAGCCAGCGTCGGCGACATAACCCGTCCGACGTTCAGTGTCTGTCCGTACAGCAGTGAGAACAGGCGCGTCGCATTGATGCCCACCAGCCAGTCGGCCTGCGCACGGCAGAGCGCCGCTTCATACAGACGGTTATATTCACTGCTGTCCTTAAGCGAGGCAAATCCATCCCGGATGGCCTGTTCTTCCAGAGACGAAATCCACAGTCTTTTCACCGGTTTTCGACAATTGCACATCTCATAGACCAGCCGGAATATCAGTTCGCCTTCGCGCCCGGCGTCCGTTGCGCAGATGACGGTATCAACAGATTGGTCATTCATGAGCCTTTTCAGCACGGCAAACTGCTTCTTCGTGCGTTCAGAAACCAGATATTTCCAAGGCTGCGGCAGGATGGGCAGATCCTCATGTCGCCATTTTCCGTACCGCTCATCATAGGCGTCTGCCGGAGCCAGTTCCACCAGATGGCCGACGCACCAGCTGACGATATAGCCGCTGCCCTCCAGACAGCCATCCTTCTTCGCCTGTGCGC
>JAFQQU010000044.1 GCA_017410445.1 Clostridia bacterium | reverse complement strand
GCGCTCCCAGATAGCCATCAGCTGATTGGGCAGCACAACGGTCTCTACGTTCTCAAGCTTGGAATACGCCGAACTCAGAATTGATTCGACGACGATGCCGTCAATCTCGTTAGGGATTACCAGCTCAGCGGAGACTTCACCGGTATACTTGTTAATCGCCTGACGCGTCGCAAAAAAGTCGTAGGTGTCATCCGCAAATGCCGTTGTGCAGACAGAGCTGAGCAGCATGAGCAGACAAAGTATCAAAGAGATGATTTTCTTCATGTCAGTCTCCCCTTCTCTTGATTAGTACATATCGCCAATACTCCTATGAATATTGAAGCCTTGATGAAGGCTTCGCCGAAAACAGCGTATCATTTCCGGCGAAGCCGAGGTGTAACAAACAGACCGGTTACTTCACTCTTCCGCAGACATCCAGAGCGCGGCCCATGAAGGCGTTGACCATCACTTCAGCAACCGTCTCCGCGCTCTTCGTGTAAGCCATATCCATAATCTGCTCATAAGCCGACATCCACTGCAGGTATGCGGAATACTCAACAAGGTAGGCCATACCGCCTTCTTCACTGGCGTCCTCATACATCTGATTGTACAGCCTCTGCAGGTCAATCTCCCACAGTGTGCGAACCGTCGCCCAGGCTTCCTCGCTGTCATCGTTCAGAAGCAGGAGTTCGGCCATCATGTAAGTGAGGCCATGAGTCGGGCAATACAGATCGGCAAACAGGATCTTGTCCGCAGTTTCCTCAGTGATCTCGCAGGTGCAGGTCTCGCGGACCTCCGCCTCATTCTGCGCGCGCTCAACGGCAAAGATGCTGTCAATCCGGTCAGAGGGTGCAGTGTTCATCAGGTAACACAGATCAATGCACTTATTCTTCCAGAGTTCGACAACCGCACGCAGCGTTTCCATATGTTGGCTAGGTTCCGCAATTTTCAGCGCAAACTGGGTGTTCGCCACCATGGTAAGATGGGTCACGCGTTCGTTCATCACGGTGATCTTCGCGGCGTCGTCACAGGCGGCCAGGATCTTCTCATACATGCCGTCAATTTCCTTCTGCCACAGGATGAACGCATAGTTCAGCGCCATCTGCCGCCTGACCATATTGTCGCCGGCATCGTTCTCCATCGTCAGAAGCTCGTCGTGAATCTTGGCATGCTCCGTGCAGAAATGTACTTCATACTCAACGGAATCGCCATCACGGGATACCGCCTTGATGTAGCAGGTATCGGCCGCAGGCAGCGGATTGCCGTTTTCATCGGTACCCTCGCTGTCACGGATTTCATCCCAGTCAATCGTGCCGCTGCCGGGAACGTAAGTAGTGTTCGGATCGCCGTCGGTATCGCTGATGACAGGCTCGGAAATCGCAGTATTGATGTATCCGTTGCCGATGTCGTACTTCGCAATGGCAGCGTTTACAACATAGCCCTTCTCAACATCCTCAGCGGTTACAACATAGCTGAAGGTGCAGAAGCGGCTCTCGCCGGAAGTCAGTTTCTCAGCGGAAGCGATCTCACTGTCCATCTTCAGAGTATCGTAAATGAGAGTCTCGCCGAATTCGGTTTCACCGGTATTGGTGTAGGTGATCTTATAGGAGATGGTCTCGCCCTCGGTGTAGTAGCTGCCGTTGGCGGGCGTGCTGGTCTCCTCCTTGACGATGGTCATCTCAGTGATCACGCCGAAGGGGAAATCCTCAGGCATGCCGGTCAGCACGGTCACCTTGTCGCTGATGCCGACATACTTTGCACCCTTGGGATTCAACGGATCGCCGGTAGCGATGACGCCTTCTGCAGTAGCAATATTGGTGACGCTTCCCGCAATGGCGTCAATCGGGGTAACTACATAGTTATAGGTGAAGGTTTCGGTCGCGCCGGGGTCGATAGACTGGCTTTCCCAATTGCCGCCCAGTTCGGTCATCAGCGGATCGGTAACAACGACGTCCAGCATGGCCATCGTCGGGTGCGTGTTGGTCACATCAATCTGATAAGTTACCGTCTCGCCGGGTAGGTAGAACTGGCCGTTCGCAGGAGCGGATACCTCTGTCTTGGCGACATTGAGAATACCGGTCAACACGATCGTACCCACAATGAATACCGGCTTTCCGCAGAGCGCAGTAACCTTGTTGGAGTAAATGCGGTCGTTGAAATCAGCTCCGTTGGGTCGGACGATAAACGCAGTGTTTTCAACATAGCCCGCTGCTGCATCGTCATCGGTGACAATGTAGCTGAATCTGATCGTATCGCTGAAACCGGGCTCCACTACATCGTAGGGCTTGAGCTCAGCAAACTCCAGAATCGGATCGTAGACGATCACATCGTAGAAGGTTTCGTCGGACACGTTCGTAATCGTTACCGCGAAGGTGATCTCTTCACCGATTCGGTAGCAGGTGCCATCCTTCGGTTCGCCTACAATCGCCTTGGTCAGAATAATGCTGTCGTCCGTAATCTCTCCGCTGGTGGGCGCAACTACAGTATTGGACCACTCTTCTACCCATGCATCGCCTTCGGGATCGAAGAAGTATGCGCAGGCGGAGTTTTCAACATAGCCTCTCTCAACATCTTCTGCCGTTACCACATAGTTAAACACATATTCGGTATTGTCAGCAGAAGTGGCGGTAGGCAGGATATCCAGAATCGCATCTTCATTGCCGCCCTTCAGCGGGTCAGTAATTTCCAGATCGGTAATCGTCTTGCCCTCGGGGATGATCACCTTAATCTGGAAGGAGATCCCTTCGCCCTGGGTATAGTATTCGCCGTTGGCGGGCGTACTGATGATGGACTTTTCAACGGTCACATACTGGAAATCAGGAGCGCTGCCGGCGGTCAGCGGAATGCCGAACTGGATGGACTGCATCGCCCGGTCCACGCCGTTATCCTCAAAGTGATATTCAACGCTTCCATCGTGTCCTTCCGGCTTGGGGTCAATGCCGTAGAGCAGATTGGTTCCCGTATAGTAGCAGGCGTATACATGCTGTTCATACGTTCTGACCGCAATGCCGCTGGCAATGTCCTTCTCGGTGATCGTGAGAGGGTAATTGTCTTCAGCATATCCGCCGGGGGTCAGCTTGTGGCCCCAGTACCAGTCGGGATACTCGTCCAATCCCACAAACTGACCGTCGACGTCCCTGATGTACTTGTCGGATACATTGAAGGTAGTGGTGCCGGTGTTGGTAATGCGCATCGGGAGTTCAACGACATCCCCGGCTTTTACATTCTCCAGCAGTGCAGGCAGCGGCTGAGTGAATTCCATACTAAAGCTGGTCTTATGCTGCAAATCTGCATTTTCGTCCGCACCGCAGGGGAGCCTGATTGCGTCCGATTCGGCAGTGACTTCCTTGCCGTCTTCCGTAACGCCTGCTGCGTATGCGTAGCCAGAATAGAAACCGTTTGCAATATCGATCTCATCGAACGTATGTCCGCCATTAAACACTTCGCTTTCGCCGGGCTCAAGATTCCAGTTCGCCCAGACCTTGGGCCCTTCATCGTCTACAAAGGAAACATCGATGTCAAAAATGGGTACATTGGAAATATTTTCGATTGTAATGTCAAAGTCTACGTGCTCGCCCAGAACATAGTAAGAACCGTTTGCCGGTCCATTGAGGACGGTAAGGTATACGGCCAGCTTCGCTTCCCCGCCGTCTTCACCGCCCAGCAGTTCATCCACCTGACCCGGCCACATAATGCCGTCAGGCGTATAGCCGTTGTCTTCCTGCCATTTTGTCCATGCATTCTCGGTGTTGGGACCGAAATCGCCGTCAGGCTTGCCGCAGTCATAGCCGTTGTTGTTGAGCTCTTCCTGAACCTTCTTGACGGTTTCGTCGTCTCTGTCGCCATTCATGTGCGTGCCGTCCGGATAGAACTCCTCGCGCTCGGTCAGGCCGCAGCGGGAGCACTTGCGCTCGCGGATGCCGGGTTCGGGGTAATTCGGCTCCTGAATAACCTTCCATTCGCCGAAGTTATGACCCAGCTTATCGTGTTCTCTGGTCTGCGTCTTGCCGCACAGAGAGCACTTACGCTCTTCTCGTCCGTCTTCGGTACAGGTAGCTTCCTTCTTGGTCCTCCAGCTGCCCCACTTATGGCTACCCTCTTCGGTATCGCGAGTCTGAGTGGCTCCGCAAATCGTGCAGGTACGCTTTTCCTTACCGGGATGCGTGCAGTCGCCCTGCTCAATGACTTGCCAGCTGCCCCAGGCATGATCGCCGTACTCATTCTCCCGGGACTGAGTTTCACCGCAGATCGTGCATTCGCGGACTTCCGAGCCCGGCTTCACACAGGTGCCAACAGTCTTAGTCTCCCACGGTCCCCACTTGTGCTCGCCTGCAGGAGCCCACTTGTCTTCCATCGCTCCGCAGCGCTTGCAATTACGCACTTTCCATGCACCTTCCTTGCAGGTAGGTTCACCATGCGCCCATTCCCAGCTGCCCCATTTGTGGCCAAGGGGCTCAACTTCGTCCTGACCACAGCATTCACCGCATACCGTGCAATACTGACTCTTTACGCCCCACTCGGTGCAGGTAGGCGGATAATCCTCCTCGTACTGCCAGGGCCCGGGGACATGCTCTTTATAGATAAGCTTTTCATCTCCTGCACCGCAGCGCCTGCACTCTCTCCAGATGTATCCTTCCTCACCGCACGGGATATCCAGTTCTCCGCGCCAGGGCCCCCAGTTATGCTCAAGGCCGTCGTCCGGGCACCAGAGATTCATCGCCGATGCCGTCGGCATCATACCGATCATCATGATGATGACCAGCAAGATCGCCAGAAATTTTCTGTACATCTTCATTTTTTCTTCCTCCATTTCTTATCTGGATTTACCCTTAATTCTGAAAGCCGAAAGCAGCTAAAAACCTCCTTCCGGATCAATGCCGTTCCTCTTCAGATAACCGAGGAACAAATTATCTATTGCTTCAGCAGCTTCGCCGAATCCATCCGGAAAACTGTTGCTGCCGCGGGCCGATATGCCTGTTCCGTCTTCAAGCAAGACCTTCAGGCTGAAGCCGCTGCCATCCGTCACCATGGAATTGATCCGATTGAATCCATCCCATTTCCGCAGGCTATACTCGTCAATCACTGCAGAAAGCTGCTGCATGAGTTCTTCGTCCGCAGGCAGCGAATGGGTTATGAGCTCGCAATAGAGATCATAATAAACGGTTCTCTCTCCCGTTTCTTCATCCTTTTTCACTTCATACGAGTAGATCTCATATGTGGAGGATCCGCTATGAGAATAGGAAAAAGAGTCAACCCGGGAGTTTGCCTGCGTCGGCGGGCTTTGGCTGCTGTACACCTTAAGTCCAAACAGCCCGGCAAGCATGGAAATGATCACGCCAATCCAGATCAGCTTGCTCAAAGAGATTCCTCCTCTCCTGCCTGTTCGGCGCCGTTATCCGGCGTACATAATTCCCTCAAAGCATTCATCCTCCGGAATCCCGTTGATCCGATCGGGATAGCCGCTGGTATCAATTTCAATCCTGCATTCGCTGCCGTCCGTCATGCTGAAATCCATATAGGTTTCGCCGTCGGTGCGCAGTGCATAGAATTCCGTGCCTGCGGGAACCGTCTGCTCCGTCTGACCATCCAGACGGATAACCTCCAAAGGAATCAACGAGGTGATGGGGTAACCATAATTGTAGAGCTCGTAATCATTCTGCTGCGGGATGGGCATTCCGGAGCGCTCATCGATCGCGTACTCCTTGAAACCAAAGCGCGTACCCAGAATGTCCAATCGGGTATCAAGCGTAAAGCTGCCGGGATCTGTGAGCACAGCCTTGCCGGAATAAAGACCTCCCGCAAACTCGCTGCCCGAAATCTCACCGGCTATGACAGGCGAACCGCTGTTCAGATCGTAAACCAGCAGAGTCGGATAGCCGCTGTCGCCGATCAGTTCCACATACAGGAAGCTCCTGCTGCCTCCTCCCGTGCCCGTCGCAACCAGATAAGCGTTGAGATTGTAGGCATATATCTCTTCGGTGTGATATTCGCCGTTGACTGCAATCCAGAGCTTTTCATAGGCCTCATACTCGCCCATCAGCCCGGAAAGCATGATTATATCCCTTTTGCTGTCCGCAGGATTCAGATCATACTCAATCTCCTCGAAAAGAGGAATTTCTACCGCAAACGCCTGATCGTTGAACAAGAGATATCCGGGATTGAACAATTCCTTCGCCTCGTCATACCGGATGGTCACCGTCGTCTTGCCGGCAGCATAAGGCAGGATCATGTAAGGATTGAAGTAGAACGTAATCCCGTCGTATCCCAGCGTCCATTCGAGTTCATCCTCTTTGAAGGACAGCAGCCGGGTTTCCAGATCGCCTTCAAAAGGAATGTCGGTATATTTTTCCTGCAGTCCTCGCGCCAGCAGCGTGGCAAGAGCATTCATGTCCATTACAACGTCGCTCAGCATGATTTCCTCGCCGGTCGCAGGATCAAGATTGACTCCGGCAGTTCCGTAATCGGGATGCGCTCCGCCCCAATAAATTTCACTGTCTGAACGGAAGCTCAACACCGCATTGTCCGCGCGCTGTACATAGCAGTTGAAATTTCCGCTGCAATAGCCAGCGCCCTCTTCCCCGCCAAATATCTCCCCGGCAAGCTCGGTCAGCTCTTCCGAAAGCGCTTCCGAATCCTCAATCCTCTGCCGGTTGATTTCATCAAGCGACGCCGCCAGCTCCGGATGGGACAATGCTGTACTCTCGTCAAGGCTCAGCATTTCCCATCTGACTGCACTCAGCACGTTCTCTTCGCCATATTCCCACAGAGAAT
>JAFQQU010000043.1 GCA_017410445.1 Clostridia bacterium | reverse complement strand
GGGTACGATTGAACATGAAGGGGCTGCGGCCCCTCCAAACCACCCTGGGATTTCGGAGGGCTGCCGCCCTCCGGACCTCCCGCTACTGCCGCGCGGTTATCGCTGGCTTTACGCATTTTTGCTGTCCCCGGGTTTTCGGAGGGCTGCCGCCCTCCGGACCTCCTGCTGCTGCCGCGCAGTTGACTGGGGCTGCCGCGATCACCGCAGTCTTAAGCCTCCCTCCCCGAGGGAGGTGGCGAGGCGCAGCCGAGCCGGTGGGAGTCCCAACACATTTACCATTACTCAAAGGGAGATATTCTCTTGGACGCATATTTAGACAATAGCGCTACCACCCGGCCCACCGACTCGGTCATCGAGGCGATGGCGAAGTGCATGCGCGAAGGGTTTTACAACCCGTCATCTCTGTACGCCCCCGCGCTGGATTCGGAGAAGGCCATGAAAGCCTGCCGACAGACGCTGGCGGGCGTTTTGGGCGTTAAGCCCGAAGGCATTTTCTTCACCTCCGGCGGCACCGAGGCCAACAACCTCGCGATCATCGGAAGCGTCGCAGCCATGCACGGCCCGCAGCACGTGATCGTCTCCGCCGTCGAGCATCCGTCCGTTCTGGAGGCGTTCGAGCATCTGAGGACGCTGGGACACAGAGTGACCGTTCTTCCCGTGGACGGCGAAGGCCAGCCCGACTGGGCGGCGCTCGAGACAGCGCTAACCGATACGCCCTCCCTCATCAGCTGCATGCAGGTGAACAACGAGACCGGCGCCATGCCCGATCTCAATCGCCTCATCTCCATGGTGCGCGAAAAGGCGCCGGGGTGCCTCATTCACGTGGACGGCGTTCAGGGCTTCCTGCGCATTCCGTTCGACGCAAGAAAAATCGATCTGTACACGCTCAGCTCTCACAAGCTGCACGGTCCCAAGGGCGTGGGCGCGCTGTACATCCGTCCGGGCGTGCGCATCATCGCGCGTCAGATGGGCGGCGGTCAGGAAAACATGATCCGCTCGGGCACGGAGAATACGCCCGGCATCGCAGGCCTTCATCAGGCGGCGAAGGATCTGATCTCCATGGGCGATTTCCGAGGAATGCTCTATGAGAAAAAGCGGCTTCTGTGGGCGCTGGTGAAGGAAAACGTTCCTTCCGCGCTTATCAACGGCCCCGAAATCGAGGCGGGCGCGCCGCACATCTTAAACATCAGCTTCCCCGGCGTCCGCGGCGAGGTCATGCTGCACGCCCTTGAAGGCGTTCATGTCTACGTATCGACCGGCTCCGCCTGCTCCTCCAAAAAGCGCAAGGTCAGCCCCGTGCTGATCTCCATGGGCATTTCGCCCGACCGCGCGGAAGGCGCGCTTCGCTTCAGCCTTTCCCCGCACACCACCGACGACGAAATCCGCTATGCCGCAGAGCAGATTGGAAAGCTCTATGCGATGCTGAGCCGGTATAAAAGGAGATAACACATTATGCGACAGGTACTTCTCGTCCGTTTCGGCGAGGTTCATCTGAAGGGCCAGAACCGTCCCTTCTTTCTGAAGAAGCTGACCGACAACGTCCGCAAGGCGGTTGCGCCGGTGGGCGGCAAGGTATGGCTTTCCGATTCCCGCATTTATGTCTCGGACGTCGACATCGAAGACGCCGCAGAGCGCGTCCGCCGCGTATTCGGCATCCACTCCGTCAGCCCGGCATGGGAGATGGAGAAGGATTTTGAGATGATCGCCGCCAAGTGCGTCGAGCTCTCGAAGGACCTCAAGGGCACCTTCAAGGTGATGGCCCGCCGCTCCGACAAGAAATTCCCCATGACCTCCATGGAGATGAACGCCGAAATCGGCGGCCGCATTCTGGAGGCCAATCCGAATCTGTCGGTTGACGTTCACAAGCCGATGCATGAGGTCAGCGTAGAGGTGCGCGACCATGCGTATGTATATGTCGGCGAGATCATGGCGGTCGGCGGTCTTCCGATGGGCACGGGCGGCAAGGCGCTGCTGCTGCTCTCCGGCGGCATCGACAGCCCGGTCGCCGGCTTCCAGCTTATGCGCCGCGGCGTCAACATCAACGCCGTTCACTTCTTCTCCTTCCCCTACACCAGCGAGCGCGCCAAGGAGAAGGTCATCGAGCTGGCCCGGATTCTGGGTACCTACGGCGGCGGCATGCGCGTATTCGTCGTGCCGTTCACCGAGATTCAGATGCAGATTCACGAAAAGTGTCCGGATTCGCTGGGCACGCTGCTGATGCGCCGCTACATGATGCGCATCGCCAACAAGATCGCGCGTCAGCACGGCGCGCAGGCCCTGATCACCGGTGAAAACCTGGGTCAGGTCGCCAGTCAGACGATGGAGGCGCTGGGCTGCACGGACGCCGTCTGCGACATGCCCGTGTTCCGCCCGCTGATCGGTCTGGACAAGCAGGAAATCACCGAGCAGTCCATCAAAATCGGCGCGTATGAGACCTCCATCCTTCCCTATGAAGACTGCTGCACGGTGTTCACGCCCCGTCACCCCACCACCAAGCCCAAGGTTGAGCAGCTGATCGAGGCCGAGCAGGCGCTCGACACCGAAGCGCTGGTGGCAGAGGCCGTGGCCAACACCGAAAGCGTCTACGTATAATCCCCCTTCCCCCATCCACCAACGACTTTAAGGAGAGTGACCTTCCCCATGGGATCTGGCGGTAGTATTATCTTTCTCGTCATTCTGGTAGCCCTGTCCGCGTTTTTCTCTGCGACCGAAACGGCCTTCCTCTCGTTCAACAAGGCGAGAATGAAGTCCCTGGCCAAGCAGGGCAGCAAGAAAGCCCAGCTGGTGGTCGATCTTGAAGAAAGATACGACAAGCTGCTTTCGACCATCCTCATCGGCAACAACATCGTGAACATTCTGGCCTCGTCCATGGCGACCATGATCTTCGTCGCGTTTCTCGGAAACGCCGGCGTAACCGTATCGACCGTGGTCATGACCGTCGTCGTACTGATCTTCGGCGAAATCTCGCCCAAGACGCTGGCGAAGGATCATGCGGACGGCCTCGCAATGGTGATCGCCCCGATCATCAACCTGCTGATGGGCCTGTTCACGCCGTTCACCTGGCTGTTCTCTCAGTGGAAAAAGCTGCTGACCGTCATCTTCCCGAGCAAGGAAGAAGCGGGCATGACTGAAGAAGAGCTGCTGACCATCGTTGCAGAAGCGGAGGAAGAAGGCGGAATCGACGAGCAGGAGAGCGACCTGATCCGCTCGGCCATCGAGTTCAACGACCGCACGGCCGAAGAAATTCTGACCCACCGCGTAGACGTCGTCGCGGTAGACGCAACCAGCACCATGGATGAAATCGAGGCCGTGTTCCTGGAGAGCGGCTTCTCCCGTCTGCCCGTATACGAGGACAACGTCGACAACATCGTCGGCATCGTCAACGCCAAGGACTTCCACGCCCGCAAGGCCGGCACTACCCTGAAGGACATCATGCGGCCCGCGCTGTTCGTCACCACCACCTCCAAGACGGCCGCGCTGCTTGAGACCCTTCAGAAGTCCAAGAGCCACCTCGCCATCGTCACCGACGAATACGGCGGCACCGCCGGCATCGTCACGATGGAGGACATCATCGAAGAGCTGGTCGGCGAGATCTACGACGAGCACGACGAGGTCATCGAGGAGTTCAAAAAGCTCCCTGACGGCAGCTATCAGATCGAATGCAGCGCGGATCTTGCGAAGATGCAGGAGCTGCTGAATATTCCCGGCGAGTTCGATTCGGCCACTGTCAGCGGCTGGGTCATCGGACAGCTGGAGCGCATCCCGGTCGTCGGCGATTCGTTCACCTTCGACAACCTGACCGTGAGCGTCACCAAGGTGGACAGCAAGCGCGTTCTGGAGATCAACGTGGTCGTCGCAGAGCCGGAAGAGGCTAAGGAAGAATAAAAGCATATGAGAAAAGGGAGAGCTGCGGAAGGCGGTTCTCCCTTTTCTTCATGCTCCGGCAGATACCGGACATACACAAAATCCCCGCTCATCCTCTCCGGATCGCCGGAAGGACGGGCGGGGATTGATTCTGTTATTGGCCCGGATACGGGACGATCACTGCGTCGCAGCGGGTCAGATCGAGGTTCCTGAGCCGGGGATTTGCCGAAAGCGGGATCTTATAGGTGTATTCCTTGCCTGAGCGGTGTCTGAGCGTGGCCGGGCTGTCCGAAACCGGAGTCAGCGGAATCCTATCTCCCTCAGGGGTGATCAGCGTCAGGATTCCGCGTGCGGGGACCTGCTGCTTTTCGCCCGTATAGTTGAGGTAAGTCATCCGGATTTCCAGCCGGTCCGATTTATACCGGATGCGGGAGGCCCGGACGATCATCTCGCCCTGCACCGGCTCAATCCGTTCGACGTTCAGCTCATTCTCCTCAAACTTCAGCTTGATGCGCTCGTATTCGCCGCTGCCGTCCGCCGCGCGGCAGGTGATGGTCACCTTGCCCTCTGCGTGGCCGGTCACGACGCCGTTTTCGTCGACCGTCGCGATCTTCTTGTTGGACGTGGTCCATTCGACGTCCTGAACGGTCGCGTTCGCCGGCTCGATAACATAGCTCAGCTTCACCTGATTCCTGCCCGGAACGCCGCCGATGAGCACATCAGGTCCCTCGGCAGAAAGCCGGATCTTGTCCACATAGACCGGGCGCACGGTCATAGAAATCGTCTTGCTCTTTCCGTTGCCCGTCTCCGCAGTGAGCTTCGCCTTGCCGACGCCCACCGCGCGGACAGTTCCGTCTGCGGAAACGGCAAGAACGCTCTCGTCCGAGCTGGTCCATGTTACCTCGGGCCACGTCGCGTTCTTGGGAGAAACGCTGGCGGAAGCTGTGCAGCTCTCGCCGATGGTCATGGTTTTGGAGGGAATCTTCACCGAAACCTTGCTGACCGCAACGGCGCGTACCGTGACCTTGACTGAGCAGGAAACGCCCGCCGGAGAGGTCGCCGTGATGGTGGTCTCGCCCGGGAATACGCCGGTGATTCTGCCGTCCTGATCGACAACCGCGATGGATTCGTCCGCAGAGGTCCAGGTAAGAACCGGCTTGCAGCCCGAGGGCGACGCCTTGACGCTCGCCGTCACGCTCTCATGGTGATAGACCTTCAGCTCAGGCTTGCGCATGGTCAGCTGCGCGGGAAGCACGGTTACCTGACACTGAGCCTCTGCGCCGCCCGCATCGCGGACATACACAATCGCTTCGCCCGGCCGGTGCGCCGTAATCCGTCCGTCGGCCGTTACCGTCGCAACAGACGGATCGGAAGAGGTGAAGGTCAGCAGCTTGGTGCGGCTGCGCGGCTCGGTATAGGCCTTGATTTTGGTATCCTTGCCCTCGTAAATCTCGACGGACGGGTAATTGACCGTCACTTGCTCGGTGCGGTACTGGGTATCGAATGTGATGTCCCTGCCGTCGGTCCGAAGGATGATGTTGCCCGAGTGATTCACGGAAGTGGCCAGCGGCGTCGCGCCGTATGCGCAGATCATGTTCATGAACTTGCTGTCGGGCAGGCGGTCCTCCGAGGTGCTGAAGATGACGTAATCGGGGTCCATCAGGGCAAAATACTGCTCGCGCGTATACTGGTAGTGATGCGCGTTCTTGTATACGTCCGCCTTCAGCGCAGAGGGGTTGACCGCCGCAATCTGCTCGTAGGTGTTGCTGGTCGCGTCGCCCGAGAGCAGGATGTCAATATCGCCGTAGGTCAGCCGGAGCACCAGCGAATTGTCGTTTTCAAGGCCGGAATCCGGGCTGACATTCCGGATGCTCATGGGGCCGATGCATGTGAGCGTCGCCCCGCCGACCGAAACCTGCTGGCCGACGGTCATGGTGACGTAATTGGCTTCCTCGACAACCTCGCGCTCGGCCCGCGCGCGGATGTTCTTGATGATGACCTTGCGAACCTTGTCGTGCGGCTGAAGCACCGCTTCGGGCCGGAATGCCTCGATGATGATCGGCGCGCCGCCTACGTGATCGTCGTGCGCATGGGTGCCGATGTAGTATTTGAGGCTGTTCACGCCCACGCCGTGCATGTATTCAGTCGCCTGCGCGCCGCGGTTGTATCCGCCCGCATCAATGAACGCAGCTTCTCCCCCGCAGAGGATGAGAATGCCGTCGTTGCGGCCGACGTCCATGAAGTGAACCTCGAGCCCATCCGCCCCGGCGGCCGCCGAAAGCGCAAGCATGAGCCCTACGCACAGAAAAGCGCAGATCAAGTATCGCAGCAGTCGCTTCATTTGTTGTCCTCCTTATGTCAATCAGATGCGCCGCCTTACAGGATGGCCGCGCCGCCCAGGCACTCCTCGCCGTCATAGAACACGACCGACTGGCCGGGCGTGACCGCGCGCTGCTTTTCGGCAAATTCAATCAGCACCTTTTCGCCTTCCATACGGATCGATACCCGCTGAAGCGGCTGGCGATGGCGGAACCGGGCCATGACCTCGCGGCTCTGACCCTCGCCGACCGGGGCGTACCCGGCAACCCAGTGGGGCTGATCGGCCTCGGCGCGCTCAGTATACAGCAGCGGGGAATCCTCGCCTTGCTCGATCCAGAGAATGTTGTTTTTGAGATCCTTTCCCACGACGAACCATCTCCGTCCGTCGCCGCCTCCGCCGATGCCAAGGCCGCGGCGCTGACCGAGGGTGTAATACATCAATCCGTCATGCCGGCCGACGACTTTTCCGTCGGTCGTGCGCATCTCGCCGGGCTGCGCGGGCAGATATCCCTTCAGGAATTCCTTGAAATTGCGCTCGCCGATGAAGCACACGCCGGTCGAATCCTTTTTATCAAAGGTAAGCAGGCCGTTCTTCCGGGCGACTTCGCGGATTTCCGGCTTGGTCATGTGGCCCACGGGGAACAGGGCCTTGCTCAGCGCGCGCTGACCGATCATGTATAGGAAATAGGTCTGATCCTTATTTTCGTCCGCGCTTCTGAGCAGCCGGTATCGGCCGTCCAGCTGATCGAGCTGAGCGAAATGGCCGGTCGCCAGCTTGTCCGCGCCCAACGTTTCCGCAAAATTGAGGAATACGTTGAACTTGATCTCCCGGTTGCACAGCACGTCCGGATTGGGCGTGCGGCCGCGCTTGTATTCCTCGAGGAAATACTTGAATACGCGCTCCTGATATTCCCGGGCGAAATTGACCGAATAATACGGAATGCCGATGGCGTCGCAAACGCCGCGCACATCCGCATAATCCTTTTCGGAGGTACAGACGCCTCGGTCGTCCTTCTCCTCCCAGTTATTCATGAACACGCCGATGACCTCGTGTCCCTCTTCCTTCAGCCTGAGGGCCGCGACCGAGGAATCCACGCCGCCGGACATGCCGACTACAATCCGTGCCATATGCACCGCCTCTTTCTCTATTCCAAGGCATGTATGTCTTATGCCGAGTTTATCCTGTATTATAATGAATTCGCCCTGCTGCCTTTCATTCCCTTCAACCGGGCGGACTTCTTCAGAAAACAACAAACCGGGCGGAACAACTCCCTCCGCCGTTCCCGGCTCCCTTCCTGAGGGAGCTGTCAGCGCAGCTGACTGAGGAAATCCGTTCACTGCTCCCGGAGAAAGCATAAAGCATCCGCCGCACGGAAATCCATGCGGCGGATCAAATCATTGACAAACCCCGGTGAGGTTTGGAGAGGCAGGG
>JAFQQU010000042.1 GCA_017410445.1 Clostridia bacterium | reverse complement strand
CACCAGAGGTGACTGAGGGGTTGTAAGATGGCGTTTTCCGATTAGATTTCAATCGATAACTTGGTTCAAAATGTAACGTTTCAACCCCTCCGGCGCTCACGCGCCACCTCCCCTTACACAGGGGCGGCTTTGAGTCGCTCCTCCGTATCCTTAAGTTCCCATGTATAGGAGGGATTCCTGATGGCAGTCTTTGTCGCTGTGAATATCTATCTGATTGCGTTCATATTGATTCTGCTCCTGATCCGGCCGCTGATGCGCCGGTTGGGAATCAGCTGTATCCTCGGCTCAGCCGGCTGTTTCGCACTGGTTTGTCTCTATTTCGTGATGAGACGGGATCTGTTCGATTCTTTCTCCGCGCTGTATACGTTCCCTTGGCCCGCCCCGCACGCTTCTTCCTCCGTCGCCGCGCTGGATTATCCCTACGGCACGGACTGGAACCGTCTGCTTCAGCACATCTGGTATGCCGGCATGGCCGTATATGCCGCCGGTCTGATCATTCATACGCTGCTTTTCCGCCGCCGCATCGGAAGCAGCAGTCAGCCTGCCCCCGGTCACATTGCCGACGCCGCCGCGCAGGTATTCAAAGAGATGAAACGGGCCGAGCTGACCAAAAAGATCAAATCGGAAGCAGACCGCGAGCCGACCGACGACGAGCTGGCCGAGTGCGAAAAGATAAAGCTTCCCCGCCTTCTCATCAGCAGCGCAGTGGACGGCCCCATCTATTTTGCATGGCGCAAGACGCTGGTTCTGCCCGACAATATATCCTATACCGACCGGCAGCTCCGCTTTATCCTGCGATACGCCTTCCACCTCGCCGAACACGGTCATATCCAATACAGCTGGCTTTTTCTCATCGCCATGTGCGCCGGGTGGTTCAATCCGCTGATCCATCTCCTGTATCGCATGGAACAATCGTCCAATGCAGCGCTGCATGATTCAGCTCTCACCGAGGGCTGCACGCCGGAGGAAAAGAAAGAATATATGGATGTTCTCCGTTCCCTGTCCAATCCGCAGCGGTGCAGCATTCATTACTGTCTGATCGCCGGGCCTGAACGCGAAAACGCGGAGCGCATTGAATCGCTGACACTCAGCAAGCTGAAAAACTGCCTGCTGTCCGTAACCGCTCTGATTCTGGTTCTCGCCTTCATATTCGGCATGCTCCTGCTGATTCAGCCGGTCCGTCAGTGTCCGGTCAATGAGGAAAGCGTTGTTTCTGTTCTCGGCGAGAAACCCTCCCGGCTCTACAGTGAAAGGCTGGCCCCCATTCCCCTGATCTCCGCCGAAGAGGACGGGCTGCTCTACGGCACGCCGCATTTTACCGCTATTTCCAACAGCACGGTCCTCAGTCTCACCTTCCAGTATCCGCTCGATACCCCGGAGGAGGAGCTCTCCTTCAACCATCAACGGATCTACGACGCTCTGTGCACGCGGCTCGGCGAGCCGGACGCGCCGCCGGAGATAACCGGTGCTCTCACAGAGGATATCGACCTGTCGCTGCCCGCATGGCCGGAAGACGATTGCCTGATCCGCAGCACATGGTCCGTCAAAACCAAGAACGGCGATAACGCCTCCCTCGTTCTCAAGCTCTATCCGGACGGCTCCTACATAAACGACGAGGTCAAGGGCGGCCCGCATATCGACCTGTCTCTTCACTGACCCTTCATACACACAGCAACACCGCCTCCCATCGGGACAATCCCGGCAGGAGGCGGTGTTCTTATTCATATTTTCAAGAGGATCAGCCGTTCGCCTGCGCCTTCTTGGCGGCAGCAGCTTCCAGCTTGCGCTGACGGCGGTTGATGACGTCCTCGCTCTTGGGCTGGATGTCGCCGGCCTTCATCAGGGCGTTCTTGGTCAGTACCGGACCGAACAGCTCATAGATCAGTACCGAGAACAGCACGACGTTGCGGATGATCGAGGCCTCGAAGCCGCCCAGAGACGCGGCGGTCAGCGTCATACCCAGCGCAACGCCCGCCTGCGGCAGCAGCGTAATGCCCAGATACTTGGTGACACTGTCGTCGCAGCCCGCGAGCTTGCAGCTGCCGAACGCGCCGAAGTACTTGCCCAGAGAGCGGAAGAGGATGTAAACGACGCCGATCAGGAGAATGGTTACATCGGAGAATACGCTCAGCTCCAGCTCCGCGCCGCTGACAACGAAGAACAGCACGTTCAAAGGCGCCGTCCACTTCTCCGCGCGCACCATCAGGTCCTCGGACAGCGGACAGATATTGCAGAAGATGGTGCCCATCATCATGCAGACCAGCAGAGACGAGAAGCCGCAGTGCAGGCCGGCCACCTCGAACTTGATCATGGACAGCGCAACCGTCAGGATGGTGAAGCCGATGACCAGAGACAGACGGTTGGAGTTCGAGTTGAACATCTTTTCAATGTGGGTCAGGATGATGCCCATGACAGTGCCCAGGCCCAGAGACAGCACGATCTCAATCAGCGGCTCAAAAATGATGGCCATAACGTTGGCGCTGCCGCTCTGAAGCGTTCTTGCAACGCCGAAGGAAATCGCAAACACAACCAGACCGACCGCGTCGTCCAGCGCGACAACCGGCAGCAGCAGGCTGGTCAGCTTGCCCTTCGCCTTGTACTGACGGACGACCATCAGCGTCGCAGCGGGAGCGGTCGCAGTGGCAATCGCGCCCAGCGTGATGGCGACGGGAATCGGCATCTTCTCCGGACCCAGAATGAAAAACAGTCCGACCAGCGCAATATCAACAAACAGACAGGCAACCAGCGCCTGAACGATGCCGACGATCACCGCCTGACGGCCGATCGTCTTCAGTTCGGACAGACGGAACTCACTGCCGATCGAGAATGCGATGAAGCCCAGCGCAACCTGAGAAATGATGCTCATCTGCTCGACGGCTTCCATCGTGTTGAAGCCCAGACCCGGAACGCCGATGCGGCCCAGGCAGTACGGACCGATCAGCACGCCCAGTACCAGATAGGCGGTAACCGCGGGCAGGCCCAGCGGCTTGACTACGCGCGTCATCAGAAGACCTGCGATGATCGCAATCGCAATAGGCAGAAGTACTTCCATCTTAAACCCCTCTTTTTATCTTCAAACTTCCCTCAGTCCGGAATACCCGAACCAAGCATATACTTTACTGCGCCAGTGTTGACTTTTCCAGTTCGTTTCGGTGAATAATTGACTACTTCTCCGTCATTTCTATATATGCCGTTTATCCGAGCGCGTAGGTGTCATAGCTGTCCTCCGGGAGTTCTCCGAACAGCCCGAGCAGCGTCAGCGCGTCATGATCAAAGCTCTCCGCGTTCATCATCAGCCCGCCCGTCTCGCAGAACGCGCGGCTGACAAATTCGATCAGGAACCGGCGGAAGTCATCCGCTTTCTCCAGCCTGTGTCCGGTCTGCCGGACGTCCGCCGTCCATTCGCCGTCCCCCTCGCCGCACAGCGCATACGCCCTGATCTCGTCCCCGTCCGTCAGGCAGCAGCTCTTCTTTCCGTCCACCTGCCCCAGCACATACCGGAAAAATACAAACGCATCGACCTCCGCGCCCAGCGGATCGTATTTCTCCCGTTTGCGCGCATAATCGGTCCATGCCATGGAAAGCACGCGCAGCTGCTGCTCCTCGGTAAGCTCTGAAAGGCTGCGGATTTCCATGTCATACTGTGCTTCCTCCGTAAAATCGGGCAGCATGACGTCCATGCAGTAGGTCCGGTACAGGAAATCAAACCCAAGGCCCCTCAGCCACCATTCGGCTCCGTCGTTTTCAAAGTCCGCGCTGCCCTGCCACTTCGCGCCCGGATGCTCCTCCTGCATCTTCCTGAAGATCATGGTGCCGAAGCCCCGGCCCTGATACATCTCCTTCACTGATACGAAAAAGCGGATCCGCTCCGGGTAAATCCAGCTCTTCCACAGCGCGCCCGCCGCAATCAGCTGTCCGTCGGGCTTGCGGGCGGTGTAATATTCGATATCCTCCCTCGGCGCGGGCACGTCGCTGCGCCAGAGCAGGGTATCCAGCTCCTTTGTGTATTCTTCTCTGATAATCTGCATTTTTTATCCCCTTCGCTGAAAACCGGCCGGACACATCGCCCGGCCGGCCCATCTCGTTCGTTTATGTCAGGTCTGCCTCAACCGGGCCGTCCGGCGAGAAGACAACCGCCCTCTTCGGCGCATGTCCGCCGAGCTTCGGTGCATTCACCAAAACGCCCTCCTCCGTATACCGCGCGCCGACCGCCGTCGCCATCATCCACGGGATATACTGAAGCGACTGCGCCGCGTCGTGGTCGGAGACCGCCTTTTTCCGGACGGCATAGAACAGATCCGCCGATTCCGCCCACGCGTCGAAATACTTCATTTCGCCGGTCCTGACCGAGCAGTAGGTCAGAATCCGCGCCAGATATTCCCAGTGCCAGAAATCCTGATGCTCCCTCTTCAGGTTGAACCACTTGCTGTCCTCATAGAACTCAGACTGTCCCTTGAAATAGTGCTGATAGCTCCAGCCGTAGCCGACCGGCCAATCCTCGTCGCTGTCCGGGTCGTCGAACACGCCCTTCTGCTCCGGCATCTTTCCGGCATGGAAGAACCGCTCGCTCAAAAGCCAGTCCGCGAATTTCAATACCGTGTTCCATACCGGACGCGTATCGTCATTATCCTCCGGGAACATCTCCAGATAATCGACGAGTCCGCCGACCGCCATGCAGCCCATCCACGGCTTGGTGATGTAGCCGCTCCACTGATGGATGCCGCTGCCGCCGCCCTGATCTCCGAAGGAGCCGTCCGGGCGCTGCGAGAGGGCCACGTCGGTCATCGCGTCCCGGGCGATGTTCAGATAATGCCGGTCATTGAAGTAGCGATACATCATCATCGCCCCGCGGATGAAGCTGGCGTCCCGGCCCACGCACATGCGCGGCCAGGAGTTTTTGTGCATGCGGTAGGCATTGTCGATGACGCCCATTGAATCCTCATACAGCGTTATGTCGCCGGTTTCAAGGAACGCTGCAATCGTACCCTGCATGCGGAACATGGGAACAGCCGTGGCCGGCGGCGCCCAGCCGTGCATGCGGACGATGCTGGACGCATGATCCACATATACATCGTCAAAGCAGAAGGCCGCGCGCATCGCCCGGTCGTAATCCTCCGCATTTCCGCTGCGCCATGCCCAGAGGAACTGTCCGTGCGGAAGCTCACCTTCCCAGCTGGGGTCCCGGCGTCCGCTCCCGTCCGGAATCAGGCGGCGGTATCTGGCGGTGCTGCCGTCCTCAAAGCCGCCCTCCACCGTGAATTCGCGAACATAGTCCATCGCACGCTCCAGCGCCATGTCGTATCCAGAGGACGCGGGCAGCAGGTTGTCCGCCATGAACTCGGCGCACAGGCCGTACCACCATGCCGGCGGCAGATATCTGGCAATGACCGGGCTCCTGTCAGACAGACTCAGGCTGAAGCGCACGGTTCTGGCAAATCCGCGCGGGAACCGCTTTTCCTCCGCCCGGAACACATACCCGTCCGGTCCTCCCGAGGAGGGGAACACAGCCCGGCCGCCGTACAGCTCCGCGCCCATATAGGGCTGCCATACGAACGCGCCGTATCTTTCGTCCTTCATGAACTGCCCGGGCTGCTTTTCGGTCGCAAGCCGGGCGGCCTCGGTCACGTCCAGCTCGGCATGGCCGATGGTGAGGCGGTCCCTGTCGCCCTTCCATTCGCCGCACAGTTCGTCCGGCGTTTTGGCGTCGTAGGTCATGAATCCGATGACCGGCACGCAGTCCTCAAGATCTAGTCCCTCGTCGAAGAACTTGCTGTTGATGTGATGCGCATAGATCTCGCACACGCCGTTTGCATACAGCCGGGCAAAAAACCGGCCGTTCAGCCAGTGGTGCTTGTGAAGGAACGGATTTTCATAGTATCCGTTGTATTTGTCCAGATCGCGCCGGTCGTAGATGTGCGTGGGGATCGCGCCGCCGATCTGAACGGTCGTGCAGAATTCGTCCTGATCAAGAATCTGCAGACGGCAGGCCTCCCACCAGTGAATCTCGCCGCGCGTGCGCATGCCCATGATCAGGCCGATGCTCTTTCCGCCCCATGTGATCTTCGCCGCATGCCGCTCCCACATGAACGCCGGATCGTCGCACACAGCAAACCGGTCCATCTCAATATGAATTTCCGGAAACGCCTCATCCGGCTTCTCCCGGCTGACTGCAAGCGTCTCCGGCGCGCAGTTTCCCGCGTCCGCGGTCATAAGCAGTCTTCGGGGCGATTTTCCGTCCTGCCAGAGGCCGATGGGCTTAACGGACGCCCGGTATCCTTTAAAGGTCAGCCCGGCATTCAAGCCCTCGGGCACGGGAAGCGAGCAGATGGCGACGCCCGCCTGTTCATTCCGTCCAAGCCGCTTAAGCTCCAACTTTTCAAGACACTTTTCAGCAGGAAACGCGTTCATTGCTTCCTCTCCTTACTCTTTGATATTCCGCTTTTCTTCATTATAGCGGATGCCCCCGCGCAATGCAATCAAAAATCCGGCCGGGGCGCATGCCCAAAACAACAAAAGGGAGCGCATTCGATGCGCCTCCCTCATATTCTGCGGACAGCCGTCAACAGGCCATGATATACGCTCCCGTCCGTGCAAATCTCCGTCAGCAGCCGATGACATCGCTCAGCGCCGCAATCTGCTCAAGCGTCAGCGCCTCGCCGCGGATTTTGCCGTCCAGCCCGGCGGCCTCCAGCCATTCGGCCGCCTGCTCGCGGCTGACCGAGAAGGACGCGCAGAGGTTATTGAGCAGCGTCTTTCTCCGCATGACGAAGCAGGCCGCAATCACCTTCAGCATCATCTTTTCGTCCTTCGCCTCGACCGGCTTCTCGTCGAACAGCGCAATTTCAATCAGCGCGCTGTCCACATGGGGACGCGGCGTAAACGCCTCCGGAGGCACCTCCATCAGTACCGATACCTTGCCGAAATACTGAACCGTCGCCGCCAGCGCGCACCATGTTTTGCTGCCCATCTTAGCCATCATGCGCTCGGCCGCTTCCTT
>JAFQQU010000041.1 GCA_017410445.1 Clostridia bacterium | reverse complement strand
GTCGCCGATAGAAGCAACGGAATCGGGGATGGACACCTCGGTCAGGCCGGAGCAGTCGGAAAACGCATAATCGCCGATAGAAGTAACGGAATCGGGGATGGACACCTCGGTCAGGCTTTTGCATCCGGAAAAGGCATCGTCGCCGATAGAAGTAACGGAACCGGGGATGGACACCTCGGTCAGGCCGGAGCATTCGGAAAACGCATAATCGCCGATACTGAGGATGCCCTGCGGAGCAGCATACTGTTCTGCGGTCAATGCAGAGGGATAACAGATCAGCTCTCTGGTTTCTTTGCTGAAAAGCACGCCGTCAGCAGTGGTCAGCGTGGAATGGTCGGGAGAAACGGAGATCTGAGTGAGATTCGGGCAATACGAAAACGGATTGACGCCGATAGAAGTAACGGAATCGGGGATGGACACCTCGGTCAGGCCGGAGCAGTAGGAAAACGCAAAATCGCCGATAGAAGTAACGGAATCGGGGATGGACACCTCGGTCAGGCCGAAGCAGTAGTAAAACGCATAATCAACGATAGAAGTAACGGAATCGGGGATGGACACCTCGGTTAGGCCGAAGCAGTCGGAAAACGCATAATCGCCGATAGAAGTAACGGAATACCCGTCAATGGTATCGGGAATGGAAAGCGTATCAGCTTCTCCGGAGTAATCCGTGATTTCCGCAGTACCATCTTTCCGCAGAATATAGGCGAAGTCGCCTGAAGTGTACTCGATGGGTTCCTCTTCTGCCGACGCGCAGGAGAAGCCGAACGCAAGGATGAGACAGACGAAGAGCAACAGGAATCTTTTCATGAAAAAAACCTCCTTGAATGATTGGCTGAAAACACTATTCTGCAAAATGAGTTCGGGTACAGGGGATGGTTCGTTATCGGCCGATTTTCTCCAGCTTCACCAGATATGTCCCGAACAGCGGCAGCTTCACATATACAGCGGCATTGCCGTTTGAAAGGATCTCTTCGCGGACAAGATCATTGTCGTGCTCCGCGTCGAGCAGGAAGAAGGAGGCCTTCCAGACGCCCTCGCCGAGGCCCTTCATGCTGATTTTCACGGTTTCGGCCGGAAGTTCGTCTTCATCGTAGTAGTGCGTCAGCATCACGGCCGCTTCGTCCTCTTTGGCCGCAGCCAGCGCATATATGCCCTCATCGGAGGACGATTTCGCCTGCGCGCCCAGGCTGTAGAGCGCATTGAACATGGGGAAGGGATAGTAGCCCTTGAGCAGGGCCAGCGTGTCGGTGTCGAACAGGCCGCACATTCCGCAGGGCCGCGCGTCGTAATACATGAAGTGATCCATCGGAGAATTCTGCGCGCAGATCATGGAAGCCACGGTGAAGGACGCGCCCTTGAGGCTTTTCTCCATTCTCAGCGAATACTTCCACTGATCCCCTACCCATCCCTTGATGTAATTCCATTCGTTCAGAATGATCTCGGTATCGGTATAGCCGTAGCGGTCCAGCAGCTCGCGGGCGTGACGCGCGGATTCCGCATATTTCTCCGGAAGCCTTGCGTATCCGTGAAAGGAGAAGAAGTCGAGCGGCAGATTCTGCTCCTTCAGGGCGGTGAAGATCATCTCGTTCCAGTGCTCGTTCCATGCAGAGCACAGCGCCGGGCCGCCGATTTTAAGGTTCGGGAAGCGCTTCTTCAGGTGGCGGATGGTGGTGGTGAACAGGTCGATGAACTGTTCTTCCGTGCCCTGCCAGCAGGGATTGGAGCCGTCGGGATTGCCGCAGTCCGGCTCGTTCCAGATTTCCCAGTATTCGATGTTGTAATGGAAGCCGTCCGCCCAGCCCTCGTTGTAGTGCATGATGATGTGCTCGCAGATGCGCGCCCATTTGGCGAAATCCGCCGGAGGAATGGTGCCGAACTTCTGCTGATGCTCGATCGACGCGCCGAGACGGTAGAACACCTTCGTGCCCGCGTCGAGAATGTCCCTCGTGTAGCGGTCGGTCGATTCGAAGGAATAGGAAGCCGGGTCGTTCTCGTCGGCCTCGAAGCGCTTGAAGATGCGGTGAACGTCCACCGTGTGCTCTCCGCCGTAGCCCGAGTAGAAAGAGGCGTCGTGGTTGCGGGCGAAGGGAATTCCGGCCGCAGCGTATTCGTCAAAGCTGGAGGTGCCGCGCACGCGGGAGCCCGCGGGGCCGTTGTTGACCGAGTGCATGGGCTTGATGCGGCCGGTAATCTTCGAGAAATCGACGGAAATCTGCTTCATGGAGATACTCCTTTCGGTGAGTATTTCGGGAAACCGGAGCCCCCAGTGCAAGGGGAGGCCTTTGGCAAGTGTTATTTCATTACAACGTTTTTCTCGCCCAGCATGGCGCTGAGCGCCTTCATATCGATGCTTGCCGAGACCGAGTATCCGTCCGCGCGGAAGGCGGCGTTCAGGGAGGTCACATAGAAGGTGACCGGGATGGAACCGGGCGTTTTTTTAAGAAGCGGCAGGCATTTGTCGCGCTCAGCCTCGTCTTTAACCTTCAGATAGAGCTTTTTAGGCTTCGGCTCGAAGGAGACCCTGCCCTCCGGCGCGCGGTGGGTGGGGATCACGGCGGGCTTCGGCGGAACCACGTCCGCGTAGTCCACGGGCGGGGGCAGCTCGCTCATGTCTCCATAGGGGGATTCGCTGAGCGGCGCCTGCCAGCCGGTTCCGTATTTCGGCTTGCGCTGGCGTACCTCGCCCTTGAAGGCGGCTTCGTTCAGCGTTTCGGCGGAGAGCGGCAGCAGCGCGTCCGCCAGCAGCTTCACCGGCTCGTCCTCGCGCACGGACAGGTGTCCGTAGACCGAGACCAGCGTGTCCGGCTCCAGCAGGTGCCGGTATTTTTCGTAGGTCTTCGGGAAAATGAGGATTTCGGTGGAGCCGTACAGGTCTTCTAAGGTGATGAAGGCCATCATGTCGCCCTTGCGGGTGGCCTTGGTCTTTTTCTCCAGCACGATGCCCGCCATGACCGCGTTCGTGCCGTCCATGGACAGGCCGTGGTCTTCATGTTCCTCGGAGAGCGTCGTGAGGAACTGAGCGTTTACCTCCATGGTGGAGAGCGCCTCGCGGTATTCGTCCAGCGGATGGCCGGTGATGTATACGCCGGTCATCTCTTTTTCCATGGAGAGCAGCATGCGCTGCGGATATTCGTCGAGCCTGGGCAGCGGGGGCGGAGGCACGTCCAGCCCGGCGTCGCCCATGAGGTCTCCGAAGAGGGAGAGCTGGCCTTCGACGTTGTTCTTCCTGCGCTTGGCCGCGCCGTCCATGGCCGTGTCGTACACCGCCATCTTCTGGGAGCGCGTTCCGGGCAGCGTGTCGAACGCGCCGGCCTTGATGAGGCATTCGACGGCGCGCTTGTTGATCTGCTCGGAGGGCACGCGGTCGGCGAAATCAAAGATATCCCGGAAGGGGCCGTTTGCCTGCGCCTCGCGCACGATGGCGTGGATGGCGTTTCTTCCGACGTTTTTGACCGCGCCCATGCCGAAGCGCACGGCGGGCTGCTCGCCCGAGTGGTCTACGGAGAAGCGGTCGGTGCTCTTGTTGACGTCCGGCGGGAGAACGGGAATGCCCAGATGTCTCAGATGCTGAATGTAGAACGCGACCTTTTCCGCGTTTCCGGTGAAGGAATTCATCATCGCGGCCATGAACTCAGCCGGATAATGCAGCTTCAGCCACGCGGTCTGAAGAGCGACGACTGCATAGCCTGCGGCGTGAGGCTTGTTGAAGGCATAGCTTGCGAAAGCGGTCATTTCCTCGAACAGCTTCTCGGCGACCTCCTCGGGCACGCCGTTTCTGACCGCGCCGGGCACGTCAATGGAGCCGTCGTCGTTGAGCTTTCCGTGGATGAAGTAGACCTTCTCCTGCGCCATGACGTCATGCTTTTTCTTGGCCATCGCGCGGCGCACGAGGTCGCTGCGGCCCATCGAATAGCCGGCCAGATCGCGGACGATCTGCATGACCTGCTCCTGATAGACCATGCAGCCGTAGGTGACAGAGAGGATGGGCCTCAGCTGCGGGTCGAGATACTGAACGGCGTCCGGGTTTTGTTTTCCGGCGATGTAGCGGGGAATGGATTCCATCGGGCCGGGGCGGTAGAGCGAAATGGCGGCGATGATGTCCTCGAAGTTTCCGGGCTTCATGTTGGCGAGGAAGTTTCTCATGCCGCCGCCTTCGAGCTGGAATACGCCGTCCGTATCGCCCTCGGAGATCATGGCGTACACGCCCGTATCGTCCATCGGGATGTCGGCGGGGTCCATGTGCGGCGCGCCGCCCTCCTCGGCCATGCGCAGGGTGTCGCCGATGACGGTGAGGGTGCGAAGCCCCAGAAAGTCCATCTTCAGAAGGCCCATCTTCTCCAGCGTGCCCATCGGGAACTGGGTGGTGATGACCTCGTCGTTGGTCTGAAGCGGCACATATTCATGCACCGGATGGCTGGTGATGAGAACGCCTGCCGCGTGGGTGGAGGCGTTCCGGGGCATGCCCTCCAGCTTCATTGCGGTGTCGATCAGCTTTTTCACCTGCTCGTCGCTTTCGTAGGCCATGCGCAGGTCCTTGCTCTGCTCAAGCGCCTTTGTCAGCGTCATGTCCAGCGCGAAGGGGATCATTTTGGAGATGGCGTCCACCTCGGCATAGCTCATGTCGAGCACGCGCCCGACGTCGCGCACGGCGGCCTTCGCGGCCATGGTGCCGAAGGTGATGATCTGGGCGACGTGATCCTTTCCGTATCGCTTTGCGACGTACTCGATGACCTCTCCTCTTCGCTCGTAGTCGAAGTCGATATCCAGATCGGGCATGGAGATTCTCTCGGGATTGAGGAAACGCTCGAACAGCAGATCGTATTTCAGGGGATCGATGGTGGTGATGTCGAGCGTGTATGCGACGATCGAGCCAGCGCCGCTGCCGCGTCCGGGGCCGACGAGGATGCCGTGGGTCTTGGCAAAGTACACATAGTCCCAGACGATCAGGAAATAATCCACATAGCCCATGCGCTCGATGACCGACAGCTCATAGTTGAGCCGCTGCTTCGCGTCCTCGCGGTCGGGCGCATAGCGCTCCCACAGGCCCTTTTCGCACAGCTTGCGCAGATACGCCGCCGGGTCATTTTCGCCCTCGGGCAGCGGATATTTCGGCAGGTGGATGGATTTGAAATCGAACTCCACATGGCACCGCTCGGCGATTTTTACGGTGTTTTCGATGGCGTCGTTGAGCTCGGGGAAGACTGCGCGCATCTCCTCTTCGCTCTTGACGTACATCTGGTCGGATTCCATGCGCATGCGGTGCTCGTCGTTGAGCGTCTTGCCGGTCTGGATGCACATGAGGATTTCCTGCGCCTCGGCGTCCTCGCGGCGGATGTAGTGGCAGTCGTTGGTGGCGACCAGGCCCAGATTCATCTCCCGGGCCAGCCGGATGAGCCCGGGCAGGACGCGCTTCTGATCGGCCAGGCCGTGATCCTGAATTTCGATGAAGAAATGGTCCCTGTCGAAGATAGAAAGGTATTTCTCCGCCATCTTCCGGGCGTCGCCCTCGCGGCCGTCCAGAAGGAGCTTCGGAATATCGCCCGACAGGCAGGCGGACATGGCGATGAGACCCTCGGAGTGCTCCTTGAGGAGCTTGTAGTCGATGCGCGGGCGGTAGTAGAATCCGCGCGTGAATCCCTGAGAGACCATGTTGATGAGGTTCTGGTATCCCTTCTGATTTTCGCAGAGCAGGATGAGATGGCTGTATTCGCGCGAGCCGGACAGCTTCTCGTCCATGTTTTCGCAGATATAGACCTCGCATCCGATGACCGGATGGATGCCTCTTGACAGCGCCTGCTGATAGAAATCGACCACGCCGTACATGACGCCGTGATCGGTGATGGCGCAGTGCTTCATCCCCAGCTCCTTCACATGATCGAGCAGGGGCGAGATGCGGCTGGCGCCGTCCAGCAGGCTGTATTCGGTATGCAGATGAAGATGTGCAAACATGCGGGCGGCTCCTTTATATTGTAGTGATTGAGATTATTATAACACCAAACGGGACCGGCGTAAACAGAAAAGGGCTCCCGGGGGAGGGGTGTTCCCGCAGGAGCCGGAAAATGTCATCTTACCTTCAGTTCCTTAAGTATCCTGTCCGTTTCGTAAATGTCGTTTGACGTGAACATGCGGCAGCCCAGTCCGATGTATTTTCGGTAGGCTTCAAGGGCGTCCTTTACGCAGACGCAGGGGAGGATGGAGTGTTCGGCGCAATACGCAAATTTCTCCGGATCATCAAGCGGCGCAGCGCCCTTGACGTTCGGATAGAGTTGTCTCCGCGATGCGCCGCCAGAATAATGCCGCTGCTGTATTTCATCGTTCATTTTCTTCGCAATATCAAATGCTCAGCGGGGGTTCATGCCCTGCTTCCCGGATGGTGCTGATTCCGCACCAGATCAGATAGAACGCGACAATCAGGGAGCCGGCCAGATCCAGCCAGTAAGAAACATTGCTCTCCGGGGTGACGAAGACCGACAGGAGCGCGATGACCACGCATCCGTCCACCAGGGTCTTGGCCCGGTACAGGCGGGACTGAACCAGAAGGATGGCGTTGGGCTCCTCTTTGTTCAGGCGCGCATATCTGCGCCAGAAGACGGCGTTTGCGATCACGCCCATGACGGCGATGGCCAGCCCGGGCAGGACGTTTCCCTTCTCCGCATTGCCGCCGGTCAGGGCCAGCAGGATCATCACCGCGCCGCCCAGACACATCATTGCGCCGACGAATATGTTGGTTCTGCGTTCGAGCAGCCGCTTCCGCTCCTCGCCGCAGCCGCCCGACGCGGTCATTCTGAAGACGAGGTAAGACATGATGATGGCCATCAGCTCGGCGCTTCTGCGGAAGAAATCGGCAATCTGGGTGGAGCTGCGCCCGCCGATCAGGCCCAGACCGATGATCAGCGGACCGGGCGAGCTCATCAGAACGGACCAGAGCAGCGTCTTTGCGCCCGATTTTTGAGTGGACATATCATTTCCCTCCCCAAAGATGAAGCATCGGCAGAATCACCGCCATCGCGGCGGCGGGGCAGGTGATGGTGTCGTATCCGCCCTTGCTGCACACTTCGACAAACGCGGATACCGCCGCAGCCGCCAGCGCGATGATCAGGCACGCGCCCGCGCTCAGGCCGCCGCGCGCCAGCAGGATCACCCACACGGCGGCGGCAGAGGTCAGAAACATCGCGGCAGATCCCTCGACGCTCTTTTTCCGGTCGGCGAATTTCAGGCGGATCTTGTGCTTTCCGAACCGCTTTCCGACAAGGGCGGCAAACGCGTCGCCCACGCCCCATGCATAGACGCATGCGAGCACCAGAAACCGGTCCCCGGCCAGACCCCAGCAGGCGAAGGTGCTCAGGGCCATCATGAAAAGCGCCAGAATCATGCTGTTTTTGATCTCGCCGTCCCTGCGCTGAGAGAGAAAGGCGGAAAACAGCGGCAGCTTCTCCGCCCACGTGAGCAGCGGATACAGAAGCAGAATGGATAAAACGGCAAAGATTGACGCCATCCACCATATCTCAAAGGAAGCAATCAGCGGGATGTACGCGCCGAGGAGAATAAAGTGAAGAATCTTGCGGAACAGCTCGTCCGGGATTTTCAGGCATTTCCGGACGACAAATGCGGAGCACGCCGCAAGGATGATATACAGATAGACCGATCCCGCGCCGGAGATGAATTCTTTCATATCGTTCTCCTCCTTTGCCGTATACTTGAAGCTATGCCTTTTTGACCGGCACGCGCGTGTTATTCTGAATCTCCGCAATCCATTCCTTCACAACTTCTTCCTTCGGGAAGGCGAGCCCCGCCAGCGCGTATTCCTTGCCGATGGCCTCGGACTTCGACTGGCCGAGCGGATGATAGGGCTCGACGTTGATCTCCTGAACGTGACTGAGCGATTCGGCCAGCGCGGCGATGGCGGCAAAGTGTTCGCTCCGGTCGTTGTAGCCGGGAATGACGGGGCAGCGGAGCACGGTCTTCGCGCCCGCGGCGTCGAGCCTGCGAAGGTTATCGAGAATCAGCTCGTTGGGCACGCCGGTGTATTCCTTATGGCGCGCGCTGTCGGTCTCCTTCACGTCCCAGAGGAACAGGTCGACACAGGGAATCAGCGCCTCGACGTTCTCCCATTTCGAAAAGCCCGAGGTCTCGATGCAGACGTGCAGCCCCGCCTCTTTCGCCTTTTTCACAAGCTCCAGCGTGAACGCGGGGTCGAAGAGCGGGTCGCCGCCGGATACGGTCATGCCGCCGCCGGAGTTTTTGTAGAAGGGCAGATCCTTCATGACCTCTTTGATGATTTCGTCCGCGGCCATCTCTTTTCCGCACAGCTCCAGCGCGCCGACGCATTCCTGCGCGCAGGTTCCGCAGCCGGTGCAGCTGCCGCGGTCGATGAGGTGAACGCCGTCCTCCGTGAAAGAATGAAGCGCCTTCGGGCAGACGCGCACGCATTCGCCGCAGCCGATGCACTGGCGCGGGGTCAGCATCAGCTGGGGACGGGGCGATTTCGATTCCGGATTGTGGCACCATAGGCAGTTCAGCATGCAGCCCTTCATGAAGACGGTAGTGCGGATGCCCGGGCCGTCGTTGACGGAAAACCGCTGGATGTTGAAGATGATGTGCGTCAGTTCGCTCATGATGTCAATCCTTTCTTTCATGCCCCGTGTCTCATCCGGCCGATGATGTCGTCCTGAAGTTCCTTGGTGAGGGCGACGAAGCGCGCCGAATAGCCGCCCACGCGGACGATCAGCTGCCTGTGCTCCTCGGGGTGCAGCTGGGCGTCGAGCAGCTCCTCGAGGGGCGTGGTATTGCCCTGAAAGATCTGCCCGCCCTTCTCGATGAAGGTCTTGAGCACCGCTTCGATGACCGGAACGGTCGCCCATGAGCTGTCAAAGTCCCACATGGTGGACGCGCCGCCCGCGAATTTTTCAAACGGCATGCGTCCGGTCGAGCTGATGGCCGCGGTGATGCCCTCGGTCATCGAGGAGGACTGCGGCGTTACGCCGTGGGAGATCAGCCGGCCCGCGTTTCCGCCGTCCGCCGTCGCGCCGAGGATGGCCGCCGCGCGCGGAGCGTATACGAAGGTCAGAATGACCGGCTTTCCCTTGCCGCCCCAGCGGGTGCGGTAGGAGAGATACATATCCGCAAAGTCTGCGGCCACCCGGCGGGCCATTTCGTCGGCCTCCGCGTGGTCCATGCCGTATTTGGGGAGATTGCGCAGCTGTTTCTGAAGGCGCGCGCAGTCGGCGAAATCGTCTTTAAGCGCCCCGATCAGCTCGTCCGCCGTGCAGATTTTATCCTCGAACACCGCGCGCCGGATCGCATACAGGCAGTCGGCCACGTTCGGCAGGGCGATGGGCGTGCCGCCGTAATCGTGATACCGCGCGCCGCCCGCGTGCATGTTCCTGCCCCGCTCGAGGCAGTCGTCGATCATGCTGGAGATGAGGTAGGAGGGACGCGCCTTCTGCGCCCGCTCGCTGAAGATGTCCTGTTCGTGCAGATAGATGCGCGTGAGCCGCCCGGCTTCTTCGATGAAGTCCCGGTAGAAATCCTCGAAATTGTCATATCCGGCGAGGCTCTTTTCCGCATGGAACGAGCGGATTTTTTTGCCCGTCCGCAGGCATACGCCGCCGGTGATCATCAGCTCCAGCATCTTCAGGGGGTTGTGGTAGCCGATGTAGAGATAATCGGACGTCATGCCCTGAACGCCTACCTCCATGCAGCCGCCGCAGGCATATTCGACGGCGTCGCGCATCGGCGTTCCCCGCTCGACGAGCGCGCCGATGACCGCCGGGTCATAGAGAATCTGCGCGCGGTTCCGGCCGGAGGTCATGTAGCGGGCGCTTAAGCGCAGCAGGTCCTCGGGCGGATTTTCCGGCAGGCGGATGTAGACCGAGGGATGCGTGATATCCAGCTCCATGATCGATTCGACCATCATGTAAGTGAGGGGATTGACGGCGGAGCAGCCGTTCGGGTAGGTGCCGCCCACGACGATGGCTTCCACCCATGTGTCCCTTCCGTACAGCCGCTCGTCGATGCGCAGGAACAGCTCGTCGATGATCTCGCGCGCCTCCTCCATGGTGATGCGTCCGGCGGCGAGGTCGCGTTCGAGATACGGCCAGAGATAATAATCCAGCCGGCCCGGCCCGTTTCCGCCGAACGGGTTCTCTTTCATGACCACGATGTGCTGCATGAAGAAGGACTGAACGGCCTCCCGGAAGGTGCGGCAAGGGTATCTCGGCACGCGGGCCATGCGCTCGGCCAATTCGTCGTTTCCGGCCTTGCGGCAGACTTCGATATGCTTGTCGTTGAATTCAAGGAGAGCGTCCAGCAGGATGAGGACGCCCTGATAGAACTGCCCGGCTTCCTCGTCCCGCGCGTGGGAGAGCGCTTCTTCATACCGCGCGCGCAGCCCGGTGACGCCGAGGGAGAGGATCCGGTCGAAGAACCAGGTGATGTGGCCGACGGCCGTACCGCCGATCAGCTGGTTTTCAAAAAGCTCGTCCGCCTCGGGATAGACTTTCCGGAAAGCGGCGCGCGCCTCGGTCAGGTAGTCGAGATCGGGATCGGTCTTTTCGACGGGCGCTTCCTTCAGATGATACACCCGCCCGCCGATGGTATCGCCCGGCAGCACGGACGCTTCCTGATTCACAATCGCATAGGCCATAGCCCGCGCGGTCTTTTCCCACTGCGGGCAGTCTTTATAGAGGGTCAGCGCGGAAGAATGGTAATCCTTCATAAAGTGGGATTCGGGCTGGCTCTGCCCGATGCGGGCGCACTGCTTTTCAAGAGCCTGAATTCGCGGAGACGGCATGCTTCATCCCTCCCTGATGTTTACTTTCATTATACCGCGTTCCTATCCCGATGGCAAGCAGTCCTGCCGCGCGGGAAATGCGGCGGCTGGAAAAATTCCGGCTTTCGCAGACGGTAGGTATGTGATATAATAAATGATACTGATCCGAGATCCAACCAATAAACGCTGGAGCGTGATACACTATGAATATACAGCTGCCACCGCCGGTCAGATACGCCATGAACGCGCTGATACGGGCGGGTCATCAGGCGTATATCGTCGGCGGCAGCGTGCGGGACGTCCTGCTGGGCAAGGAGCCGCACGATTACGACATTACCACCTCGGCCCTGCCGGAGGAGATGACGGAGCTGTTCTCGCGGGACAGGCTGCTGCTCAACGGCCTCAAGCACGGAACCGTCACCCTCATCAAATACGGCACCGCCGTCGAAATGACCACCTTCCGCATCGACGGAGAGTACACGGACGGGCGGCATCCGGACGACGTTGAGTTCACCGGCAATCTCTATGAGGACGTCACGCGGCGCGACATTACCATCAACGCCCTGTGCTGGAACCCGGAGACCGGCCTGATCGACTATGTGGACGGCGAGGACGACATCAATAAAAGGATCATCCGCTGCGTGGGCGACCCGGACCGGCGCTTCAGCGAGGACCCGCTGAGAATGCTCCGGGCGCTCAGATTTTCCTCCACGCTCGATTTCGACATCGACCCGCTCACCGCAGAGTGCCTGCTCGACAACTGTCAATCCCTTGAGAAGGTGGCGGTCGAGCGCGTGCTGACCGAGCTTAAAAAGCTCCTGACCGGGCCGCGCGCCGAGCAGATTCTGCTCGATTTCAGGCCTGCCTTTGAGGTGATTCTGCCCGAGCTTTCCGACCTGACAAGCGACCGGTATATGCTGGCGGCGCGCCGGGTTTCCCTTACGCCCGAAGCGCCCGAGCTCAGGCTGGCGGCGCTTCTGTACGGCCTTGAGCCCGAGAAAATCGCGTCCTGCGCGGCGCGGATGAAGTTCGGAAAGCTGCACAGAAGGTTTCTTGAGGCCATCGGCCTGAACGCGGTCCGTCCGCTGCCGACCGACCGGGCCGGAATGCGCAGAATGCTGGGCGAGATGGGCGCGGAGCTTCTAGCCGGGCTGATCGAGCTGAGAAACGCCGATACGCGCGCGCTGTGCCATCTGGTCATTCAGCAGGGAGACTGCGTGTCGGTGAAGCAGCTGGCGGTATCCGCGGAGGATGTGTTCGAGGCGGGCGTGAGCCGGAGAAAGAGCGGTCCGTGCCTTTCGTTCCTGTTGGACGAGGTCATTGAGGACCGCCTGCCCAATGAACGGGAGGCGCTTCTGGCCGCGGCGAAGGAGAACTTCGTGAAGGAGCCGCCCGCGCCGAGCGGAAAATCCAGAAAAAGGCATAAAAAAAAGCCGCCTGCACAGGGGCAGGAGGCGGAATGCAGGCCGGACGGCGATTTGTCCGGGAATGCGGACGCGCAGGACGGCTGCACGGAGTGAGCGGAATTACTTTTTCTTCAGATCGGTGAGCGGAACCTTGGTTCCGTCGTCGTACTGGATGTAGGTGCTGCTCAGCTGCTGCTGGAAGGCCTTGCGGAACTCGGCCAGATATTCCTTGCGCAGGCGGGCGCGCTCTTCCTGCTCGGCGGGGGTCAGTTCGCGGGTTTTGGCGATTTTCGCCAGCTCGTTGATGCGGGCGAGACTCTGCTGCTCCATGGTGATTGATTCCTCCATATGATTGGTTGATTACTAAATTCTCCTTCGCTGGAGCGTTTTCCTGCGAAGAAAAGGGGTGCTTTTGATGATTCGGGGTAAATTCCTGCTGTCGGGCGATCCGCTCTGCCAGCATGTGTTCGATATCCGCCGCCGCGTATTCGTGGAGGAGCAGGGATATCCGCTGGAAACGGAAATCGACGAGCATGACAGAATGTCTGTCTATGCGCTGGTGCTGGACGACGACGACACGCCCTCTGCGACCGGCCGGCTCTATATCGACGGCGAGGACCGCTTTGCCATCGGCCGGGTATGCGTCCTGAAGGAAGCGCGCGGAAAATACATGGGCGATCTGGTCATGCGCATGCTGCTCTACCGCGCGCAGGAGCTGAACTGCGCGTCGGTCACGGTGTCCGCGCAGCTGCCGGTTGTCGGCTTCTATGCAAAATACGGCCTCAGCCCGGTCGGCGAGGTTTATGACGAAGAAGGCGTTCCGCATCGCAGGATGATCGCGGCGCGCGAGGAGATCAATCTGGAGGGATCCTGCTCCAAGGGAGGCGCATGCGGATCGTGCAGCGGAAACTGCGATGCGTGTGCGGCAAAGGAATGAGGGCGCTGAGAATCGGCGTCACGGCGTCGAGGACGAGCGAGGACCCGAACGTCCACCGCGTGACGAAGAACATGACAAAGGCCATGGCGGCGACCGGCGAGGAGATGATCACGCTGGACTGGCCGCTGAATACCGAAGAGATGGAAAAGGTGCTTCCGACGCTGGACGGCGTGATCATCGCCGGCGGCCCGGACATGCATCCGAAATACTACGGTCAGGAGATCGACCCCTATTGCGGCGAGATCAACGAGGAGCGCGACGAGCTGGAGGTCTATGTCATCGCTTACGCCATGGAGCATGACCTCCCCATGCTGGGCGTGTGCCGCGGCATGCAGGTGATCAACGCCGCGCTGGGCGGAACGCTCCATCAGGACGTCGTGCATCACCTGGGCATCCGGCACCGTCAGCCGGAAGGCATGCTGTACTATCACGATATCATCTTCGAGGGCGACTCCGTCCTGCGCGGGCTGGTCGGCTCCGAGCGGTATCCGGTGAACAGCTTCCATCATCAGGCGGTCGACCGTCTGGCGGACGGACTGGTTGCGACCGGATACAATGCGGACGGCCTGATCGAGGCCTATGAGCGGCCGGGATCCCGGTTCCTCATGGGCGTTCAGTGGCACCCGGAGGTGTCTTATTTCAACGACAGCTTTTCCCGGAAAATATTCTCTGCATTCCTCGCGGCGTGCGCGGAGCGGAAATAGAGGCGTGAGCTGCGGCGGAAGGAGGCGGGAGAGATGGAACGGGTGATTCTTCACTGCGATGCGAACGGCTACTTTGCCTCGGTCGAGTGCATCGAGCGGCCGGAGCTTAAGCTGGTGCCCATGGCGGTGTGCGGAAATCCCGAAAGCCGGCATGGAATCATCCTCGCCAAAAACGAGCTGGCCAAGAAGTACGGCGTCCAGACGGCGGAAACCGTGTGGCAGGCGAAGAAGAAATGCCCTCATCTGACGCTGGTGCCCCCGCATCATGACCGCTATGAATACTATTGCCGCCTCATCAACCGCATCTACGGGGAATACACCGATCAGGTGGAGGCCTTCAGCATCGACGAATCTTGGCTGGACGTCACCGGCAGCCGCCGCCTCTTCGGAAGCGGAAAGGACATTGCCGACGAGCTGCGCCGCCGCGTGCGCGAGGAGCTGGGGCTCACAATCTCCGTCGGCGTATCGTTCAACAAGGTGTTTGCAAAACTCGGAAGCGACTATAAAAAACCGGACGCGACCACCGTCATCACCCGGGAGAATTATCAGGAAATTCTCTTTCCGCTGCCGGTCGGGGACATGCTCTTCGTCGGCACGAACGCGGCGGAGGAACTCAGGCGCAAGGGCGTCATGACCATCGGCGACCTTGCAAACACGCCCGCCGCCCGCCTTCACGAGCTGCTCGGAAAGCAGGGCGAGATGCTCTGGATTTACGCAAACGGGCTGGACGACGCGCCGGTGCGCCGGGCGGACGAGGAGGAAGCGGTCCGCAGCATATCCAATTCCATCACCTTTCCGCGCGATCTTCTGGGCGAGGAGGACATAAAGACCGGGCTTCTCATGCTGGCGGACAGCGTGGGCGCGCGGACGCGGCGACAGCAGGTGAAGGGCCTGACCGTGCAGATACAGATCAAAAGCCCCGAGCTCAAGGTCATCTCCCGGCAGGAGACCTTGCGCGCGCCGACCGACAGCACGCAGGAGATCTATCATACCGCGCTTCACATTATCCGCCGTTCGTGGGATATGAGAAGGCCCGTGCGCATGCTCTCCGTGGGCCTTACGAATTTCGCCCCGCCGGACGCGCCCGTTCAGACGAGCCTTTTCGATCAGGCAGAGGGCAGGAATGAAAAGCTTGCGAAGCTGGACTGCGCGGTGGACGACATCCGCCGCCGCTTCGGGCGGGACAGCATCGGCTTCGGGCAGACCATCGGAACCGATCTGAACGGTCGTCGTCCGAAGGACTGAAAATATCATAAAAAGCAGGCCGCCTTCCGGGGACGTTTGTCCGGAGGGCGGCCTCTTGGGTTTCGGGCGGTAAAAATTCCGGTTTTGATGAAGAAAACGCTGCTTTCATGCATCTTTTTGCGTTAAAAACAGGTCTTATAGATAACAAAACCGGCGTCCGGGGATCAATCCGCAGCGACGGGCTCGCGGTCGCGGAACAGAAGCGAGATGCACCACAGGCCCGCGACGCCGACGAGGGCGTAAATGACGCGGCTGATGACTGCCGTCTGACCGCCGCACAGCCAGGCCACCGCGTCAAACTGAAACAGACCGACCAGCAGCCAGTTCAGCGCGCCGATGATGACCAGAAGCAGAGAAACACGATCGAGCATGAACCAATACACTCCTTTACTGGGTTGATGTGCCCGGTTGTCAGGCTGTTGCTAGTATGCCCGGAGAGAAGGAAAATATGTGCCGGGAAAATGGAAACGCATGCGGGAAGAAAATTTATTTTTCGGAAGGATGTGGTATCGGATGCGGGCGTGCATATGGTATACTATCATTAAGATGGAATTTGAAGGAGGTACCGGATTATGAAGAGGATGCAGGCGATTATCATCGCGCTGGCCGCGGCTGCTATCGTTGCCGCCGTCGTGCTGGGCGTTTCGCTGAGCGGCGTTGAGCGCGCGCGGAGGACGGCCGAGAACGAGAAGGACGCGCTGACCGTGCAGGTGGCGGATCTGACCAGCCGGCTGGCGCAGCTCGATCAGCAGAAGAAGGAAGAGAGCGAATCCAGCGGCAGCGCGCTGGCCGCGCTTCAGGCCGACCTGACGGCAGCGAACGAGCAGCTGGCCGAGGCGCAGGCCGCGCTGAATGATTCGGCGGCGCAGCTGGAAGAGAAGGACGGGCAGCTGAAGCAGTATTCCAGCGATCTGGCCGAGGCCAATGAGCAGATTGCGCTTCTGCAGGACAGCCTCGCTCAGAGCAACGCCGATCTGGCTGCGGCCAATGAGCAGCTGGAGAGCGGCGCGGCCCGGGATGAGAAGGTCGTCGAGCTTCAGGCCATGGTCGAGGAGCTGGATGTGAAGATTGCGGGCTATGAAGCGCTCGACAAGCAGCGTCTTGCGACCATTGCAGATCTGCAGGCCCAGCTGACCGGCAAGATTGAGGCGCTGGACGGCGAAAGCGGCCGCTACAATGAGCTTATGGACAAGCTGACCAAGACCGAGGAGGATCTGGCCGGAGCGGCCGCGCTGCTGGCGGAGACCGAAAAGGCCAATGAAAACGCGGCGGCGCAGCTGGACGCGGCCAATAAGCAGCTGACCGAGACGCAGGCGCTGCTGACCGCGGCCGAGGAAGAACTGGGCGGCAAGGCGGCGCTGCTGGCCGAAGCCGAGCAGGCGAGAGACGAGGCGAACGCGCAGATCGCCGAGCTGACCGCCGAGCGCGACAGCCTGAAGGAACAGGTGGACGCGCTGAACGGGCAGCTGACCGATCAGACTGCGGCAAATGAGGAAATTGCGCAGCTGACTGCCGACCTGACTGCGGCGAACGCGCAGATCGCCGACCTGACTGCCGAGCGCGACAGCCTGAAGGAACAGGTGGACGCGCTGAACGGACGGCTGGACAAGGAAGCCGGAAATGCCGGTGAGATCGAACGCCTCACGGCCAAGCTGAATGCGGCGGACGAGCAGATTGCCGGCCTCATCAGGGAGAGAGACGAGCTGAGCGGTCAGGCGGATGATCTGAACGATCAGATCGACGCGTTGAAGAAAGAAGTGGAAAAGCTCGGCCATCAGATCTCCGAGGGCGGCGAGAACGCCGGTCAGATCGAGAAGATGGCCTCCGAGCTGAAGGAAGCGAACAAGCAGATTGAAGCGCTCGCCGCCGAACGCGACGCGCTCAACGATCAGATCGCTTCCCTGAACGAACAGATTTCCGCGGGCGCGGACGCTGATACGAAGATCGAGGCGCTGACCAACACGAACGCACAGCTTCAGCAGGAGAAGGAAGCTCTGGAACAGCAGGTGACGATGCTGACCGAGTCTGCCAACGAGCTTTCGATTGTACAGGGCGAACTGACGGCTGCGAAGGATCAGATCGACGCGCTGAACGATCAGATCGCTGCGCTGAACGAACAGATTTCCGCAGGCACGGACGCCGATACAAAGATTGAAGCCCTGACCAACACGAACGCGCAGCTTCAGCAGGAGAAGGAAGCGCTGGAGCAGCAGATCGCGATGCTGACCGAATCGGCCAACGAGCTTTCGATCGTACAGGGCGAGCTGACGGCCGCGAAGGAGGAGCTGACGAGCGTCAAGGAGGAGCTGGCCATCTTCAATGAGCTGGTTGTCAACCTCACCGCCGAGCGCGACAGCCTCAACGACCGGATGGCCGAGAAGATCGAGGAAGCGGAGCAGACCGCCGCGCTGATTGAGGAGCTTCAGAAGGATCTGAGCGAGGCCGAAGCGGAGCTTGCGGCGCTGACTGCCGAGCGCGACGGACTGAGCGGAGAGGTCGACAGTCTGAGCGATCAGCTGGCCGACCTTTCGGACGCTGCGGAGCAGATCGAAAAACTCAATGAGGAGCTGAGCGACGCCGAGGGCCGCATCGCGGTGCTGGAAACCGAAAAGGGAGATCTGATGGACCGCATCGCCGAAATCGAGGAGATGGCGCGCGAATACGAGAGCGTTGTTAGCCGCTCCGCCGCGCTGGAGGCGATGAACGCGGCGCTCAATCAGCAGATTGCCGATCTGAATACGGAAATCGATCAGCTGCGCGACGAGCTGTCGGCGTTTACCGAGAAGGAAGACGATTCGCTGATGGACGGCAGGTATATCGGTTTTCTTAAGCCGGACGGCGTGACCGCCAGCGAGCAGGAGGACGACGTCTACTTCACCAAGGCCGCGAGCAACATCACCGGCCGGATCATCGTATGGCGCGATGAGGACGGAGAAATCGTATCCCCCGAAAGCATGGACGTCTACCAGCTGAAGGAGCATGTGCTTGAGACGATCTACGGAGACGGGGAGCGGCCCAAGGTGAAAGACGCGACCGGCCAGGACGGCTACAGATTCACCTCTGAGAGCCAGTATTCCGACGGCACGCCTTGCGTCATGACCATCTGCGTGCTGCGCGGTGACGAAGCGCTGTATTACATCGAAATCGCGGGCGGCGGGGATCAGACCGAGGAAGTGAACGCGCTGGCTGACGAACTCCTGACGACCCTTTGGTTGAAGTAATGTAAAATGCTGCATCCGGTGTTGACAAACCGGCGCCGGATGTGGTATCATATCCGAGTTGAAAATGATTTCAATTTCCGGTGGTAATGGCGAGAGGGTCCCACCTGTTCCCATACCGAACACAGAAGTTAAGCCTCTCAGCGCTGATGGTACTTGGCTGGCAACGGCCCGGGAGAGTAGGACGCCGCCGGATTCCATGAAGGTGTTTGTCGAAAGACAGGCGCCTTCTTTTTTGTTCTTTCCGCTTTGCCCCGATTCCTTGGATGACAATTCTCCCGATCCGTTGTATAATAGAAGAAAGCAAGCTGCCGGCTGCGGCGGAAGGGGAATGGCTATGGGCAGAAAGGCGAAAATCGGTCTGATTCAGGTGGACATGCAGGCGGCGGACGGCTATGAACGGCGGCTGGATATCCTGACGGATATGGCGGAAAAGTGCTTTGAGGAAGGCGCAGACCTGGTCTTTTTCCCGGAGGCCTATCAGCATGTGCCGGACCGGACGATTGTATACCGTCCGGACGAGCTGCGCGTGCTGGCGGCTGAATGGAAGGAGCGCTGCGCTGATCTGGCCCGGAAGTATCACGGATATGTCGTGCCGTGGGACTATGAGGCGGCGGAGGACGGAAGGGTTTATAATTCCTCCTACATCCTCGACCGGGAGGGCTGTGAAATCGGCCGCTTCCGCAAGGTCCATCTGACGCACAGCGAAATTTCGAAAGGCCTGTCCCACGGGAGCGATTTCCCGGTGTTCGATCTGGATATCGGCCGGGTGGGCATCATGATCTGCTTCGACAATTACTTCCCCGAGTCCGCGCGGATTCTGGGAATCCGGGGCGCGGAGCTGGTGCTCTATCCGCTCTACGGCGATACGCTCTTCCCGCAGTGGGAGCTCAAAATGCGCGCCCGCGCGGTGGACAACAGCATGTATGTGGCCTGCTGTCAGATCGACAACCGGTTCCCTGTCGCCTATACGGGGCTCGTTTCGCCGGACGGCACGGTGCTTCACCGGCTGGAGAACAAGCCGTCGCATCTGGTGGCCGAGGTCGATCTGGGCCGAAGGGTGATGACGCACACCACCGGCAGCGAAAAATATGTGGAGGACATCCGGGATTATCTCATGCGCTGCCGCTGGCCCGAGGCGTACGGCGGCCTTCTGGAGCCGACGGAGAACCCCAAGAGCTGGGAGGAAATCTTCTGCGGTCTGCCGCCGGAGATCTTCACGAAGGAAAAATATGAGCAGTCGCTCAGGGAATAACTGGTTTTTCAAATACATTCGGAGGATTGAGCATGGCGCTTTGCAGCTTTTCTGAAAATTATCTCATGCTGGGCGTGACGCCGGTGGAAAATCTGTTCATTCAGGAATATCTGCCGCGCGCGTCGGGCGACTATGTGCGCGTGTATCTGTACGGGCTGATGCAGTGCTATCATCCCGCCGAGGACATGACCCTCGACCGCACCGCGCGCATTCTCGACCTGCCCGAGGAGACCGTCCGCGACGCGTTCCAGTACTGGGAGCGTCAGGGGCTGGTGAAGCGGGTCAGCGACAGGCCGGTTTCTTATCAGTATCTCAACATCGCATCCACCATGTTCAACGGGTCCTCTGCCGAGCAGGAGATCTATCGCCACCGCGATTTCAACAACCAGCTTCAGCAGATTTTCGGAAACCGCCTGCTGCACGCCGCCGAGTTCAATTCGGCGTGCGAGTGGGTGGAGGACCTGCATCTGCCGGAGAGCGTCGTTCTGATCATGGCGGAGGCGTATGTGGCCCGGCACGGCGCGAAATGTCAGTTCAAGTCGCTGGACAAAATCGCTGTGAAATGGGCGGAGGAGGGCATTGTCACCGACGAGCAGGCGCGCGAGAAGGTGATGCAGGAGAGCGAGCCGTGGAAGCTGTGCCAGCAGGTTTTGAAGCAGCTCAACATCCACCGAAAGCCCACCAAGGCCGAGGCGGACATGGCGCGCAAGTGGCTGGAGGAATGGAATCTCTCGCCCAAGGCGGTTATTGCCGCCTGCAAGGAGACCGTCAACGCCCGAAATCCCAACTTCGGCTATCTGGACGGCATTCTGAAGCGGCATGCAAACATCGTCAGCGGCGCAGAGATGGAGCAGGCGCTCATCGACGACAACCGCGTGCACGAGGCAATCAAGCAGCTTCATGAGACGCTGGGCCTCGGGTTCGTATCGCCCATGCCCAACGAAATAAAGAATTACCGGGGCTATCTAGACGTGGGCTTTGCCCCGGAGACCATCCAGCGCATCGCAAGCGAGCTGGCCGAGACCCGGCCCAAGGCCAATATGGACCTGCTGGACAAGGCGATGAAGGCGTCGCTCGAGCGCGGACAGACCTCCCTTGAGGAGGTGGAGGCCCATCTGGAGCGGCAGAGAATGCTGAGGGGACAGGCTGCGCAGATTTTCGCGGCGTGCGGGCTTGAAAAGAGCGTGACCGCCGCGGACGTATCGCTGCTGGAGGACTGGCTGAGCAGCGCGCCGTTTGATCTGGTTCTCTATGCAGCCGAGTGTGCGAAGGGGAAGACATTGCCCACCAATTACATGACCAAAATACTGGCCGGATGGCAGCGGCTGGACCTGAATACGGTTGAGCTGGCCAGAAGGTATCAGGAAAGCAAGGCTTCGGGCGGCGCGGCCGCGGCAGCTTCCAGCAGGACGGGCGCCACGCCCAACGCGCTCAATTTCCAGCAGCGCACCTATCAGGAGGGCGAGCTGGACTATCTGTTCGATCAGGCGAAGAAGTATGATTCCGAGGAGGACGACGATGACGCGCAGTGATATTATCCGTTCGCTCCATGAGGAGTATGCCCGCATGCGCGAGGAAAATCTGCGCGAGCACGACCGGAGAATGGCCGAGGTGAGCGCGAAGAGTCCCCGGCTGGGAGAGATTGCGGAGCAGTCGAGGGCGCTGTTCATGCGGCAGGCGCGCTTTATCCTCGCGCGTCCGGCGGACGTCGAAAAAATGCGGGAGGAGACCCTTTCAAAGGCCGCGCAGCTGCGCTCCGAGCAGGAAAGGCTGCTTGCCTCGCTCGGCCTGAGTGCGGATTATCTCGATCCGGTCTATCATTGCGCCGCCTGCCGGGACACGGGCTACGTCGGCGAGGGCGTGAGAAGCATGTGTTCGTGCATGGAAAAGCGGCTGATCGACCGGATGTACGACTCTGCGCGCGAGAGGGGCACCGCCGAGCAGCGGTTTGAGGCGTTTAATAAGGACATTTTCCCGGACGACGAGCTGGTGGACGGCGTGAACACGCAGCGGAAAATCGCCCTGCGCGCCAGACGCATGTGCCAGCAGTATGCGGACGACTACCCTGAGACCGATACGCTCAATCTGCTTCTGACCGGCAATACCGGCCTCGGCAAGACATTCCTTCTGCACTGCATCGAGAACCGGCTGCTCGACCGGGGCTTTTCGCCCATCTGCGTGACGGCCTACCGCCTGTTTGAGACCATGCGCGGCACGCATTTTTCCGATCCCGAGAAGCGGAGCGAATTCACGCAGCTGACCGAGTGCGATATCCTGCTGATCGACGATCTGGGCACCGAGCCGGTCATGCAGAACATCACCCGCGAATACCTCTTCACCCTGCTCAACGAGCGCATGACCCAGCGGCGGCATACGGTGGTTGCGACCAATCTGGGTGCGCGGGAGCTGATGGAAATCTACGGCGAGCGCGTGTTCTCCCGCCTGTTCGACACCTCGAACGTCATGCCCGCCCAGCTCAAGGGCCGCGATCTGCGCATGATCGCCGGAAGGAGCGGGAAAAAGGCATGAGCGTGAAGGAAAGGGTGCTGAAGGGGCTGGATTCTCTCGGAATCCCCTATGAGACGATCGGGCATCCGCCGGCGCACACCATGGAGGAGTGCGCGGAGCCTGCAAAAAGGCTGGGCGGCGTGATGCCGAAGAATCTGTTCCTCCGCCCGCGCAGGCAGGAGGAATTCTACCTGTGCGTGACCCGGCCGGACGCGGTCTATAAGGCGTCCGTCGTGAGCCGGCAGGCGGGAGCCTCGCGGCTGGGGTTTGCCTCCGGGGAGGAGCTGGAGACGCATCTCCTGGCGCAGCCCGGGTCGGCCAGTCCGCTGGGGCTGATGTTTGACGAGGCGCAGGGCGTTCGTCTGCTTGTGGACGAGGCGCTTAAGGGCGAGGACAGGCTGGTGTTTCATCCCTGCGACAACACCTGTTCGGTCGCCCTGTCCGGAAAGGACTTCTTTGAGAAATTCCTGCCCGCGGTCGGGCATGAAGCCGTGTTTGTCTCCATGGAGGAGAGCGGCGCGGCGGAATAAAGCGATATACAATACATTCTGAAAGGCGGTTTTCCCATGCTGAAAGGTATCTCCAAGGTAATTTCCCCCGAACTGATCAAGATTCTGATGGAAATGGGCCACGGCGACGAGCTGGTCATCGGCGACGGCAACTTCCCCGGCGCGAGCCATGCCCGCAATCTGGTCCGTCTGGATGGCCACGGCGTGCCTGAGGTGCTGGAGGCTATCCTGCGCCTGTATCCGCTGGATCCCTATGTGGAAGCGCCCGTAGCGCTCATGCAGGTTGTTCCCGGCGACACCGTCGAGACCCCCATCTGGGATGTATACCATGAGCTGTGCGACAAGGCCGAGGGCAAGGAAGTGAAGTTCGAGCATGTGGAGCGCTTTGCGTTCTACGAGCGCGCGAAGAAGGCGTACTGCGTCGTCATGACCGGCGAGAGCGCGCTGTATGCGAACATCATCCTGAAGAAGGGCGTTGTCGTCGAATAACCGATCATATGCAATCCCTCCGCGCTGCACCGGGGGATTGCTTTTCTTGTATATCCGGACGATTAAGGAGGCATATTCATGAAAATCACCTTCCTTGGCACCAGCCACGGCGTTCCCGCCGCCGACCGCTACTGCTCCTGCGCTATGATTGAGGTAAACGGCAGCGTCTATCTGATCGACGCGGGCGCGCCGAGCGTCGACCTGCTGATCAGAAGAGGGGTAAACCTCGACGACGTCAGGGCGGTCTTTACGACGCATCTGCACGGCGACCATGTATTCGGCGTGATTCAGATGGCCAGCCTGTTCAACTGGTATTTCAAGACCACGGACGCGGATTTCTACCTGACTGAGCAGGCCGGAATCGACGTGATCGCAAAGACGATTGAGACCATCGACGGCGCGCTGTGCGACCGCGTGCGGCTGAAGCTGATGACGCAGGACACGGTATGGGAGGATGAGAATATCCGCGTGACTCCGCTGCCCACGCAGCATCTTGCGCACATCGGCCGCCCGGCCTATTCCTATCTGATCGAAGCGGAGGGGAAGAAGGTGCTCTTCTCGGGCGACCTGTCGAACCGTCTGGAGAAGGAGGATTTCCCGGCGTATGCGCTGGAGAACGAGGTGGATCTGATGATCTCGGAAATGGCGCATTTCGGCGTGGAGCATGTTTCGCCTTATCTTGAAAAGTGCCGGGCGAAGGAGCTGCTGTTCAACCATGTATTCCCGCTTCATAAGCTCAACGAGATCAGGGAGCTGGACGGAAAATACGGCTATCCCATCCGCGCGCTGGAGGATGGGGACGAGGTGGAGCTGTAAGGAGGTCTTCTCATGCGTCACTGGAAAGGCTTCGAACGCGGCATGGGCATCGGCGGCTGGCTGACCAACTATAAGCGGTTCAACGTGCTTTCGCGGGAGCAGCAGCTGAAGCTCACGATCGGCGATTTTGAGCATTTCGCTTCCTACATCACCGAGCGGGACGTCGCCTATATCTCTTCCCTCGGCATGGATCACATCCGGCTGGGCATTGATCAGCTGGTGGTCGAGGAGGAAGAGGGGAAATACCGCAGCGAGATCATGGAGCATATCGACCGGTTTGTCGGCTGGTGCGAGAAATACGGCCTTGGGATCGTGCTCAACATGCACAAGGCCATCGGAAACTACTGCGATATCAAGGAGGACGTGGGTCTTCTGGACGACGAGGGGCTGCAGAGGAGATTTATTTCCTTCTGGAAATACTTCGAATCGCATTACGCGCAGAAGCCGGAGATCGTGTTCGAGCTGCTCAACGAGGCGCTGGACGTGCCCAAGGAGAAGTGGAACGCGCTCATGCGGCGCACGGTTGAGGCCATCCGCGCAATGAATCCGACCCGGCGCATCATCATCGGCTCGACCGTGTGGAATTCGCCGGACAAGCTGTGCGAGCTCGACTACTACGAAAACGACGAGAACATCGGCTACACCTTCCACATCTACGCGCCCAACGAATTCACCCATCAGCGGGGCGTCCTTCAGCAGCCTCAGTGCTTCTATAACCGCGATATGCCCTATCCGGGGGACATTGACAGGTACCGCGATTTCATGAAGACCGTCTGGGGCCGGGCGGACGCCTATGAACAGTATGACCGGATGGATAAGCGCTTCATGGCCGACCGGCTGGAGCCCGCGTTTGAATTTCACCGGCAGCACCCGGACGCGTTTCTCTGGTGCGGCGAGTTCGGAACCATCCGTCATGCAAAGATGGAATGGCGCGAGGCGTGGATGCGGGACGTCATCTCCCTTCTGAAGGAGCACGACGTGCCCTACAGCGTGTGGAACTACCTCAGTACGCCCAATGACGGAAACCGGTTCTCTCTGGTGGACGACGACAGGCGCGAGATTCTGTCGGAGGAGATGGCGAGAATCATCCGCGGCGAGGTGTGAACGGAAGAAGGGCCTGCCCGGGCTTCATCATGGCCGTGGGCAACCACATTCCGGCAAACACGCCGGTGGAGAGCTGCCTGATTTATGAGGAAGCCTACCGAGAGATGAGCAGGCGGTAACGAACCGAAACAGAAAAACGCCCTTCCCGGAGCGTCCGGAGACGATATGTCTCCTGCTGCCCGGGAAGGGCGTTATTTGTATGGCTTATCCGTCAGACAAAGGTATCCTTGTCCCACGCTCCTCTCAGGATGGCGCGGAAGAGCGCATTCAGTCCGTCGAATTCCTGCATGTGTTTTCTCGGCATGGCGTGCATCACGGCGTTCAGGCGCTCTTGCTCGGAGAAGATGAATTCGTCCAGCACGGGAATGTGGCCGATCAGGTCGGCCTCGAGGGCCTGCTTTTTAAGGAGCAGCAGCTCGTCCGTCGCCGGCTTCAATTTGTCCGGCAGCACCTTTTCGCACAGGTCGCTGAACAGCACCGGCGGCATGGCCGAATACTGCTCAAGCCAGCGGCCGCACAGAATCGGACGCAGCACATAGAGGTATTTCTTGATGCTGACCTGATCGCGCTTGAGGTAGAGATTGGAGTTTCTCAGGGACATGGAGAGGTAGTGATGCAGGTTAGCCTGCACATCGAAACAGGCGGGCGCCGCCGCTTCGAACAGGTCCCATTCCTTCGTTCTCAGATACACGATGGGCGAATTGATCCACTCCATGAGGGAGGGATTGGTTTTCCTCAGAAGCGCGAGCGCCTTGCGGACGTCCCAGCCCGAGAAGTCCAAGACGTCGTCCAGCGGGCCCTCGATGGTGTCCCGCCGCTCGTCCACGGTGAGATAATCCTCTGCGGTGCGTACGTAGATGTATCTTACGTCGTAATCGCTGTCCGGCGAGGCAAAGCCCCATGCGCGGCTGCCGGATTCGACGGCATAGATGATGCGGATATTGTTCGCCTGCTCGATTTCATGAAGCTTTTTTACGATGGTTTCTGTCATGCTGCTGCCTCCTCCGGGCGGATTTGTCTGTCTGATTGCAATTATACTATCACGTTCCGGATGGGTTTGCAAGGCGCTTCCGCGCGGCGGAGGGGAGTAAGTTTTTCTTCCCATTGCCCTTTAAATGTGGTAATATATATTCAGGTTAACTCCATATTGATTCGGAGGGTGAAACGCTTATGATCATGCATCAGTTGGACGCCCGCATCCGCAAGATGCTCGAAAACCTCAAGAAGATCACCGTGCGCCGGTCGCTCATGATCGAGGGCATCGAGTATGCCGAAAAGTTCATGGAAGAGGGCGTGCATTACGTCCAGAAAAACGAAACCGAGTTCCGGCCCTTTGAAAACGGCTCTCAGTGGGGCGCCGATACCGAATGGGTCGATTTCCGCTTCAGTGTGACCGTTCCCGAGAGCTTCACCGACCGCGTCGTCGTATCCATCGGGACCGGCCTCGAGGGCGGATGGGACGCCACCAACCCGCAGTTCGTCGTCCGCGTCAACGGCCGCGTCGAGCAGGCCTTCGACGTAAACCATACCACCCTCCTGCTTCAGGAGAAGGCGCAGCCGGGCGAGACGTTTGACGTCGTGCTCAACGGCTATTCCGCCAGCAAAATCGGCACGCCCGCCACGCCCAGCCTGACCGTCAAGCTGGAGGACGTCAACTGGAACTTCTCTCAGCTGATTTATGATATCGACATTCCCTATCAGGCGGCGCTTCTGCAGCAGCCCGGCCAGCGCGAGCGCGAGGTGACGCTTGAGACCATCGCCCGCGCCATCGACATGCTGGACATCCGCCGTCCGCACAGCAGAGAATTCGACGAATCCGTCGCCGCCGCGCGCGAATACCTCAAAACCGCCTATTACGACGAGCGGAGAAAGCTCGTTCCCGAAGCCTTCGCCGAGTCTGTGGGCCATACCCACATCGACGTCGCATGGCTGTGGGACCTGTATCAGACCCGCCATAAGGCCGTGCGCTCCTTCTCTACCGTGCTCAAGCTCATGGAGGAGTATCCCGAATACACCTTCATGTCCTCGCAGGCGCATCTGTACAACGTCGTCAAGCAGGACGAGCCCGAGCTGTTCGAGCGCATCCGCCAGCGCGTCGCCGAGGGCCGCTGGGAAGCCGAGGGCGGCATGTGGGTCGAGGCCGACTGCAACGTGACCGGCGGCGAATCGCTGGTCCGCCAGTTCCTGCACGGCCAGGAATTCTATACCCGCGAGTTCGGCAAGCCCTCCCGCACGCTGTGGCTGCCCGACGTATTCGGCTATTCCGCCGCGCTTCCGCAGATTCTGAAGCTGTCCGGCATCGACTATTTCATGACCACCAAGCTCAGCTGGAGCGAATTCAACTGCACGCCGTGCGACACCTTCATGTGGAAGGGCATCGACGGCAGCGAGGTGCTCACTCACTTCTCGCCCTCCCGCGATTTCGGCGGGGATTCCGGCGATCTGGCCTATTTCACCACCTACAACGCCATGATGAAGCCCTCGCAGGTTGCGGGCGGCTGGCAGCGATTCCAGAACAAGGCCATCGACAACCACTTCCTCGTGACCTATGGCTACGGCGACGGCGGCGGCGGAAGCACCGCATGGATGGTCGAGAACGCCCGCCGCATGGGCGTTCCGCTGCCCAATACTCCGGTCGTCCGGCCCACGCACGGCCGTCCCTTCTTCGAGGGACTGGAAGCGCGCGTGAAGGATGACCCGCGTCTGCCCAAGTGGAGCGGCGAGCTGTATCTGGAGTATCACCGCGGCACCTACACCGCCATGGCGCGCAACAAGAAGAGCAACAGAAAGATCGAGCTGAAGCTGCGCGACGTCGAGCTGTGGTGCGCCCGCGCGGCGAAGGAAGCCGGGTTTGAGTATCCGGCGGAGCAGCTGCATAAAATCTGGGAGGATGTTCTGACCCTTCAGTTCCACGACATCCTGCCCGGCTCCTCCATCAAGAAGGTATACGACGATTCCAAGATCATGTACGAGCAGATGTTTGCTCAGCTGGCCGACATTGAGAAGGAAGCCATCGCCGCGCTGTCCAGGGGCACTGCAGGCGACGTTCTGGCCTACAACTCCCTCTCCCATGAGCGCGCGGACGTCATCTGGTTCGATGCGCCCGAAGGCACCACCGCCCTGCGCGACGCAGCCGGCAACCGCTGGCCCGTTCAGTTCGTCGAGGGCAAGGCGTGCGCGTTTGTCCGCGGCATGAAGCCCATGACCGAGACGCCCTACTGGTTCACGACCATGCCGGTGGACGAGGAGGACATGCAGGCCGACGAAAAGGCGTTCGAGACGGAATTCTTCTCCGGCAGGTTCGGCGAGGACATGCGCATCGTCAGCCTTATCGACAAGCGCAGCGGCCGCCAGATTGTAAAGAAGGGCGAGGCGCTCAACCGCATCGTCTGCTATGAGAACAAGCCGCATAACTACGACGCGTGGGACGTCAATATCTACTATAACCGCCGTCACTGGGAGGTCAACGGCCTTGTGAGCGCCGAAGTCGTCTCCCGCGGCCCGGTCATGACCGTCGTCCGCGTGAAGTACGCCTACATGGATTCCACCGTCTCGCAGGATATCATCCTTTACCAGAACATCGACCGCATCGACTTTAAGACCACGGTCGACTGGAAGGAAATGCAGTATCTGCTCAAAGCGCATTTCCCGGTGGACGTATTCTACAACGAGGCCACCTTCGACATCCAGTACGGCAACATCAAGCGCCCCACCCACACGAACACCAGCTGGGACGCCGCCCGCTTCGAGGTCTGTGCGCACAAGTGGATCGACGTATCCGAGGACGGCTACGGCGTGTCGCTCCTGAACGACTGCAAATACGGCCACTCCGTGAACGAGAAGGACATGGCGCTGACCCTGCTCAAGTCCTCCGGCCATCCGAATCCGGTCGCCGATATCGAGGTGCATGAGTTCACCTATTCGCTGATGCCGCACGTCGGCGGATGGCGCGAAGCGGGCACGCCGGAGCAGGCATACCGCCTGAACGTGCCGGTGCTGACCGCAAAGGGCGCGGGCGAAGCCGCCGTACAGCAGCCCTTCGCCGCCGTGGGCAATGAGAATATCATCATCGAAGCGGTCAAGCAGGCGCTGAACGGCGACGGCATGATTGTCCGCCTGTACGAGTGCTTCGGCCGCCGTACGGCCGGCGTGAAGCTGAACCTCGGCTTCATCCCCGAGTCCGTCGAGGTCTGCAATCTGATGGAGCAGCCCATGGGCAAGGCGGAGACTGACGGCAGATGCGTCACCTTCGATATGAAGCCCTATGAAATCAAGAGCTTCCTGATCAAGTGATTTGTTGAGCGATTTATGAAGACGGTGTCGGGCGCGGGACGGGCTCCTGCGCCCGGCCGACTGCTGACGAGGTGTTTTATGATGAATGGGTTTGTGAAAAGGCTTTTTCCGCTGCTGATTGCCGCCTGCCTGCTCCTGTCTTCATTTCCGGCGCTGGCGCTGGAGGGCGGAGCCGGTTCTTCGGTGCTCGACGCGCTGAACGGCGAGGAGAAGGCATATCTTTCGGTCTATGCCGATTACGGCGAGGCCGATGCAAACGGCGAGTTCGACGCGCTGCTCGTTCTGGTGTACCGGGGCGGCGAAAAGACGGCGGACGCGGCCTCCGGGCTGACCATCTCTGTTCTTCCGGAAAACGGCCTGAGCATCGTGTCCGGCGAGAGCAGATATTATACCGACGCGGCCATCCCCTACGGCCAGGCGGCGGCGATTCCGGTAAGGTTTAAGTATGAGGAGCCGAAGGCGGCTGTGTCCGGCGCGCTGAGCGCCAATCTGGGCAATGTGTCCCGCCCGGCCCCCAAGCTGACTGTTTCCGTGGACTGCATGGACGTGGGCAGCTCGGTGTATACCTGCACCTTCGAGCCTGCGGCGGACGGAAAGACCCTGACCGTCAAAGAGGAGACGGTGAAGGTTGTCCATCCGAAGGAAGCGTATTATGAGTATCTCCGCGAGGTCGTCGTTCCTGAAATCGGCATTGCGACCGAGGAGGAGCGGCTGGGCGAGAGCGGCTACGGCGAGGATTTCTGGACCAATATGCTGAAGCGTGAGGTCTCCGGTCTTCTGAGCGCTGCGGTCTGCGATTTGGACATGAACGGATCGCTCGATATGCTGACCGTGACCGTTACGCCTGTTGACCGCGACACCATGCGCCGCAAGGATATCTACTATTCCATCACGCTGACGCTGTATCAGCTGGTAGACGGACAGGTGGTCGAGAGCGACCGGATTGATCATGCCGTGAAGATTGCGGACGACTATCAGCAGTGCTTCGGCACCATCGACGTAAAGCTCTCCGAGTATGAGGGCGTCACCAACGTCGAGGCGCTGGGCATATTCACCACCGGCCTGAGCTACGACCCGAACAGCGTCACCCGCGTGTCCATTGAGGACGGGCAGTTCATCGAGTATGTTGAGCGGCCCTATATGAATTACTACACCGAGTACGGCGAGATTCATTCCGGCCCCGCGTTCTATGATACAAACCGCTACGACACGAGGCTTCCGGTCTCCGAGCGCACGGTGGGCGAGTACATCACGCACATCACCTACGAGCACTACCGCAAAATCGGCGATGAATACCCTTACTTCTATCAGGCCGAGGACTACACCGGCATTTCGGAAATCCTGAGCGGCGAAGCCGAGGAAACCGTGTTTGATCTGGTGAACCTGCATGCCGAGCGGCTGCCCACTGCGACGCCCGAGGAGGTTCTTGCGCAGCAGCAGGCGGAGGCCAATGAGGCGGCCATTGCGGCGGCGCTCGCGCCCTATGCCGATCAGGCGGATGATGAAGGCTTCTGGTGGGGCGTCGATACCGACCGCTCTACCGGCAAGGTGTACGAGGTTCAGATCCGCGCGGAACGGGTTCAGAGCTACAGAGAGGTAGACAAGCAGCTGATGGCGGCGATGTACGACGCGATTCTGAATTCCGGCGCGCTGGAGCTGACCGATTCTCAGATTCAGGCGCTGAAGAACGTCGATCTGTCCAAGCGGTGCGATCTTGAGGTGGACAATATCGAGTTTTCGTATCTGCAGATTCCGGACGGCACCATCCTTCTCATGCTTCGGTTCAACGACTGACCTACAAAAAACAGATGCCCCGGACGGGCGGGCCGAAAGGCTTCGCTCATCCGGGGCGGTTTGTGTGAATAGAGAGATTACAGACTCCAGCGCATCGCCTCATTCGGGGAGACGACCGCCTCGATCCGCTTCTGGACGGACTCAACCGGCTCGCCGAGGGAGACCGACAGCTCCTGCAGCATGAGCTCCGAGGCTTTCTTATAATATGAAGCTTCGGTGGAGTTGGGCAGCTTGTTCTTCATGCCGGCGGCGTGATACTTGAGGAAGATGCTCTTGGCCGTCTGCGCCAGCGCGCGGCAGGAGTGATCCTCCATGAGGCGGGCGTAATGTTCGGTCATGCGCTTCTTGTCGCCGCTCGTGCAGGCGTCTGCTTCAATGGCGGGCAGCGCGTCGATCAGGCAGAGCGCCTCCTCCCGGCCGATGACCGGACGCATGGCTACCTGCGTGTCGGTGGGGGCGTAAATCGCGCCCTTGTAGAACACCGGCTCGAGAAAATAATACTGCTTGCCCGTGGATTTGTGAAATTTCATGTCCGGTACGCCGATTTCTGTGATTCTGCATACGTCGCTGTCGCCGTATACTACGTAATCGCCCGAAGAGAACATCCTTTCTGCACCTCCCTGTTATGCTTCAGCCGTCTGCTCCGGCTTTTTGCGTTTCTTGCGCGCGGGTCTGCCGCCTGCCAGCCACGGACGCGTGCCGTGGTAATATTTCTGTGAAATCCGTTCCTGCGTTTCCTCATCCAGCTGGGCCAGCCGCTGATAAATCTCCTGCTGAGCCTGACCGGGTTGTTTGACGTTCATGCGCGGATGCTCCTTTTCCGTATAAAAAGGCGCGTCGCTCCGACAACTGGACTTACGTTCGTCAGAACAACGCGCTGTAGAATGATTTTATCATGTTTTTTCGGTTTTCGTAAGTTAAAAAATGTGTGAATGCGAATGGAAGACTTGTTCCCTTTTGCGGATGATTATGATATGATATACTGGCTGGGGCCGGAAAAGGCTCCGGAGAATGGAAAATTGGAGATGGGATGCATGAAGAAGCTGACGCTTGTTTTTATGCTGCTGGCCGTGCTGCTGATTATGTCCGGCTGCGCCTGCAAGCATGAGGAAACCGAGCTTGTGAACGCTGCGAAGGCGACCTGCACGGACGATGGATACACCGGAGACGTGGTCTGCCTCAAGTGCAGGGAGACCGTGACCGAGGGCGAGACCATCGCCGCGGCCGGTCATGTCGAAGGAGAACCGAAGAAGCCGATCGATCCGTTCTGTAATGTCGAGGGCTATACGGGCGACGTATACTGCACGGTCTGCGACGAGCTGCTGATCAAGGGCGAGACGATTCCCATGACCGCGCACACGCCGGGCGAGCTGATGTTTGCCAAGGAGCCGGGCTGCGAGGCGGCGGGCTACACGGGCGACATTCACTGCACGGGCTGCGGCGTCCGTCTGGAAACCGGCGCGGAAATTCCGGCGCTGGGCCATAAGAAGGGCGAAGTGACCGGCGCGAAGGAGACATCCTGCTCCGATATGGGTTACACCGGCGACGTATACTGCACGGTCTGTGAAAAGCTCGTCGAACAGGGCGAGTATATCATGATGCTGCCCCATACCCTTGGCGAGCCGGCCGGCGTCGTCGAGGCCACCTGTCTGCAGGCGGGATTTACCGGCGACCGCACCTGCACGGTCTGCGCGGCGGTCATCAAGGGTGAGGTTATCGATAGACTCAGCCATCCCTATGAAAACGGCATCTGCCCGGACTGCGGCTGGCGCGAATCCGGCCTGTATGTCATGGGCGAGCGCATGTACACCTGGCAGGAGCTGGCGGACGGCGGATTGGTGCAGCTGAATAAAGAAGGCAATAAGCTGATGAAGGCCAAGGAGCTGACGGGCGATTTGGTCATCGACGAGTCGATTGAGATCATTGCCGGCAGCGCCATGCGCGGCTGCGGCCTCTCCGGAATCTGGGTGCCCGTCACCTGCACCGTGCTGGAGAGCGGATTTGCCGCCGAGAGCAAGAGTCTCACCGAAGTCGTCATCTATGCGCGCACGGAAGAACTGCCTGCCAGCGCATTTGACCGCTGCACTGCGCTTACGAAGGTCGTCCTGCCCGATACGATTACGAAAATCGGAAACATGGCTTTCATCAGCTGCAAGGCTCTGGAGGAATTCACTGTTCCCGCGGGCGTGACCGAGCTTCCCCTGAAGGCGTTCATGAACTGCTATGCGCTCAGGCGGGTTGTGCTTCCGGAAGGTCTTGTTGAAATCGGCAGCGAAGTGTTCAAGGCCTGCGAGGCGCTCGAGGAGATCAACCTGCCCGCCGGGCTGCAGGTCATCGGCAGCTATGCGTTTGAGGGCTGCAGGGCGCTTTCCATCGACGCGCTGCCCGACGGACTGACCGAGTTGGGCGCGAGTGTGTTTGTGAAATCCGGCACCGATGCTCTGGTTCTGCCTGCGTCGGTTGTGAAAATCGGCAGAATGAGCAGCGACAAGTCCCTCCGCTCGGTCGACCTGTCCGGGACCGGTATTACCGAGATTCCGAACGACATGTTCAACGGCTGCGCGGCGCTTGAAGAAGTCATCCTGCCTGAAAAGATGGTTTCTTTCAACTGCGGCTCCTTCTCCGGCTGCGCCAGCCTTCAGAAGCTGGTTCTGCCCGAGCGGCTGATGACCATCAAGGGCAACTCCTTCTCTGCCTGCAAGTCTCTGACCTGCATCGTCTGGCCGATCACCCTGACCGACGGCACTGTGCTTTCGACGCTGCCGAACCTGACCGAGATCTATTACCGCGGCACCGAGGAGCAGTGGAATACGACCGTCAGCAAGGATCGCTTCCCGAATGCGGCGATTACCTTCGGCTATACCGGCGAATAACGGATAAAGTGCATCCGCCCGGATCCTTATGAGAAAGAGGATCCGGGCGGATTTTGTCATACCGGAGAATGCTGTCCGCGCAGGAAGACGCAAGCGGCTCCCGCGCAGAAGGGGTGAATCTGCACGGGAGCCGGATTATACGGTTCAGCGGCGGAACAGCTGAAGGAAGGTGTCAACCGAGCGAATCTGATCGATGAGACCGGCGCGGGACAGCGAAACGAACTTCGCGGCGGCGTTTGCCTGACAGGCCTGACTCTTTTTCGGATTGAATTCGATATCGGTGAACGCATCGTATTCGAGCACCTTCTTCGCCAGCTCCTCGTTTTCCAGCAGCGCGTTCATATAAAGGAAATCATAGAACGCGGTGGCCGGCTTGATCGGAAAGCGCATATCCTCAAAGGCGAATCCGACGATTGCGCCGCTCGTGTGAAGACGCTCATCCTTCTTGGCTTCGCGCGAGGTCTTTTCGAGCAGGTCGGTGAACGGTCCGCCGTGCTCAAAGACCTTTCCGGCCTGATACGCGCATTCAACCGTGACCGTTTTTCCCAAAGAGGGGATGAACTTCTCCAGATTGAACGCGCTCAGCGCGACGCCCTCCGGCTGAAGCGACTTGGACGAAATTTCAAGCACCTTCTTTCCCGGAAACTCCTCGACGAATTCCTTGTGGAGCGCGGTGATGTTCTTCTGCTTCTGAACGGTGGCAAATCCGGAGTTGAACGTGAATTCAACCTGCCATTCAGCAGAGTACGGACGGTAATCACAAGCCATGAATACGGGTCTCTGTGCCATTGGGCAACACCTCCATCTCTTCGGTCGAAATAACATCTTTTCCCTGTGCTCGAGCAGGAAGATCATTATAGCAGACGGCTGATGATAAATCAATAAACTCGCGGTTTAATATATATACAAACCTCAGAAACATTGATCTTCCCCTCCGTTTCATCTGCTGAATCAATTTCTTTTCCTCCGTGCCCGGTCAGGAAGGATATTATAGCATACCGGGAGATGTGATTCAATAAACCCGCGGTTTGATGATGTCCGGCGGGAGAGAGAAAGGGGACGCATTCGAGAATTTGATGTTGTAATAAAAAGAAAACGACGAATGCAGGAGGTGTTTCGGCATGAGGATCACTCGATTCGGAGTGCATAGCAGATAAGAAAGCGTCAGAATTCCGAGCGGTTTCTGACGCTTTTATGTTTGAAGAAAGTGAAACACCCGCTCATTTCTGAGCGGGCCAAATCATTGACAAACCCCGGTGAGGTTTGGAGAGGCAGGGAGCCTCTCCATGTTCAATCAAAATTGGCGACATGTGCGTCAATTTTGTGGCATTTTCCGAAGCGCAGCGGAGAAAAATGCTTCTTTCCCTGCATTTTCGC
>JAFQQU010000040.1 GCA_017410445.1 Clostridia bacterium | reverse complement strand
TCTGGTCGCTCGCCGACTTTGGTGGGCAGCTAGCTGCCCACCAAAGTCGCAGTAACTCCCGTCCTATGCGGCCTCTTCACTGGCTTTCTCCCAGAGATAAACTCTCTTCATTCACTGTCCAAGATCATTGACAAACCCACAATACATAAAAGGACAGGCCCCGCTCAGGAGCCTGCCCCTCATATTTCTGAATCAATCCCAGTTATCTTCCGCGCGTACGCCGACGGTGCTCAGATCAATCTGCTTGAACCCCAGCTTGAACGCCGGGGACTCGGGCTTCAGCGTGAAGTTGCGGTTCTCGACGTCCTCAAACATCGGGTCGGCAATCTGGCTGCAGATGTCGTAGCCCAGCTCCATGACCGTCTCGATCGGGCGATAGGTGGAGCGGTCCTTGAAGCTGCCGCACCACTCGATGGGCGCCTGATCGACGTCCCAGAACAGGTTCATGTCGGAATGGATGTTACCGATGCCGCCGCCGGTATAGATCGGCTCGCCCTTGGTCAGAACAATATTGCGCTCGAAGGTGAATCCGCCGTGATCCTCGGAGCGGGTGTAGTGAATCATGCCTTCCTTGCCGAACGCCCAGATATTATTGCGGACGATGTTCTCGCGGCCGTAATGCTGATGGAAGCTGGAGGAAGACGTATCGAAGGATACGTTGTTCTCAATGAGAATGTGGCTCGATCCCTCGTCCGGATAGATCGCCCAGCCGCCGTAGTTGGCCTTTTCAATATCGTGAATCAGGTTGTTGCGGATGACCGTACCCGGCTGTACAGACAGGGTGTAGATGCCGCCCATGTCGGACAGGATCCCGTGGCCCAGGCCGTGGATGTAGTTGTATTCGATGGTGTTGTCCCAGCAGGCGCCCTCGTCATAGTCCCACTGCCAGCCGCAGGAAACGCCGGAATAATACAGGTCATGGATGTGGTTGTGCGCAATGCGGATGTGGTTGGCATGCAGCGAGATAACGCCGATGCCAGCCAGGAACACGCGGCCGCCCAGACCGATGTCGTTGTCCGCAACGGTGATATACTGAGTGCGCTCCTCGCGGGGTTCCGTGGCGGTCGCGCCGTTCAGCTTGACGCCGCCCGCGCCCATGTCGGAAATCACGTTGCCCTGAATGCGCATATTCTTGCAGTTGTATTCCAGATCCACCGCGTACAGGCCGATGTGCCTGATCTCGCAACGGGTCACTGCGCAGTACTTCGCGTTTCTGAACGATACGACGCCCGGCAGGTTGGAGTTGCCCTGCGGCGCAGACGCATACAGGATTTCATCCTTCAGCTGTGGGAAGGTCGGGCGCATGTTCTGATGCAGCGACCAGTCGGTGTAGGCAAAGGCAACATTATCGATCGTCAGGCCGGAAATATCCTTAGCAACCAGCAGCTGCTCGGTCACTGGCGCGATCAGGCGGGTGTTTTCCAGCGTCTCCTGCTCCTCCGGCAGATAATACAGCTTGCCCTCGGCGCGGTCCAGATACCAGTCTCCGGCTTCCAGCAGGCCCTCGAAAATATTCTCAATGCGGTACTTGGGGAAACGCGGCATCTCGTCGTCCTTCAGCGCGAAAACCGACTGATGGGTGCATACCACTTCGCGCGTTTCGGGATTATAGGATGCAATCGGCATATGCTCGTCCGTCCAGTAGTGGAAGGCATGGATTTCCGCATCGGTCAGATTGCGGAACATCTGCATGTCGCCCTCCTTGGCGATGAAGCGGTTTGCGCCATCAAAGAGCGCGTCGCGCACGGTATGGCCGGGAACATCCTCCATCCAGTAGAAGCCCTCGCGCGGCAGGCAGGCGCGCGGACGGCGGGTTTCGCCGGCGAAGAGGGACTTGAAATACCACTTGCCTTCGCGGACCTGAGGAAGGTCAACCGTCCACAGGCGCATGCCGTTCAGCTCGCCCTCGACGACATTTTCAAGCGTACGTCCGCCGCTGATGACGGCCTTTTCGCCCGGCGCGGAGGTGATCGTCACCTGTACGTCGCCGGAGATGGTGACAGGCGCGGAAATCTCATAAACGCCGCCCATCAGATTCACGACAGCCTGACCGTCCCAGTATTCCCGGTTGGACCGAACCGCGGCGTCTACCGCCTTCTGAATCGATTTGAACGGAGACTCTTTGGTTCCGGTGTTGGAGTCCATGCCGTTCGGAGATACGTAAATATTCTTCATGATATTCGGCTCCTTTACAAACCTGTTTCTCAGATTGGCACAATTATTGTACAGGATTCCTCCCCGAAAAACAAGCATCATTTCGTCAAAGTGCATGTAACATAACGGCGCAAAACCCATTTTTCTGCACATGCACAGGCATTCTGCCTCATCCGCTCCGGCCTGCCCTTCATATTCTCCGTTCCTTCCGGATGGCGCGCGGCGTCTTTCCCGTCTGTTCTGGAATGATCTTTCTGAAATAGATGGATGAACTGAACCCAAGCCGCTCGCTGACCGCTTCTACCGGCAGATCCGTCGTCGTCAGCAGGTTAACCGCCTTATCTGCCAGCATCCGGTGACGTACCTTCAAAGGCGTACATCCGCGCACCTCGCGAAAGGCAGTGTACAATACCGATTCGCTTACCCCGCAATGCTTGGCCACATCCGCTATGGTATATCCCTCCCGGCTGTACATGAAACTTTCCGCTTCATCTATGAGACTTTCTTTCCTGCTTCCCGCGGTTGTCATACGGACTTCAATCATCCCGAGAAGCTGATAGAACAGACCGATAGATGTGCAGTTCACCCTTTTATCCGCTGCCAGTCGCTCCAGCAGCGCCATCGCCTCATCATTCGCCTCAATCCGCTGAAGCGGATAAGCTTTACCCTCGGCTCTCGGGAAATACTTAAATCCGTAGGAATCAAACCGGACGATACTCTCTCCCTGCCAGTAAGACTGATAGGGATATCCGTCCGGTATGTAGAGAAAATCTCCCTCTCTGACTTCAACCTCCCTGTCGCTTCCAACCAGCCGGCCGCCGCCCTTACGCATATAAGCAAGATAATGATAAGGCGATCCGTCCCGCCTGTCCGTATGCCAGCT
>JAFQQU010000039.1 GCA_017410445.1 Clostridia bacterium | reverse complement strand
GGCGGAGGTGGCGAGGTTGGCGTAAAGCTCCGTTCCTTCGAAGGAGAAGGGCTTGGTGACGATGTGCTTTTCCTTTGCTCCTGCATGGAGGGAAACGAAGCCGTCCATGCGCATGGAGTAGCGGTACAGCTCGGTCGGAATACCCATCCAGTGATTGTCGAAGGTGAAGAAGGAGAGCTCGTTGTCCGCGCCGGGAATGGCGGAGGGCGTTTCGATGAGGCCATAGGAGGGATAGCAGTCACCGTAGACCCAGTTGGTCGGGACTTCGGGCCCGGGAGTCATGAAGGCTTCGTCGTAGCGCTTGAAGTGCCAACCGTCGCGGGAGCACATGAACACGCAGTCCGTGACAGTCAGGCCGTAGCGGGGATGGTGCTTCATGCGTTCAAGGCGTTTTTCGCGTCCGGCCAGCTCGTCGAAGTTTTCCGTCCATTCGGGGTATTCGGCATAGCGGGACGGGAAGCCGACCAGCATATGCGGGGCGCGGGGATAAGGCTGGACGACGTTGGTGTAGAGGGGAATGTCCTCTGCGTCGCCGAAATCGAGGATGACCGGTTCGGTCCAGTTTACGAAGTCTGTCGATTCGATATAGCGGATATCGCGGATGCCGGCATTCAGGTCGCCGTTTGCGGGGACGTTATGGAAGGAGCGGAAGTAGCAGCGGTATTTGCCTGCGTATTCATCCCAGAAGGCGATGTTGAGCGTATCAAACTGGCCTTTGTCGGTGATGACGTATCCGTGGCGGAACCGGATGCCGTCGGCGCTGAAATAGCAGATCAGCTCGGTGCGGTAGGGATTGTGGTGGGAGAGCTGGGCGACGGCCTTATACAGTTCGTCGGCAGGGCAGGCGGGATTGGCGTCCTTAAAGACCATGAAATTATCGATGTGGGAGCCATGGAATGCCTTGGTGAGGATGATATTGTTGTCACTGGAGCCTTCATATTCGAAGAGGCCAAGGTTCGGCTTGATCCAGTTCAGACCGTCGCGGCTTTCGGCATAGCAGACGCAGATATCTTTGCCTTTGCCTTTTTCCAGCATCCACCAGCCGAGATAGTACATGCGGTAGAGGTCGCCGTCCTTGACGATGTTGTGAAAATCGCAGCCGTCTCCCTCCCAAGGAGCGTCGTGCACCATAACGCATTCGCGGCGGACAGGCTCATGCAGGCGGAATTCGGCGGTGGTGAGATCGGTATTGATCAGGTATTCGTCGAAGAAGCATTCGCGGCGGGAACCGATGGAAATCATACTGTCACCTCATTTGCATACAAGAGTAGATGGAGAAAATCAGCCGATACGGTATGCACCGTACTTGTCGCAGACTTTGGCGCAGGCTTCGGGGGCGTATACGGCGGCGACGCCGGGATAATTGATCAGCGCCTCTTCGAGGACGGATTCGTCGCTGCAGCGGAAGATCAGGGGAAGATTGGTCGCCATCTGGGCTTCGATGAGCAGATCGGCGACTTCGTCCGCATCCGTTCCGGTCAGGTTCAGAATGGCCGCGGCTTCGTCCTCGAGGTCGTAAAGATCCTCGATATCGTCGGTCTCAGCGGCGTTTTCAAGCGCCTCGTCGAGAGACACGTATGCGCGCGCGGAGCAGATGTATTTTGTTCCGTCCCATGCGGGTTCGGCGGGGGAGGAGAGATCGAGCGAGGAGAAGAGCGCAATGTGCGCGGGAGTCGTTCCGCAGCAGCCGCCGATGGCTGCAGCGCCTGCATCCAGAATGGCCTTCATGTGCGGCAGCATGTCTTCAGGGGTGAATCGGTAGTGCGCGTTTCCGTCGTCGTCGATTTCGGGCAGACCTGCGTTGGGCTGCACGATGACGGGCAGGGGAGTAACTTTGCGCATAGCGGCAAGGGGAGCAAGCATCTGCTCGGGGCCGGTGGAGCAGTTGACACCCACGGCACAGGCGCCGGCTGCGGCCAGCGTGAGCGCGGCGCATTCGGGCGAGCTGCCGGTCAGCGTCCGGCCGTTTTCGAAGGTGAAGGAAGCGGCGATAGGAAGATTTGTCTTTCTGGCGGCCAGACAGGCGGCGCGGCATTCGGAGACGTCGGTCATGGTTTCAAGGAGAATAAAGTCCGCTCCGGCTTTTGCTCCGGCTTCTGCGCAGACGGAAAAGCTGTCCATCATTTCCTTCAGAGTGTACTGTCCGGAGGGCTGCATGAACTCGCCGCTCGGACCGATGTCAAGGGCGACGAGGGCGCGGTCACCGGCGGCAGCGCGCGCGTTTTTTACGGCCGCTTCGGTCAGCTCGGCGGCGCGGTCCTTCAGGTCGCTTCGGCGAAGGCGCAGCGGCGTCGCACCCAGGGAGTCGGTAATGACGACGTTTGCGCCGGCTTTTATATAGCTTTCATGAATGCCGCGGATGACCTCGGGCTCGGTGATGTTGAACAGCTCCGGATGATCGCTCTTTTTGCCCATGGAGGAAAGCAGCGCGCCCATGCTGCCGTCAAGGAGCAGGCGGCCGTTTTTCAGTTCTTCAGAAAAGGAATGCATAGCATCGCACCTCGGTTCATATACTGTTATGAATAAGAATATCATGTTTTCCGCCGCTGCACAAGGAATGCGGAAGATTTTCCTGAAAACTGAGACATTAAACATTTATTAACCGTTTTGCGCCAAGGGAATCTATTGCATTTTGAGGCGGTATATGTTAAACTCAATTGGTCTATGTATGATACTTTTATGCGGGGAAACCCGCAAACTACAGGAGGATAGATCACTATGAAGTCTACGGTTGAAAAGCTCAGCTCCAACAAGGTTCGCATTGATTTCGTGGTTGACGCTGCGAAGTTCGAAGAGGGCATGCAGAAGGCCTATCGCAAGAACGTTGGCAAGATCAACATTCAGGGCTTCCGCAAGGGCAAGGCCCCCCGCAAGGTTATCGAGAATATCTACGGCGAAGGCATCTTCTACGAGGATGCGATCGACGAAATCTTCCCCGAGGTTTACATGGCTGCCGTTCAGGAGCACAACATCACTCCCGTTGACCGCCCCGACTTTGATTTGAAGGAGATCGGCTCCGGCAAGGATCTGGTTTTCTCTGTTGAAGTATTCGTAAAGCCCGACGTCGAACTCGGCCTGTACAAGGGCGTTGAGGTCGAAAAGCACACCACCGAAGTTACCGAGGACGACGTAGCCGCTGAAATCGAGCGCGCCCGCGAGCGTGTTTCCCGCTATGTTGACGTCGACGACCGCGCCGTTAAGATGGACGACCAGGTTACCCTGAACTACGCCGGCTTCTGCGAAGGCGAGCAGTTCGAGGGCGGCACCGCCGAGGGCCACAAGCTGGTCATCGGTTCCGGCAGCTTCATTCCCGGCTTCGAAGATCAGCTGGTCGGCGCCGAAATCGGCAAGGAAGTAGAAGTAAACGTTACCTTCCCCGAGCAGTATCATGCCGAGAACCTGAAGGGCAAGCCCGCCGTGTTCAAGTGCACCGTTACCGCCATCCAGGAGAAGGATATTCCCGCTCTGGACGACGAGTTCGCCAAGGACGTTTCCGAGTGCGAGACTCTGGAAGAGTACAAGGCCAAGACCTATGACGATCTAAAGAAGAAGGCCGAAGAGCGCGACGACGTCGAGTTCGAGAACGCCGTTATCGAGGCTGTTGTAGCGGGCGCCAAGATCGACATCCCCGCTGCGATGATCGAGGACCGCATCGACGAGCGCATCAACGAGTTCACTATGAACATGCGCTATCAGGGTCTGGACATGGAAACCTACTACAAGATCACCGGCCAGACCGAGGAGTCCATCCGCGAGCAGATGAAGGAAATGGCTGAGAACGACGTCCGCACCCGCCTGGTTCTGGAAGCCATCCGCGACGCCGAAGGCGTTGAGGTAAACGACGAGGACGTTGACGCCGAGATCATCAAGTATGTTGCTCAGAACGGCGGCGATCTGGAGAAGTTCCGCGATCAGGTCAACAACAACGCCAACATGCACGACTACTTCGTATCCATGGTCAAGATGCAGAAGACCGTGAAGATCCTGAAGGACGCTGCTGTTGCTCCCAAGGCTGAATAATCCGGAAAAATAGAAGTCATGCTGTCGCGGGATGCCCGGAGACTTCCTCCTGAGGAAGAGAAGGGAACCCGCGGCAGATTTCATGATAAGCAAAGTTTGTGTAATGTGGTATGAAGCCGTCTTAAACGCGGCATACTTCGATCGGAGGTGCGTCAAACGATGACAATGATTCCCTATGTAATTGAACAGACCAACCGCGGCGAGCGCTCCTACGACATCTTCTCGCGCCTCTTGAAGGATCGCATCGTGTTCCTGGGCGGCCCGGTGACGGATGACAGCGCCAATCTGGTAGTTGCTCAGATGCTGTTCCTCGAAATGGAAGATCCCGACGCCGATATCATGTTCTACATCAACAGCCCGGGCGGATCGGTTTCCGCCGGCATGGCGATTTATGACACCATGCAGTACCTCAAGTGCGAGGTATCCACGCTGTGCATCGGCATGGCCGCTTCCATGGGCGCGTTCCTGCTGAGCGCGGGGGCCAAGGGCAAGCGCAAGGCGCTGCCTAATGCCGAGATCATGATCCATCAGCCCTCGGGCGGCGCAAGCGGTCAGGCGAGCGATATCGCCATTCACGCCGAGCAGATTCTGCGCATCCGTCAGAATTTGAACGAGATTCTTGCAAAGAACACCGGCAAGCCCATCGAGACCATCGAGCGGGATGTGGAGCGCGATCACTTTATGACTGCCCAGCAGGCGCTGGAATATGGACTGATTGACGAGATCATCGCCCCCAGACGATGAATCGGAAAGGTTGAATATGGCAACGGATAACAACAAGACGGTCCGGTGTGCGTTTTGCGGCAAGACGCAGGACATGGTCAAGCGTCTGATCGCCGGACCGGGCGTATACATCTGCGATGAGTGCGTTATGCTTTGCAACGAAATCATCTCGGATGAACTGGGCATGGAGCAGTCTTCCTCTTCTCAGGAAATGACGCTGAAGCGTCCCATGGAGATCAAGGAAGTGCTCGACCAGTATGTAGTAGGGCAGGATCAGGCGAAGAAGGCGCTGGCGGTCGCGGTATACAACCACTACAAGCGCATTTCCAAGCTGGGCAAGAAGAGCAAGGACGACGACGTCGAGCTGCAGAAGTCCAATGTCGTCATGCTCGGCCCGACCGGCTGCGGCAAGACCTATCTCGCGCAGACGCTGGCCAAGATTCTGAATGTTCCCTTCGCAATCGCGGATGCGACCAGCCTGACCGAAGCCGGCTATGTCGGCGAGGACGTTGAAAACATCCTGCTCAGACTGATCCAGAATGCGGATTACGACATCGAGCGAGCTCAGCGCGGCATCATCTACATCGACGAGATCGATAAGATTGCCCGCAAGAGCGAAAACCCGTCCATCACCCGGGACGTCTCCGGCGAGGGCGTTCAGCAGGCGCTTCTGAAGATGCTCGAAGGCACGATCGCTGCGGTTCCTCCGCAGGGCGGCCGGAAACATCCGCATCAGGAGTTCATTCAGATCGACACGACCAACATTCTGTTCATCTGCGGCGGCGCGTTCGACGGCATCGAAAAAATCGTCGAGAGCCGTATCGGCAAGAAGACGATGGGCTTCGGCGCGGAAATCCGCAAGAGCGGCGAGCGCGCGAGCGCGGAGATCATGGCTCAGGTGAAGCCGGAGGATCTGCTCAAGTTCGGCCTGATTCCCGAGTTTATCGGCCGTCTGCCGGTGCTCATTACGCTGAGCCAGCTGGATGAGGACGCGCTGGTGCGCATCCTGACCGAGCCGAAGAATGCGCTGGTTCGCCAGTACCGCAAGATCTTCGAAATGGACGGCGTCGAGCTGGAGTTCACCGAAGAAGCTCTGCGGGCGGTCGCTCAGAAGGCGCTCAAGCGCAAGAGCGGCGCGCGTGGCCTGAGAGCAATCGTTGAGGAGACCCTGATGGAGACGATGTATGAACTGCCGTCCGAGGACAATGTCAGCAAGTGCACCGTTACCGAAGACAGCGTCAAAAACGGCGCGCGTCCGGCGCTCACGTATGACGCCGAGAGCTCGGTTTCCTGATCAAAAAAACAAATCATTAGCGGCGATGCCCTGAACGGCGTCGCCGCTTTTCGTATGCTGCATCGATGCATACAGGCTTATCTTTGCTTTAACTCTGTACGGGCGCCCGCGCCTTGCATTGTCCCGCAACTTATGATAAAATACAAGGTGGCATATTATGTCTTGATTACTGAAAATGCGAGGTAGAGACATGAAATTGGGTATATATTGGAAAAAGGCGCTGCGCCGCACGATCTCGATGATCTGCGCCGTATGCATTGTTTTTTCTGCGATGAGCTTCAGTGCGGGAGCGAAAGAGCAGACCGAAGAAATACAGTACGAGACGATTGAAATCAGTCAGGGAACCCTGATTGCCAAGATGAAAACCAATGTGCGTCAGGGACCCGGCACCGAGCATCCAGTGCTGGCCGAAATGGCTCCGGGCGATATCTGCGAAGTGCTGGGCAAGGAGGGCGACTGGTATCATATCGATTATGACGGTGTGGACGGCTACATTTCCGCGGAGTATCTTTCCGTAGAGACGATTGAGACGAAGATTCCGCTGCCCACCGCGTCGCCTGAGCCGACGCCTGTGCCTACGGCCATGCCCGGATACGAGCTGGTCAGGATGAACATCGGTACGGTTATCTCCCAGCTCAAGATCAATGTACGGACCGGTCCCGGCACTGAGCATGACGTCATCAACCGGATGAAGCCCGGTGATACCTGCGTCGTGCTGGATGAACTGGAAGGATTGAAGCCCGAGGAAATGCCGGAATGGTATCATGTGGAAATTGAAGGGGAGACCGGCAAGACCGAAGGCTATGTCGCGGCGGAATACCTCGAGGTGAGAACCGAACTGGTTCAGGTGCCGATTGCGACGCCTACTCCCGTTCCGACCGAAACGCCCGCGCCCGAACCCACCGAAACGCCTGCGCCTACGGCGGTACCCGCTGAGGCGACGGTGCGTCCCAGCCCCGAACCCGGCTATGAATGGGTTGACGTACTGGTGGGCAAGGTGATCTCGCAGACCAAAACCAACATCCGCAAGGGCCCCGGTACGGGACATGACATCGTAGGACATGTGTCCAATGGCGATCAGTGCGCGGTTCTGGGCGAGGAGAACGGCTGGTATCAGATCAAGCACGGGACCTATGAGGGTTATGTGGCTAAGGAATACATCGAGGTGACCGTACAGGC
>JAFQQU010000038.1 GCA_017410445.1 Clostridia bacterium | reverse complement strand
TGCAGGGCGCGCTGCAGGTAAAAGCTGCCGATCCCGAGGCGATTCTGATTTATATCCTGCCGCCGGATTTTGAAACCCTCAAGGCCCGTCTGATTGGCCGCGGCTCGGAAACCGAGGACCAGCTTCAGAAGCGTCTGGGAGATGCGAAGGAGCAGCTGGGATACGCTTACGGGTATGACTACATCGTTCTGAACGATGATTTGGACACCGCAGTTCAGGAAGTCAAGGGCATCATCGATGCGTGCGCGCACCGGAAGAGCGCCCAGAAGCAGATGATCGATTCGATCATCCATTCGTTCTAAGGAGGTATATTATTATGTCTATGATCAATCCCCCCATTGGTGATCTGCTGGCCAAGGTTGACTGCCGATACACTCTGGCTGTTGAAGCCTCCATGCGTGCCCGCCAGCTGATTGGCGGAAGTCAGCCTCTGATTACTCCCAAGGATACCAAGCCGCTGGTCATCGCGATTGAAGAAATCAACCGCGGCCTGATTACCTACACCCGCGACGAGCAGGCTGCCGAAGACGAAGCTGATAAGGACGCTCAGTAACAAATGATTTGAGGAGGGATGGGCATGCTGTCTGGTAAATGCGTTGTACTGGGCGTTACGGGCGGAATCGCCGCCTATAAGGCCTGCGAGATCGTCAGCCGGTTGAAGAAGCTGCATGCGAATGTTCGCGTTGTCATGACAGAGCATGCCTGTCGCTTTGTTGCGCCGCTCAGCTTTGAAACGCTGTCCGGCAATCAGGTTTATGTCAGTCAGTTTGATCATAACTGGGAAATTGAGCATATTTCGCTTGCGAAGAGCGCCGACGTCATGGTGGTAGCCCCGGCAACGGCCAATTTCATCGGCAAGCTGGCAAACGGAATTGCGGATGACCTGATTTCAACGACCGCCATGGCGATGACTGCGCCGATCATGATTGCGCCGGCCATGAACACTGCGATGTGGAAAAACCCGGCGACTCAGCAGAACATCAGGACGCTCATCGACCGCGGCGTCCGCATGGTGGGCCCTGAAAGTGGGTTCCTTGCATGCGGCGATACCGACGTCGGTCGCATGAGCGAACCGGTAAAGATTGTCGAGGAGATCACGGCGCTGCTGACGAGGGTGAAGGACCTCGAAGGCAAGACAGTCATGGTGACTGCCGGACCTACCCGCGAGATGCTTGATCCCGTTCGCTTCCTTTCCAACAGGTCGACCGGCAAGATGGGATATGCCATTGCCGAGGCGGCCAGAGACCGCGGAGCCCGCGTGACGCTGGTAAGCGGGCCGGTCGATCTGGCGCCCGTTCCTGGCGTGGAAATGGTTGGCATTCAGAGCACGCTCGACCTGTATGAGCAGGTAACGACCCGTGCGAAGACGACCGATATCGTCATTCAGGCGGCTGCACCGGCTGACTTCAGACCGGAGTCGGTATCTTCTGTCAAAATCAAGAAGACAGGCGATGACATGACGCTTCATATGGTCCCCAATCCTGATATCGCGGCGCAGCTCGGAAGAGACAAGCATGAAGGGCAGATTCTCGTAGCGTTTGCTGCGGAAACCAACGACGTGCTTGAAAATGCACAGAAGAAACTGCTGAAAAAGAACGCGGACATGATCGTCGCAAACGACGTTACCATGCCCGGCGCGGGTTTTGCGGGCAGCACGAACTGCGTGACTCTGATTACAAGGGATTCCATGGATTCCCTGCCGCTGATGAGCAAGCGCGATGTGGCCGACGCGATTCTCGACCGGGTGATCGCTATATCGGAGGGGAAATGACGAGTCGGTTTGCTGATATCATTATTGATATATCCAGTGAACAGGTGGACCGGCTGTTCACTTATCGCATTCCGGATGATATGACGCTTGTGCCCGGTCAGCGGGTAGAGGTGCCGTTCGGTCCGAGAAAGCGCGAAGGATTCGTGATCGAGATTAAGGATGAGTGTGATCTGGATCCGACGCTCATTAAGCCTGTGCTCCGTACGCTTGAAGACTATCCGGTTATTCTGCCGGAGCTGATAGAGCTGTCCCGCTGGATGAAGAAGCGGTATCACTGCAATCTGGTCGACGGACTCAGGCAGATGATCCCCTCTCAGATGCGCGGAGGGCGCGTCCGGAAGAAACAGATCGATATCGCGCGTTTGATTGTTCAGGGTGAGGAGCTTGAACGGGCAATCGAGAGCAACAAGCGGGCAAAGAAGCGGCTGGAAGTCATCGAAGCGCTGCGGGATGGCCCCAAGCCGGTTCCTGTGCTGAACTCGATATCGCCGGGTGCGGTCAATAAGCTGGCTGAACAGGGAATTGTCCGCGTTGAGGCCAGCGAAGTGATGCGGACGCCGTATCGTGCACTGGAAGGCGAAGCGGCCGTCGACCCGCCGCTCATGAGAAGCCAGCAGCATGCGCTTGAACAGATCAAGCGTGCGCTTGACGGAGACGGCGGACGGTTTCTTCTGCACGGCGTGACCGGAAGCGGAAAGACCGAAGTATATATCCGCGTTATCCGGGAAACGCTGGCCAGCGGAAGAACGGCGATTGTGCTGGTTCCGGAGATTTCCCTGACGCCGCAGATGGTCGACTGGTTCCGCAGACGGTTCGGCGGAGACGCTGCGGTGCTTCATTCCCGTCTGTCTGCGGGTGAGCGGTTTGACGAGTGGAGACGGATCCGGTCCGGAGAAGCACGCGTGGTGATCGGCGCGAGATCAGCGGTGTTTGCACCGCTTGAAAAGCCGGGCGTGATCATCGTGGACGAAGAACATGAATCAAGCTATCTTTCGGACAAAAGGCCCCGGTATGATGCGCGGGATATTGCAAAGTGGCGCGCGGAATATCACGGAGCGGTCATGCTGCTGGGCAGCGCAACGCCGTCCATTTCGACCTATATGAAAGCGATGCCTGGCGTTAAGCCATGGAATAAGCTGACGCTGATCGAGATGAACGAACGCGTCTGCGGCCGGGCGCTTCCGGAAGTTGAAATTGTCGATATGCGCGAGGAACTGGTGCAGGGCAACAAATCCATTTTCAGCGCGGCGCTGGTTCGGGAAATGCAGGAGTGCCTCGATCAAGGGCGTCAGGCGATACTCTTTATTAACCGGCGCGGGTATTCGACGTTCGTGTCGTGCCGGTCGTGCGGACATGTCGAGAAGTGCGATCAGTGCGACGTTTCCATGACGTATCACATGGCGGACGACAAACTGCACTGCCATTACTGCGGCGACGAGCGCAAGCCGCCGAAGGTTTGCCCCGAATGCGGCAGCAAGTTCATCCGCTTCTTCGGAACAGGCACGCAGAAGGTCGAGGAAGAAGTGCAGGCCCGTTTTCCGGGCGTTTCGGTCCTGCGGATGGATGTGGATACGACCGGCGGCAAGGATTCGCATGAAAAGATCCTCAGCGAGTTCCGCAGCGGAAAAGCGCAGGTGCTGGTCGGCACACAGATGATCGCAAAGGGACTGGATTTTCCGAATGTCACACTGGTCGGCGTTGTTGCGGCGGATCTTTCGCTGCATGTGCCGGATTACCGGAGCGTGGAGCGCACATTCCAGCTGATTACACAGGTGGCCGGGCGCGCGGGCAGAGCGGAATACCCGGGCAAGGTAATCCTGCAGACGTATGATCCGGAGCATTACGGCATTCAGCTGGCTGCGCAGCAGGACTACCGGGCGTTTTACTTCCGGGAAGAAAAGCAGCGCAGGAGAGGGTTGTATCCGCCGTTTACGGTATTGGCAAGGCTGCTGGTATCGGCAAAGAGTGAAATGGACGCTCAGAATGCAGCGCAGGATCTTGAGAAGAGGCTGAATGAGTTTCTTGATTCCGATCCGACAATCCGGCGGGACGTCATTCAGATGCGTGCGCTGGAGGCGCCGCTGAAGCTTCTTCGCGGAGAAGCAAGATGGCAGGTGTTCCTCAAAATGTATGCGAAAGAGCCCTCGGACAGGGTGATTTCATATATGGAAGAGCTCGAGGAGATTTCCTACGAGAAGGTTCGGGTTGAGCTGGAAGTCAATCCGAATGCAATGCTGTAAAGCTGTATGATGAAAGGAGCGAAGACCAATGGCGGTAATGAAGATTTGTCGCTTGGGCGAGGACGTGCTGCGCAAAAAGGCGCATCCGGTCAAGCTGTTTGACCGGCGCATGGTCGGTCTTCTTAAGGATATGGCGGAAACGATGTATGCTGCGGACGGCTGCGGACTGGCCGCGCCGCAGGTCGGTATTCTGCGCAGGATTGTCGTAATCGACGTCGGAGACGGACTGGTCGAGCTGATCAATCCGGAAATCACGGAGAGATCCGCAACGATGAGCATCGACGTCGAGGGTTGCCTGAGCGTACCCGGACGCCGCGGTACGGTAGAGCGCCCCGACTGGGTAAAGGTCCGCGCGATGGACCGCAAGGGACGCGAGTTTGAGTTTGTCGCAGAAGGGTTCTTTGCGCGCGCGGTCTGTCATGAACTGGATCATCTGGATGGCGTTGTTTATGTCGACAAGATGATCGAGGACGTCACCGAAGAGATGAAGAAAAAGGGTGAAGTGTAATATATGCGCATCGTCTTTATGGGAACGCCCGAATTTGCCGTTCCGTCCTTTAATGCGCTGGTGGATAACGGATATGAAGTAGTTGCGGCGTTCACGCAGCCTGATCGTCCGTCCGGCCGCGGAAACAAACTGACTGCCTGCCCCGTCAAAGTGGCTGCGCAGCAGAAGGGCGTGCCAGTGTATCAGTTTGAGAAGATTCGCCGCAAGGAGGGCAGGGAAGCTCTTGAGGCGCTGCAGCCGGATCTGTTTGTCACGGCGGCTTTCGGACAGATTCTCTCGCAGAGGCTGCTCGACATCCCTCCGATGGGCACGGTGAACGTACATGCGTCTCTGCTGCCGAAGTACCGCGGCGCTGCGCCGATCAACTGGTGTATCGCCATGGGCGAAACGACGGCGGGCGTTACTACGATGTTCACGGACGCCGGCGTAGACACGGGCGACATGGCACTGAAGGCGGAAACGCCCATCGGCGAGCTGGAGACGGCGGGCGAACTGACTGAGAGACTTGCAAAAATCGGTGCGGAACTGCTGATTGAGACGCTTAAGAAACTGGAAGCAGGCGAGTGTCCGCGTACGCCTCAGAATGAAGAAGAAATGTCTCATGAGCGCATGCTTTCGCGCGAGGACGGTCTGATCGACTGGATGATGAGTGCGGAAGAGATCGCCTGCCGCGTACGCGGATTCAATCCGTGGCCGGGTACCTTTACCTATATGCCGGACGGCGGCGTGATGAAGCTGTGGCTTGCCCGTGCGGCAAGCGGCAGCGGACGCCCCGGCGAAGTGATTGAAGCATCGGCCAAGAAGGGACTTCTGATTGCCTGCGGAAACGGCGCGCTGGAAGTTCTTGAAATGCAGGCGCCAGGTGCAAAAAGGATGAACGCAAAAGCCTATCTGATGGGCAAGAGTATCCCGGTAGGGACGATTTTCAGCAGGGAGCGTACCGAAGCATGAATGATGATAAGCGCGAAAACAAACCTTTTCGTAAAGTAGAAGGCGGTTCAGGCAGCACGGAGCGGAAGCCCTTCCGCAAGGACGGCGAAGAGCGCCCGTTCCGCAAGGATGGCGAGCGCCCGTTCCGCAAGGACGGCGAGCGCCCGTTCCGTAAGGATGGCGAGCGTCCGTTCCGTAAGGACGGCGAACGTCCGTTCCGCAAGGATGGCGAGCGCCCGTTCCGCAAGGATGGCGAACAGCGTCCGTTCCGCAAGGATGGCGAGCGTCCATTCCGCAAAGATGGCGAGCGTCCGTTCCGCAAGGATGGCGACAGACCGGCAGCTCCCCGCAAGGGCGATGCGCGCCGCGTTGCACTCAACGCGCTGTGCGACGTCATGATGGCGGACGCCTATGCAGGAATTGCGCTGAATAAGCGGTTTAAGGAAGTAGAGCTGTCGCCGGAAGACAAGCGTCTTGCCACCAATATTTTCTATACGGCCCTTGAAAACCGGATGCGCATCGACCATCTGCTCAATCAGCTGGTTGCGAGCATGCCGGAGCCGATCGTCCGTGCCGTTCTGCATGTGGCGGCTGCTCAGCTGCTCTATATGGACCGGATTCCGGACCACGCGGCGGTTGACGAGGCGGTGAATGCAATTAAGCGTCTCGGACGGGAGCATTATGCGGCGCTGGTAAACGGCACGCTGCGCAATCTGATCCGTGAGCGCGATGCGGGCGAACTGAAGGATCTTGTCCGCGGTGAAAATCCGGCGAGATACCTGTCCATCATGTATTCGATCCCCGAAACGCTGGTTGCGCGTCTGATCAATGCATACGGCGAAGAGGAAGCTGAGAAGATGATCGCTC
>JAFQQU010000037.1 GCA_017410445.1 Clostridia bacterium | reverse complement strand
GCATGGAGATACGACGGCTGTTCATGGCAGTCCATGGGTCTGGTAGCCGAGGATTTCTGGCCGCTGGGCGCGCCTGCCCGGACGGCGGACGGAAACTGGCTGATTCCGGGCTGCGACGGAAAATGGCTGGCTGCGGCGGCAATCAGCCATGGCGGCGACCTGACGAAATGGGACGTCATCCGGCCCGATACGAACGGAGAGATCTTCACCGAGGCCGGCGCATGGGTGGACGGCAGACGCGTCATGCTGGTGATGCGCAATCAGTCGGCCAGAACGGACGGACGGTTCCATGCGGCCGTATCCCTGAGCGAAGACGGCGGCAGAACCTTCTCCCCCGCAGCGCTTTCTAATCTTCCGATGTGCACGACCAAACCCTTCTGCGGATACCTCGCCGACGGGCGGCCTTATCTTGTATTCAACGAATCGATCCCCGGCCGGCCGTACGACCGGAGCCGGATGCTGCTGGGCGTCGGCGAAAAGGGTTCCTTCCGGATCGACCGGCTGTATCTCATTGACGAGGGGCAGCCGACCGACGGAAACCGCCGGCTGATGCTGAGCTATCCCTATGCACGGCAGATCGGCGATAAGCTGTATATCGCCTATTCCTCCGAGAGCGCGCCCGGGCGCGACGCAAACAACAACGACGCCATGCTGGCGGTTGTGGACGTGAATTCGCTGAACTGATCTCTCAAAGCAAAAAGATTCCGGCCCGGCATTTTATCGGACCGGAATCTCTTTCTATATTGCGCTCCAGCCGTTCATCCGGACGCGCCCAAAGCCCAGCATCATCATAACCAGCATGATCAGTAAAGCTGCGAACAGAAACTTCAGCCACCAGCGGATCAGAAAATGGACTCTCTCATTCTGAAAGGTAATCCAGAACGCCAGCAGCAGCGGTACTGCCGCCGGCAGCACCAATAGTCTCATCGCCCAGTCTGACAAACCGTCCGGTCCCGCGGCCTCGATTGCCCAGCCCTGTACTTTTGAATCGCCATATGCAAAATGAACAGCGAACCGTACTGCAAAAGATACTTCTTCTTTCGATCATCCTTGCCAAGCATCTTTTCTATTCTCCCCTGTACATAAAATTAAACCTTCCATAGGGCGCGCTGTCGCCGAATTCATAGAAGTCCTCAATGTTCTCATTATACCCTGTATGGTCCGCCCACTTGAAGGACAGGGCAAACGCGCCCTCTGTCAACCCCAGATACTTCCTCGGGATATAGACGGCGATCTCCTTTCCGCTGAATTCATAGGGAATGCGCGTGTTGTCGCCCCAGCGGAAGCCGCCCAGACACCGCTGAATGAACGTGGCGCTCTTATCGAGAACGATATCGTTGATCAGATAGTGATATCCGTGCCAGTCGGGCGCATAGGGCCGTCCCTCCATCGACAGGAACAGCGTCATCCACTTGGTGAACATATTAAACACGATATCATTCTTGGTTTTGGCATAGAAGGCGATGGTATCCTCGTCGTGCATCACGCGAATTTCGGCAAACTCGTTCCGGCCGGTATCGTTTTTGTACTGAATGCCGCCAACGCCCGCAGCGTCGCGCGGAATGGTTCCAAAGGGCATGACGTCATAGACAAGCGCGTCCCTGAACTGCTCGAATCCGCCACGCACGGCGATCTTCTTTTTCTTCTGAACAGGCAGATCCTCGGGCGAGCCCTTGTAGCGGCGGATGTAATCGCACATCTGCATATAGTAATTATCAAAGAAGCCGCCGCGCATGGGTTCGGCGTCCCGCGAGTATTCGGCGTCCGCCTGATCGACCATGAGCACGGGACGGTCTCCGTCTCCCTGAATCTTTCCCGCCGTCCATTCGTTCCAGCCGGTAAAGAAGACCATCTTCGGGTCCAGTTCGATGGCGCGTTCCCACTGCTCTGCAACGTTATAGCCGTATGCCAGCGCTTCGGGCGTCTTGTCGTTCTTATAGCCGCGGAAGGCCCTTCCGCGCGGCGTAGGGTCGCCGTACAGCGCGCCGTCGCCGAAGCTGAGGTTCGGATGCTGCGCGACCGCTACCGGCACAATCTCATTGACGCCCTCCGCCGTTTTCCACACTCTCTGAGGCCGTTCAAAATCAATCCACGGGCAGCCGCCTTGCTTCTGCGCTTCCGTCGGCCACTGGGCAAGGCGGAAGGTGAAGAAGTTTCTGGCCTCCTCCGAGCATTCCTCCGGCAGGCCCACGATAAACGGCTTGCCCTCCCAATAGAACCAGAGATCCTTATAGAGTCCGGGCTTGTAGATATCCTGATATATTTCCTCTACCGTCTCGCCCGACTGCGTGTTCGTGTAATAGGCGATCTTCGGAACATTCCAGCCCTCTTTCCGGTATTCGTCGAACACCTCAAGAATAGGCAGCACCTGCGAAAGGAACGTCCTCCGGTTGGTGGTATCAAAGATGATGAAATCCGCCCCCGCCATGGTCAGCAGCTTTGCATGGCGGCGCAGAACCCATTTGTCCTTCAGATGATAGTAGCCAAACAGCGGCTCGCCCCAGTACAGCGAGCCCTTTCCCCATGCCGGATGGTTATAGTCATGCACGGCCTCAGGCGCTTCCTTCATGATGCGGCTGATATCATAGGGCCCCTCGCTGCTCTCTCTGGCTCCGTGCGTCAGAAAATAGAAAACGCCCACCACGCGGTTCTCCCTGACTTTACCCGTCTGCGCCTCGCCGGGCAGCCGTCTGTTCAGTGCGTCGACAGCGCACAGCGCGCCGAAAGACCGATTCTTATCCATCTGATCCACCCTCGCTTTCCTGCCTCATATGCCCCGGTATCCGGTTTGTTTCCTCTGTTCCGTGCGCCGCGCGCTATAAATCTGCAGCGCGGCAGACCGTTCATTCCCGCCTGTTTTACAATCATTTTACCATGCGCCGCTCTCTCCTGTCAACGCACCTCATTCCTGCAATATTCACATTAATGCCGCATGAATTTACACCGTATATTGCTTGAACGAGCCTGAACCCGGTGCTATAATCTGGCATAAGTACATCAGAAAAGAGGAAAAACCATGTCACAGAAGAGCTCGTCCATGGTCACAGACCTGACCGGCGGCAGCGTGACGAAGCTGCTGCTCAAGTTCGCCTTTCCCCTGTTCGTCTCCAACGCACTGCAGGCCATCTACAACATCGTCGACATGATCATCGTCGGCCAGTACATCGGCGGCGCGGGCATGTCGGCTGTCTCCATCGGCGGCGATGTGCTGCATCTGCTGACCTTCGTTGCCATGGGCTTTTCGTCCGCCGGCCAGGTGCTGATCGCTCAGAACGTCGGCGCAAGGCGGATGGACGTCGTAAAGAACATCATCGGCACCATGTTCACCTTCCTGCTGGGCGTTTCGCTCATCATTTCGCTGGGCTGCTATTTCATCCGCGACCTCATGCTGGGCTGGCTGAACACGCCCATTGAGTCCTACGCATTCACGATGGACTACACGGTCACCTGCATCGTCGGCCTGTTCTTCATCTACGGCTACAACATCATTTCCGCCATTCTGCGCGGCATGGGCGACAGCCGCCGTCCGTTCGTGTTCATCGCGATTGCGGCGGTCGTCAACATCGTTCTTGACCTGATCTTTGTCGCTGTGCTCGACATGAAAGTCTTCGGCGCGGCGCTGGCGACGGTCATCTCTCAGGGCATCAGCTTCGTCACCGCGCTGGCCTATCTGTATTCGCATAAAGAGAGCTTCGGCTTCGACTTCAAGCTTGAATCCTTCAAGATTGAGCCGACTGCCTTCAGGAAGCTGGTCGCGCTGGGCGTGCCGATGGCCATTCAGTCCGCCGCCATCAACCTGTCCAAGATCATCCTGACCTCTTGGATCAACCTGTACGGCGTGGTCTTCTCGGCGCTCTCCGGCCTGTACAACAAGATCAACATGATGATCGGCATCGTCTCCCAGTCCTTCACCACCGCCGGCAGCTCGATGGTCGGCCAGAATCTGGGCGCGAAGAAATACGAGCGCGTTCCCAAGATCATGAAGGTGGTCTTTGTCTGCGGCATGCTGATTTCCACCGCCCTCGCCGTCGCGCTGTACTTCTTCTCCGAGCCGATCTTCTCCATGTTCACGACGGACGCCGAGGTACTCTCCAAGGCATGGATCGTCGTCATCCCCGCCATCCTGAACTTCTACGGCTCCGCCACCCGCTCGGTCAGCTTCTCGCTGATCAACGGCTCCGGCAACACCAAGCTGAACTTCGCCGTCGCCATCATCGACGGCATGATCAGCCGCGTCGGCATCTCCGCCCTGCTGGGCTTCGCCGTCGGCATGGGCTGCCAGGGCTTCTGGTACGGCGACGCGCTCGCCGGCTTCATGCCGCTGATCATCGGCATGGTATACTTCATCTCCGGCAGATGGAAGAACCGCTAAGCCTCATAGCAAAAACCGCCGCCCGGCTCGGATTGAGTCGGGCGGCGGTCGTCGTTTCGCGGGACACATTGCAGGTTATATAATGGATACAGTCTGGTAATTTACATGAAATCGTGGTATACTATGCTGGATTGGGTCAGTAAGGAGCGATCTCTCCTGCCGACCGAAACTACCGAAGGAGTGCATACACATGGAAAATAATCTCAAGCCCCTGGCCGTCGTCAACAGCAAGGCCATCTATGAGTCCGATATCGACGAAATGATCGCGCAGATGGGTCAGCGCGGCGCCGCCTACCAGTCCGAGCAGGGCCGCGCCATGATTCTGGAGCAGCTGATCGCTCAGCGCCTCTTCCTGGCCGACGCCATGCGCAACCTGTACGAGCGCGAGCCCGAGTTCAAGGCTCAGATGGCCCGCGTCAAGGAGCAGATGCTGGTTCAGTATTCCATCAACAAGGCCGTTTCGAACGTAAAGGTCACCGACGAGGAAGTCCGCAAGTTCTTCGATGACAACCCCGCTCAGTTCGCCGGCCAGCCCACCGTCGCCGCCAGCCACATTCTGGTTGATTCCGAAGAGCTGGCCGCCGAGATCATGAACAAGATCAACGCCGGCGAGATCTCCTTTGAGGATGCCGCCAAGGAATACTCCTCCTGCCCCTCCAAGGAGCAGGGCGGTTCTCTGGGCGAGTTCGGCCGCGGACAGATGGTTCCCGAATTCGATCAGGCCTGCTTCGAGATGGAAGAAGGCGAGCTGCGCGGCCCCGTCAAGACCCAATTCGGCTACCACCTGATCCGTCTGGACGCCAAGAACGACGGCGAAAGCCTTTCCTTCGACATGGTCAGCGAGCAGATCCGCGATCACCTGATGGCTGAGAGGCAGCAGAAGGCCTATCAGAGCCGCATCAATCAGCTGAAGATCCTCTATCCCGTCGAGCGGTAATCTCCATAAAAACGACAGCATCCGGCAGACAAGCGTCTGTTGGATGCTGTTTTCATATTATTCCTCTTCGTCGTCCGGCATTTCTTCATACCATGGTTCGGCATACAGCTCATATTCCGATGCAATGACAGAAGCTTCTTCCGCACTGAGCGCACATTCAACATGCAGATAGTATTCATATCCGAAGCGGATGCGCATCCCTTCCGCTTCCAGCCTGCACCAGCATTTCTCGCGGAGTATGTCGCGGCAGATGCGCCCGGTCTGACCCATATCCAGAATCATTCCGTCCGACCACGCGATATCATCGCCGTATTCTTCCAGCCCCGCGACCGCGAGCTTCTGTATGCCGCATGCCTGACAGAGCGCATGCACAAAACGCAGGTAATTATATTCCACGCGCTCATATTCGCACATGGTCAGTTCAATGCCCTCAAATGATTTGCCGACGTCGCATATGTTCGTCCATTCCTCTTTGGTGTAAATGCCATTTTGTCGGTATTCCGGGGAATACTTGGAGATACGGCAGCGGTTCATTCTGTTTCCGTGAGTGAAATCCATCTTCGAATCCTCTGCTCATTCTTTTCCCGGCCGCTTTACTGCTTCTTCCTGCATCCGTCGATCTGGATATTCTGGCCCGAAATATAGGCCGCTTCCTCGCTGGCCAGGTAGCAGATCAGCCCGGCATTCTCCATATCCGTACCGGTTCTTCCCATGAAGGAAAGCTCGCTGGGCTGGCTGTAGTTCGGGTCCCCGTTTTCAGAGGGGCTCACGCTGCCCGGAGATACGCTGTTTACCGTAACGCCGTCCTTGGCCACCTCTTTGGCCAGCGCCTTCGTCATGGCGATCACAGCGCCCTTCGTCGCCGAATAATGCACCATGTTCGCGTTGCCGTACACGCCCGCAACCGATGCGATATTGATAATCCGGCCATATTTGTTTTCTATCATTCCCGGCAGCACGGCTTTGGTGAAGTACACCGTGCCCATGATATTCACATCCATGAACTTTTTCCACTCATCCACAGGCGTTTCCACAAAGGACGACCAGCAGCGCCACAGGGCCGCGTTGTTCACCAGAATGTCAATCTTCCCAAAGCAGGCAATGCTCTCCCTGATCACCTCATGGATGCGCGCTTCGTCGCAGACATTGCAGACAAACCCCTTTACCCGGACCGGGTATGCCTTCAATTCTTCAATTACGGCGTTCAGCTTCTCTTCGTTTATGTCCGATACGATCACGTCCGCTCCGTTCTGAGCAAACTTAAGCGCCGCAGCCCGGCCAATGCCAACCGCCGCTCCGGTAATGAGCGCCGTCTGATTTCTGAAGTCCATAATCCCACTCCTCTGCGTCCTTTATCTCCACTGGGGCAAAGCATTCGTTATCTGTCCTCTGCCATTCATTTTAGCATTGCCGGCCCTCGCCGTCAATTCAGGGAACAAAAAAAGGCCTCACCCAGCGTTATACTGAGTTCAGCCTCATTGCCGGCTATTATTCCTCATACCATTCATATCCTTCCTTTTCGCACCATTCCTTTGCAAACTGAATCGTATGTTCTGTCCAATAGCTGCCAAAGTGCGGAACTGGAGGATCGAAATAACCCGCAGTCAATCCATGCGCTTTTTCCATAAACTCACGTTCTGCTCGATACCTCTCCTTCGATACAGGGTTAGTTGGATCATATTCTTCGAACTTGAACACCGGTGCGTTATCGAACCAGCCATCGATTTGAATACCCAATTGCTCCCGTACCATTGTCAAGTAACTCTGGTATATGGGGACATCCGAAACGACAGGAAGGATACGAATGCGAGGGAATTCTTCTGCCGGATTATACTTAATAGTACGTTTCATTCCAACGAGCTGTCCATTTGCTGCGTCGACATCATATACCTCTCCTGTGTCTAAATCGAG
>JAFQQU010000036.1 GCA_017410445.1 Clostridia bacterium | reverse complement strand
GAGAAAAATGCTTCTTTCCCTGCATTTTCGCCCGGAAAATCGTGAGATTTTCAGAAAATGCCGCCGTGAGGGGTGGCAGTGGCGGGGAACCGCAGTTCCCCGTCCACAAGCGTTGACTTTGTCAACGCGCAGAGAGAGGGATTTCTCCCTCTCCTCTGCGGTTTATAAGCCGGCGGGTCAGATCGTCTGATTCTCCTCGGGCGCGGCCGGTGCTGCGGGCTGAACAGGCGCCGCCGGGACGCCGGAGCCCATCCTGCCGCCGATGAAACCGGACAGCAGGCTCTTGAGGTCCAGTCCGATGCTCTCGGTCAGGCCGTCGGACACCTGCGTGGTGGATTTTACGATATCCTCGACCAGACGCGTGGTGTTGCCCTCGCCATACATGGTGATCTTGTCCACCTGAGCCAGGGGCGAAGCGACCGCCTTGGCGATTTCGGGCAGCGCGGCGAAGTACATCTCCAGAACCGCGGCCTCGCCGTATTTGCGCATGGCCTCGGCCTTGCGGTCGATACCTTCGGCTTCCGCCAGCGCTTTTGCACGGATGGCTTCCGCCTCCGCCAGACCCAGCTGACGGACGCCCTCGGCCTCCTGCTCTTTGGCGAAGCGGTCGGCGGCGGCAGCCTGCTCCTGAGCGAATTTCTCGGCTTCCGCCTGCAGCTTCATGGCCTCCGCCTGACGCTGCGCCTCGGCCAGCTCGGCTTCCGCCTGCTTCTGCCTCTCGAACAGCTCTGCTTCCGCCTGCTTCTGGCGGGCGTACAGCTCGGCTTCCGCCTTTTTCTTGACGGTGGCTTCGAGCGTGTGCTCGGTGACTTCAACCTCTCTCTGCTTCAGGATGGCTTCGCGCTCCTGACGGGCGATGTTGGCGTCCGCCGTCTTGACCTCGATGGTCCTGCGCTGTTCCTCCCGCTGGATGCCGTAGGCGGCGTCGGCCTCGGCCTGCTTGATGTCGGAGAGCTGCTTCAGCTCCGCTTCCTTGATGCGCAGGTCGTTGTTCTTGATGGCGATCTGCGTTTCAGCCTCGACCTTCGCGTCGTTGGCTTCCTTGCTGGCCTGCGCCTGCGCCTTGGCAATTTCCTTGTCGGCCTCAGCCTTGGCGATGGCGGCCTTTTTCTTGATCTGGCTGATGTTGTCGATACCCAGATCGTTGATGACGCCGTTCGCGTCCGAGAAGGCCTGAACGTTGAAGCTGATGATCTCAAGGCCCATGCGGTTCAGGTCGGGCACGGCATTTTCCTGTACCTTTTCAGCGAAGGATTTGCGGTTGGTGACCATCTCTTCCAGCTTCATCTGGCCGATGATCTCGCGCATGTTGCCTTCCAGAACATCCTGCACCTGAGAGATGATATACGCGCTGTCCTTATTCAGGAAGTTCTCCGCGGCGATGGACAGCATGGCCGGTTCGGTGCCAATCTTCAGCTTGACCGCAGCGTCTACGGTGATGTTGATGTATTCGGCGGTCGGCACGAACGAGCTGGTTTTTACGTCTACCGAAATCATCTTCAGGCTCAGCTTATCCAGCCGCTCGAAGAACGGAATCCGGATGCTCGCCTTGCCCACGACGATCTTTCTCCTCAGGCCCGAAATGATGTAAGCCTGATCCGGCGGCGCCTTGACATAGCCGACGGCCAGAAGCAGCGCCAGAAACAGCAGCACGCAGCCTGCAATGATGTAAGGGGTCATGTTCATTCTCCTTTCTTTCGTATCCCGTGTTCCGGTTACAGCTACATCATAGCATATTGCACACGGCGCGTGAAGGGCTTTTTTCCCAATCCATCATATTTGTGTCCGATTTATTCATTTTCCGATCCCACCGCCTGTTTGTTGCGTTTTGGGAAACGGCATGGTATACTAAATCAAAACAGGCAAAGCAAGGAGGAATCAACCGTGCAGACTCTTTCCCTGAATGGCGAATGGAAGCTGTATTACCATCCGGAAGAAGGAATTCTCCCGGAAACGCCCGACGAGCTGGCCGCCGCCGGCTGGCCGGAAATCCGTGCGCAGGTGCCCGGCAACATCGAGCTCGATCTGATGCGCGCCGGTCTCGCCGAAGAGCCCTTCTATGCAGAAAACCTCTATGCCTTCCGCAAATATGAGTTCTATCAGTGGTGGTTTGTCCGCACGTTTGACGTTCCCGCCGACTGCAAGGGAAGAAAATGCGTGCTGCAGTTTGACGGAATCGACACCTTCGCAGATGTGTTCGTCAATGACGTTCCGGTCGGCAGCACGGACAATATGTTCATCGAGCATCTCATGGACGTGTCCTCCGCGCTGATCTATGGCGGCGAAAACACCGTTTCCGTGCGCGTCAGGTCCACCATGAACGTGGCCCGCAGCAAGGACTATCCCGTCGCGCTCATCGGCTGCGAGGGCAGCGACGAATACACGCAGGTCCGCAAGCCCTCTTCCTCCTTCGGTTGGGACATCATGGGCCGCTTCGTCTCCGCCGGCATGTGGCGCGGGGTCAGCATCCGGGTTCTGCCCGAACACAGGATCACGCAGGCCTACCTCGCCACCAAGTCGATCGACCGCTTCGGAAACGCGCAGCTGGACTGCCGCATCCGCTTCGAAACAAAAGATACCTATCTCGAAGGCTTCACCGTGCGCGTCGAGGGCGTATGCGGAGAGTCCTCCTTCTCCGAGGAATATGCTGCGCGCTTCGTCAGCCTCGGAAAAGTCATTTCCGTCCCCTCGCCCAGGCTCTGGTGGCCGATGGGATACGGCGAACAGCCGCTGTATGATATAAGGGTAACGCTCCTTCACAACGGCGAGGTTGCCGATGAAAAGACCTTCAGATTCGGCATCCGCAAGCTGATTCTCGATACCCGATGGGAACCGGGCGACGCAGGCGAATTCAGAATTCTCTGCAACGGCACACCCATTCTCGCCAAGGGCAGCAACTGGGTGCCCATGGACGCGCTGCACAGCCGCGACGCCGGCCGCGTTCAGGCCGCGATCGATCTGTTCGTCGACGCCGGCTGCAACATCGTCCGCTGCTGGGGCGGCAATGTCTACGAGGACCACAATTTCTTCGATCTGTGCGATGAACACGGCATCATGGTCTGGCAGGACTTCGCCATGGCCTGCGCCGTCTACCCGCCCAGCGCCGAATTCATCGCCGCCATCGAAAAAGAAGCGACCGCCGTCGTCCGCAAGCTCAGGAATCATCCGAGCATCCTGCTCTGGGCGGGCGACAACGAAATCGACGAAGGCCTCGTCGAGAAGGACTATCCCACCTACTCCAACCGCTACAACGCCATCTCCCGCGAGGTGCTTCCGCGCGTCATCCGCATGGAGGACCCGAACCGCGTCTATCTCCACTCCTCGCCCTACATCCCCGAGGGCATCGCCCGGTATGACGTGCCCGAGCAGCACAACTGGGGCGCGCGAGCCTTCTTCAAGGACGATTTCTACAAGCACTCCAAGGCGCATTTCATCAGCGAATGCGGCTATCACGGCTGCCCCGCGCCGTCCTCCCTCAGGAAGTTCATCCCCGAGGACAAGCTGGTTCCGTGGCTGAACAACGACGTCTGGGACACCCACAACACCGACTATCTGCCGCGCGGCCGCAGAGGCTACAACCGCATCGACCTCATGCACGATCAGGTGGCCATCTACTTCGGCTCCGTGCCCGGGGACCTTGAAACCTTCTCCATCCTCTCGCAGGTCGTTCAGGCGGAGGCCAAGAAGTTCTTCATCGAGCGCACTCGCATCAAGAAGTGGCGCAGAACCGGCATCATCTGGTGGAACATGATCGACGGCTGGCCGCAGATTTCCGACGCCGTCGTCGACTACTACTACGCCAAAAAGCTGGCCTATCACTACATCAAACGCGTCCAGCGGCCCGTCTGCCTGATGATGGACGAGCTGGTCGACTGGACGCACGACGTGGTTCTGGGCAACGACAGCCGCGAGACGCACGAGGTTACGTGGTCGGTCGAAAACGGCGAAACCGGCGAAATCCTGATGAGCGGCAAAACCGTGTCCCCGGCCAATGAAAACGTCGTTCTGGGCGCGATCCGCGAATTCGCGGGCGACCAGAAGCTGTATGTGCTCCGCTACGAGATCGACGGCGTGCAATATGCCAACCACTACATCTCCGGCTATCCGCATTTCGACGCCGATCGCATGCTCCGCTGGATCGAGATCATCCGAAAGCTCCCCGGCTCCTTCGAGCTGACCCGGTAAACGCACCGATCCGCCTGTCCGCATCGAATGCTTCGGGCAGGCGGATCTATCTCCGTTCAGTTCATCATCGTCAGGATATCCTGATCGCTCAGCCCGGGATGAAGCGCCCGGTTGATGCCGGCGGCCAGCATATTCGCCGCGTCCTCCACCAGCGCGTCCACCTCCCGCGGGGTCACGATCATCTCGCCCATGGAACCGGCCAGCAGCTCGTCAGTCAACTGATCGAGCGCCTGATCCTGCTCCATCGTCTCATCCTCCCCGGCCAGCTGCTCGAAGGCGTCCCGCGCGATGGTCGCGGCATAAATCACCATGGGCACGCCCAGCGCCAGCACCGGAACGCCCAATGAATCCTTCGTCAGCGCCGACCGGTGATTGCCCACGCCGGAACCGGGCTGAATACCGGTATCCGTCAGCTGAACGGCACTGCCGACCCGGCTGACCGACCGCGCAGCCAGCGAATCGACCGCGATGACCGCTCTCGGATGCACTGCATCGACCATCGAGCGGACCATCTCCTTCGTTTCGATGCCGGTCACGCCCAGAACGCCCGGCGCCATCGCGCAGACCGGACTCATGCGCCTGTCGGTCAGGTGCGGAAGCTCGCTGTACAGATGCCGCGTCACCAGCGTTCCGTCCACGGTGAGCGGGCCGAGCGCATCGGGCGTTACCATCCGGTTGCCCAGCCCGACGACCAGCACCGGGCCTTTCCCCTCCGGCAGCAGCCGCGCAAGCTCCTCCCCGAGCAGCACGCCTACCGCCGTCCGGGCGTCCGGGTCGCGCTGCCGCACGCCATCGCATTCCAGCGTGATATAATGGCCCACCGGCTTCCCGAGCAGCTTCGCGCCCTCTTCGTTTTCAATCAGGACCTCGGTAATCTGTACGCCGCCCGCGTCCCAGCCGGAAACGCTGACGCCGGGCAGTTCGCCCGCGCCGTGCGCGCCGGCCGATTCCATGGCGAGGTCCGTTCTGATCTGCCTCATGATTCATCCCCCCGTTTTGAAGTTTCATCGCCTCTATTCTGGCAGAAAAGGCGAAGAAACATTCAAAAAACGACGTGAAATTAACGTGTTTGAAGCGGGAAAGTATTGCAACTTAAAAGAAAACGTGTTAGAATATCTCTTGTTGACTGAATAAGGCGTGGAGGTGAATTGTCTTGCCGAACATTAAGTCTGCTATCAAGCGTGTGAAGGTTACCGAGAAGAAGAATCTGCGTAACCGTATGATCAAGTCTGCTATGCGTACGAGCGTTAAGAAGTTCGAGGCTGCTGTTGCTGCCGGCTCTGCCGATGCCGCCCTGCTGTCCGCTACTTCCGGCGCTGTTGATAGGGCTGTTGCCAAGGGCGTTATGCATAAGAACGCGGCCAACCGTAAAAAGGCCCGTCTTGCGAAGCGTCTGGCGAAGGCTCAGGCCTAAGGTAAGAACAAGAAAGACCACCGAAGTGGTCTTTTTGTTTTATATGAACAAATCAATCGCAAAAGGGCGCCCGGCGCAGGCCGGGCGCTTATCTTTTTTCCATGCAAAACTGCGGAAGGGATCGTCCCCTCCGCAGTTTCTTATGCTCAATAGTTCTCCGCCATGCGCTCGTAGTATCCCTGAGGATGCAGGCAGGCCGGGCAGATTTCGGGCGCTTCGGTACCGGTGTGCACGTAACCGCAGTTACGGCAGCGCCACTTGGTCTCGGTCTCGCTCTTGAATACGGTTCCGTCCTCGATGTTCTTGAGCAGCTTCAGATAGCGCTTCTCATGCTCTTCCTCAACCTCGCCGGTCTCGGTGAAGAACACGGCGATATCCTCAAAGCCTTCCTCGCGGGCAATCTTAGCGAACTCAGGATACATGCTGGTATGCTCGTAGTTCTCGCCCTCGGCGGCGGCCTTCAGGTTGGCTGCGGTATCGCCGATCAGGCCCAGATACTTGGCCGCACGCTTGGCATGCTCGCGCTCGTTTTCAGCGGTTTCAAGGAACAGCGCGGCAATCTGCTCATAGCCGGCCTTCTTGGCGACGCTGGCATAGTAGGTATACTTGTTGCGGGCCTCCGATTCACCGGAGAAAGCCGCCTTCAGACACTGTTCCGTTCTGCTTCCCTTCAGTTCCATGGAAAAATCCTCCTTGAATATGGTATTTCCTGACTGTTATTATATCCTATCCGGACGAATTTGTGAATCCCCAAAATCCAGAAATCCGTGTATATCTCACGCTATTTCATCGCCGAAAGCTGCAGCATCAGAAAATCCAGCGCCGCCGCGTCGCGCATCCGGCCGCTTTTGTTGGCGTAATCGGTCTCGACGCAGGCCCTGTAGCCCTCCTGCAGTGATTCCACGGTGAATTTTCCGGCCTGCTCCGCCGCGCGCACGGCGGCATAATGGTTGAGCGAGAGCTTTTTCTCGATTTCCTGCAGCGTCATGCCCTGCCCGCGCATTAGGCGGATATGCGTCAGCATTCTCAGCTGACGGGTGAGCATCGCCAGCGCGCCGATGCGGGATTCGCCGTTTTCCAGCATGTTCTTAAGCAGCATCTGCGCCTGCGCGGGCTGGCGGCGAAGAACGCAGTCGATCATCTGAAAGACGGTGCACTCTGTGGACGGCGTAACGACCGCCTCGACGTCCGCTGCCGTAACGACCTCGCTCTCCCCGACGTACGCCGACAGCTTGCCCAGCTCCTGACTGAGCGTGGTCAGCGCGCGCCCGGCCATAAACACCAGCCGCTCAACCGCCGAAGGATCGATCTGCTTGCCGATTTCCTTGAGCTGCCGGTTGCACCAGCGGGCGATGTCCGTATCGCTCAAAAGGTCAAACTGCACCCATTCGGCCAGGTTCTTAAGCTCCTTCGCGAGCTTCTTCCGCGTGTCCGGCTGCTCGGTCACATAGAGCACCATGCAGCAGGTCTCCGGCACCGACTGAAGCCACCTGAGCATCCGCTCGGTGTCCTCGCCCTCGTTTTTCGCCTTACCGGGCATCAGCAGCGCCCAGTCCTTGACGATGACCAGCCGCTTATCGCACATCAGCGGAAGCGTCTCCGCAGACTCGATGACGTCCATGGCGGACGCTGCGCCCTCGAACACGCTCTCGTTGAGCTGCTCAAATCCCTCGGGAAGGAGCTTCTTTCGCAGCGTTTCCAGCGCGCTGTTTTTGATATGCTGCTCCACGCCGGCGAACAGATACACCGGCCTGATCTCATTGTTTTTGATCGATTTGAAGAATTGATCGTGCGTCATGCGGCTCCCTCCGATTCGGACGCAGAATTGATGGACTTGACTTCAATGGATCTGTCCGGCATCAGCAGCACGGACACCGCGCCGCATTCATCCGTCCGGTATACTGCAGCGCCGGCTTCCTCCAGCCGGGCAATGGTCTCAGGCCTGGGATGTCCATAAGAGTTATATCCCACGGAAATCACCGCCACGGACGGCGTGGTCATCTTCAGAAACAGGCTGCTGGTCGATCCCTTCGCGCCGTGATGGGCGACCTTCAGCACATCGCAGTCCGGGAACATCGAGTTTTCATCCTCCGCTGTCAGATCGCCGGTAAACAGCACCGACGCGTCGCCCAGGCATACGCTCATCACAAGAGACGAGCCGTTTGCGTCGTCTGTCATTCCCGTCCACGGCTGATGAACGACCGCGCGCACATGGTCGGACAGCCGGACCTCATCCCCGCGCTGAAGCGTGCGGATAATCCATCCGGCGTCCTGAGCCTTTTTCATCATCTCATGTACGCCGTCGTCCGCCTCCACCTCGTCCCACAGGCACGGAATGAAGATCACCGCCGGTTCGCACAGCTCGACGACGTCCTCCAGCCCGCCCGCATGGTCGGAATGCGGGTGCGTCAGAAACACGCCCGCGGGCCGTATGCCGCTGCTGCGCAGATAATCGGCCGATACGCTGTCTTCCCCGACGTCCATCAGATAATACTGCTCCTCCGCCCGGATGACCGCCGCATCCGCCTGTCCCGCGTCCAGAAAGAGCACTTCAAGACCGGTCGTCGGAAAAGTGAAGGGCAAAAGCAGCGCGGCGACCGCCATCACCGGCAGACCGCAGATGAGAATCTGCTTGAGCCGCCGCCGGATATTGGACGCCTGCGAGCAGAGCACAAAGAATAGCACATAGAGAAGAATCAGCCATGCCGGCCAGACCGGGGAATCAATCGTCGCGCCGGGCAGGCCTGAAACCCACTGATTGAACCATATCAACAGCCTCAGCGCCCATTCCACCGGAAAAGCAATCACCCGGCCCACCGGCTGCGAAACGCATCCGATCACCACGCCGACCATCGCTGCGGGCAGCGTGAACGTCATCAGCGGCAGGGACGGGAGCGAGGCCATCAGCGCATAGCTCGGCAGTGAACCGAACACGCAGGCAACCGCCGGCAGCGCGCCCAGCTGCGCCGAAAGACTGGCCGACAGCGCCGTCGCCGTCCAGCGAACAGGTGTATGAAGCCGCCCGCGGACCCGCAGGAGCGGTCGCGCCGTGATCAGCTTCGTCAGAATCATCATACCTGCCACCGAGGAGAACGACAGAATCAGCGAAACATCCGCGATGTCCAGCGGATTGATCAGGAGCAGCACGATCAGCGCCATCGAGAGTCCGGTCAGGCCGTCCGACGGACGGCCGAACAGCCGCGCCCCGCAGGACAGCACATACATCAGCACCGCCCGGTTGATCGACGGCGGGAAGCCGATGACCGCGGCATACACCAGAAGAAACGCCGTCACCAGCCCGAACGCCGCCTTTTCCCGGCAATGCATTTTTCTCAGCAGATAATCAAGCGCCACCGCCAGACAGGAGATGTGCAGGCCGGAAATCGCCAGCAGATGCGCCTGTCCCGCGATTCTGAAGCTGTCATACACTTCATCGGGCAGCAGCGACCGGTCTCCCAGCAGCAGCGCGCAGACCAGCGGCGCGATATCCTCCGCATAGATGCGCTCCACCACCGACTGAAGATACAGCCGGCACCGGATGGCCCAGCCGGTCAGCGACGGGCCGGGCATTTCGAGTATGGTCAGGCCGGATTCCCACGACGACGCGCACAGCGCCGCGCCCATCCGCCAGAGATATTCCTCATAGCTGCCCTCGTATGGATTCCGGTGATCGGACGGCAGATAGGTGTTCGCCGTGAACGAAATTTTCATGCCGTATTCAAGCGGCGGCAGGTCGTCGTCGTGAAGATACACCATCACCTTCGTCGGAAGCTCTTGTCCGTCCGCCTCTGCGTCCGCCAGCAGGAAGTAAGTATACTCTTCCTTTTTCTCGGCCTCGGAGGCGACCGTTCCGCACAGCAGCACGCCGTCCTGCTCCGTCACCGTCGGGCGGATGAGCGAGAGCGTGACAAGCATTGCCCCCAGCATCAGCGCGGACGAGAAGACCAGCACCCTCCGCTTTGTAAGCACCGCCGGTACGGCGCAGACCGCAAGCGCCGCCGCCCAGATCCACCAGGGCACGGCGTTCTGATAGCCCGCAGCCATTCCGCAGGTCAGGCAGACGGCGAAGAACATGAGCGGACGGCGATCCATCCATTTTTGAACCGGGTCCCACGCCATGCCTTCACCTCCATAAGTATACACTTTATTATTATAGCCCAGCCGGGCCGCCGATGGCAAGCACAATGTTTCCGGCTATACGCAAACCGCAGGCGGCAGACCGTCCGTCTTCGGAACCGTCCGCCGCCTGCGGCCAATGTATGCATTTTTGCTCAGACGCCCTCCGGCGGGAGGAATCCTCTCTGCCGGGCGATTTCATACAGACAGATCGACGCCGCGCAGCCGACGTTCAGCGAGGACGCCGCGCCGTAAATCGGAATCTTTGCCAGCCGGTCGCATCCGGCCTTCCATGCCTTGGACATGCCGAAGGTCTCGTTGCCGATGACCAGAATGGTCGGGCCGGTCATGTCGATGTCGGAGATCAGGCATTCGCCCTTCGCGCTCGTTCCGACAATCGTCGGCCGGACGCTCAGGCCGTTTACCCAGCTCAGCGCCTCATCCGCCGATGCCATCGCAGCCACCGGCATGTGGAACAGCGCGCCGATGGTCGCCCGGACGCACTGCGGATCATAGAAATCCGCGCCATGGCCGGTGATGATCAGTCCGTCCGCGCCGAACGCGTCCGCAGAGCGGATCACCGTTCCCAGATTGCCCGGATTCTGAGGCCGGTCGAACAGCACGATGAGCGATTTCTCGTTCATCTTCTCCGCCATCCGCTGAAGCCCGTCCGTACGCTGACGAACCAGGGCGATCAGCTCGCAGGGCTCCTCGCGGTTGCTCAGCTCGGCCATCAGCTCGGGCAGAATCTCATATTCGGTCTCAGCCCGGGCCTTCGAACGCATGTCCATCGCCCAGCCGGACAGCCGCTTCCCCGCCGCAAAGCCAATGGCCTCAAACTCCCAGCCCGCCGCGACGGCCTGCTCGATCGGATGAACGCCCTCGACGAAAAACAGCTTTTCCTTCGTCCTCTTTTCGCGGTTGCGCTGAAGCGTCTCAAATTTCTGAAAGGCGGCGTTGCGCACGCTCATCTTGAGTATCGCCATATTCGTTTCCTCATTTCCACTGCACGGGCAGTTTGCTTTCCTCTGTATCTCAGTTGGTTTCGCCGTTGACGAACGCGTCCAGCGCCTTTCGGCAGCTGCTCAGGTCCGGCACATATACGGCCATTCCGCTGATGGTCTTGCTCTGGAAGGACGCGTCATACGGGATGTTCAGCTGCCGGATTTCGGCGTCCTTCATGCCGAACGCCACCGGAATCAGCGAAACGATCTCGCTCAGCGACAGATTGGTGTCTACATGCTCCATCGCCGAATAGGCAATCCTCGTCAGTTCGAAGACCGATTTGGTCTGCAGCTTTGCAAACAGCTTGCTCAGCACCTCGCGCTGACGCGCCGTCCGATGTGCGTCCGAGTCGATCTTGCGGTACCGGGCATAGGCCTGAACCTGCTTGCCGTTCATCAGCTGTTCGCCCAGCTCAGTCAGAAGGCCATCGTTTTCCGGCTCCTTGAACTGATAGTTGAAGGCGTCGATTACGCCGTTGATGGCGTTCAGCTGCTTCTTGGATTCGACCGTCAGCGTAAGGCCGCCGAGGTCGTCCACGATGTCGATCAGCGCGCGCAGATCGACCGCGACATACTCGTCGATCACGAGGCCGAAGTTCTCCTCGATCGTATCCAGCAGCAGCTCCGGCCCGCCGAACACCCACGCCGCGTTGATGCGGTTGTTGCCGTGGCCGGGGATGGATACGTACATATCCCTCATCAGCGAGGTCATGCGGATTTCGTTGGCATTGCCGTCCAGCGTCAGGATGAGCATGGTATCCGAGCGCGACCGGGTCTCGCCGGGCCTTGCATCCACGCCGACCAGCAGGATATTGCGGATGCCGTCGATCGTGTCGATCAGTTCGCCGTCGCCGATCAGGTAATCGCGCACCTCCGCGTCCAGCTGCGCGATGATCTCCTCGCTCAGCAGCTCGTCGCTGATAAAGTCGGAATCAGGAATGGCCGGGACGGAGATCACAGGCTCGTCCGTCGGAGCCGCAGTCGGAATCTGCGTGGGCGCTTCAGTGGGTTCAGCGGTCGGGGCCATGGTCGGGATCTGCGTGGGCGCTTCGGTGGGCGCAGCCGTCGGTATCATGGTCGGGATCTGCGTGGGCGCTTCGGTAGGCGCAGCCGTCGGAATCATGGTCGGGATCTGCGTGGGCGCTTCGGTGGGCGCAGCGGTCGGAACCTGCGTTTTGGGCGGCGCAGGCACTGCCGTAGCGATCACGCCGACGCCCGGCGGGGCCATCGGATTGGCCGGAACCGCAGTCGCCATGGCCAGAACCGGAAAGAGAATAATCAGCGCTGCAATCAGCAGACAGCACAAGTGTTTCACGAATGTTTCACCTCATAATGAACATATACCCTTTGGACGGCCGACGGCCACAATTGGTTGCCGCGCCACAAATTCGTTCCTTTTCGGGCATATTTTTCACATGAACGCCGGTTACAGTTCACGGGCGGACTGCCTGAGCAGCGCCGCCCGCATCAAATCTATCTCTGTTATTCGGCCAGACCGTACTCCGCCACGCACAGCGCCGCATAGTCGCCGATGGACTCGCCCAGCATCGCCGGAACAACCGACGCAACCGCCAGAGACGGAGCCAGACACTCGCGCGCCAGCACCTTCTCCATGGCCGGGCGGATCAGCTCCTCGCAGCGGGTGAACACGGAACCGATGACAATCCGCTGGGGATTGAGGATATCGATCAGCACCGCAAGGCCCTCGCCCAGCTTCTCGCCGCACTTTTCAAACACCTCAAGCGCCGTCGGATCGCCCTTCTTGGCCGCCGCCGCCACCTGCTTGGTGGTCACAACGTCCCAGCCGCCCAGGTAATATGCAGGCTTGCGGCCGTTCTGAATGGCTCTGCGGCCCATCGTGCCGGCCAGCTGCGCGATGCCGCCGCCCGAGCAGAAGCCTTCGAAGGAGCCTTCCTTGCCGTAGCCGGACGGCCCAAAGGGAGCAAGGCGCATGTGGCCCACTTCGCCCGCGTTTCCGTTGGTGCCGCGGTAGAGGCGGTTATCGAGAATCAGGCCCGCGCCAAGACCCGTTCCGAAGGTGAGAAACGCCATGTTCTGCGTGCCGCGTCCGGCGCCCCAGCGCCATTCGGCCAGCGCGCAGGCATTTGCGTCGTTTTCGAGGAATGCCGGAACGCCCAGTCGTTCGCTGGCCAGATCAGTCACCGGAACATTATCCCAGCCCGGCAGATTGGGCGGGGACATGACCACGCCGCGAACTGCGTCCAGCGGACCGCCGCAGCTGAAGCCGGCTGCATCCAGCGGCTCGCCGATCTTATCCCGCATCTGCTCGACGCGGAGGAACATCGCCTCCATCGCCTCAATCCACGTGCCCGGCGTAGGGATCTCCCTGCGCTCGAGAATCTGCATATCCGTACCGTTAGAGCGGCCCAGCGTCACTGCGCATTTGGTTCCGCCGATGTCAAAGCCTGCATACAGCATATCTTTTCCCTCACTTTTTTGCGTTTGTCCGCTTATTCTTTTTCTGCTTCCTGCGGCGTCTTGCCTTTCTCCGCCGCTCGGCAAACCGCCTGAACTTCTCCGTCATGTACCAGATCATCAGAACCGCGGCCAGTATGATCGACGTCCCGAACATCAGCTTCTCAAAGGTCGCCGGGTTCTCCTCCATGCGGTAGGGCGAGCCGCCGTGAATGGGAATCGTCGTTCCCTGCGGCTCGGGCGTATTGAGCCCGCCGGACGGCTCGGGCGTCGGTTCGGCGTCCTCATCAATGATCCGGATTTCAATCGGCTCCGAATAGACCGTCAGCCGGTCGCCCACCGAGTCGGTCACCTGCGCCTGAAAGCGGTATGTACCGTTTTCCAAAACGTCATATACCTCGGTAATCGCCGGCATTTCTCCGGTCGGAACAAACACCAGCTCGCGGATGACGCCCTTCCGTTCCTCAGACAGCGTAACGTTTCTCAGCTCCAGAGAGCATTCGTTGTCCACGTACAGCGAGAAGGTTACCTGCCCCGGCCCGTCCAGCTGAGTACGGTCGGCTTCGGCGCGCAGTATCAGCCGGATTTCCGCCGCGACCGGCGTTACCAGCACGCTCATCTCGTTCGACTGAACGGAGATTGCGCCGCCGGTGTCGCTCGTTCCCGAAATCATGAACTGGAAAGTGCCCGTGCTCTTCATCTGCACCGTCCGCGTGACCACGCATTCCTCGCCCGGAGGCAGCGCGCTCACCAGACTGCCCATTTCACCCAGCACCGGCTCCTCGGCGCGCAGGCCGTACAGATTGACGTTGCCCTCGTTGACCAGACTGAGCCGGAGCGTCACCATTTCGCCGGGCGCGACATTTGTCTTGTCGGCGTCCAGCTCAACCTTCAGATCAACCTTCGCAAGGCTGATTCGCTCGGACCCGCATGTCTCGGTGTGCTTTTCGCCGTCGTATTCATACACTATGCTCGGCGAGCTCGTACAGTTTTTCGTGATGTTGACCCGGACGCTGATTGTCTTTCTTTCGCCGGGCCCCAGCGCATCGACCGTGCCGACCTCGCCCACCAGACTGTCCTTGATGACGACATTCTCAATCGGCAGAGCGCCGTCGTTCCGGACGGTGTATGCTATCGTCACCTGATCGCCGTATTCGGCATATCTGCTGGAGAAATCCCGTGTAAACCGGACGTCCGGCCCGGGGATATCGGTCGGCGCCGGCGTATGAACCGCATCGGGCGTACCCGCAGGAGCCGCCCCGTTTCCCTCTGCGCCGACCATGAAAACAGGAAGCATCAGCGCAGCCAGCGTCAGTAATAACAAACAGATTTTACGTCTCATTGCCCGCAAACGTGCGCCGCACGCTCCCTCCTTTCAAGAAAATTCATCGTCGCATAAAAACACACGATAATTTTAGAGCATTCTCCCTTGAATGTCAAGAAGATGCCCCGGCACGTGCCTGCCGTCCCGAAAATATCATTCTTTGGATATACCCCTGTAACAAAGAATCCGCGCACAGCAATGAAGCCGCGCGCGGATTGACAAAAACAATTCTCTAATCGGCATTTCTGATGGCAGCCAGCGACGAGAGCCGCATGGCCCGGTATGCCGGATACAGGCCGGACAGCACCGACACCGCAACGACGCCCGCCCAGGTGCCCAGCGCCAGCTGAGGTGAAATAACCGAGGTGGACGAGCCGCCGGTTTCGAAAATCGCGCTGCCGGACATGAAGCTCGCGACGATTTCCTGAATCCACTGGACATTGTTCAGCGCATACGAGAGCGAGTAGCTCGCAATCAGTCCCAACCCGCCGCCGAACACGCCGATATACGCCGCCTCCATGAGAAACATCATCCGGATATTGCTCAGCCTGCAGCCCAGCACCTTCATCACGCCGATTTCCCTTGTTCTTTCGTAAATCGACATCATCATGGTGTTTGCAATGGACAGCGCGGCGACCAGCATCGAAATCGCGCCGATGAAGCCAAGGAAGCTCTGAACGGTCGCAATCTGTTCCTTCATGATGGCGACCATCTCAAGCGGGCTCGAATACTGCAGGCCGTAGTCGTTCAGCTGATCGATGATCTCCTCGACGTCCTCGACGGTATCGGCCAGCACATACACATTGTCGTAGGATTCCATTTCGAACCCCATCTCCTTGAACCAGCTCTTGTTCTCCTTGTAGATCTTCTTCAGCCAGTTCAGGTTGCACACGGTATAATAGGAAAACTGCCAGTCGTTGAGGTCTGCGGGCATGACGCCGACCATGCGTGCCTTGAACTCCTTCTCCGTGATCTCGGGCTCGTAATTGGGCGGCTCCGCCTGAGAATAATCCTCCCAGCGGAGGATCAGCTTGTAGTTCGCGCCCAGCCAGTTGATATCCGGCAGGGGCAGCTCGCCGCCCGCGTCCAGAATGGAATAGTAGTCGACCCATTCATATTCCTTCTTCGGGTCCCGGAAATCCAGCATGGCAATTTCGGACATAATGAATTCCATCCGGTCGGTGCTTCCGGAAAAATATCGGCCGCTCTTGAGCTTCTTGATCTTCGCAAAATCCTCCGGATACACCGCAAGCAGCTGCGCATAGCTGTTTTCATACTTGCCGGTACTCAGCGCGAACGAACCGCCGAACCAGACGTTGACCATCGGAGTCACTGCCGAAACGCCGTCCATCGCGCGGATGTCGCGGATGACGCTGTCGGTGATCTTGGTCACCCTGCGCTGGCCCGTTGCGGAGGTATCGTATCCATAAAAGGGATACACCTGAACGAGCTTCAGGTTGGTGGTGGATTCAAGCGCCTCCATCTGCGCCTTCTCCGCGCCCGCGCCCAGCGACATGGTGACGACGATGGCCGCCGTGCCGATGACGACGCCCAGCATCGTCAGAAGCGATCTGAGCTTGCGCCGGAGCAGATTCTGAAGGCTCTGCGAGAGTATATCAATCCATTTCATCGTCTTCCAGCGCCTTTCTGCGGCGGCTGCGCGCGCTCAGGCCCATCAGAACGACCGCAAGCGACAGAATCGCTCCGCCCATTCCGTAAATCCACCAGGGCAGAATCTCCATAACCGCCTGCACCGTCAGGCCGGGCTCTTCATACATCTGCTCGTTGTCATAGTCATACTCGGGATAGTAATACGAAGGATCCTCGAAATAGGTCTCCTCCTGCGCATAGAACCCGACAGACTTTTTATCGCTGTACTGAACGCCCATCGCGTCCTCATAGGTGATGTTCAGGTTCACCGTAAAGTCGCCGGAGGCCAGAGGAATCAGATCCAGCTGCGCCTTTTTGGACGTTCCGCCCTCCATATTGCCCAGATAGCTGGACACCGGCAGAATGACGTTTTCACTGTCGCACTGCGCCGTCACGGTGACGTTATACAGGGTTGTACGGCCCTCGTTGATCACCTGAAGCGACGCAGTGATGCTGTCGCCCACCATGGGCGCGGCGTTGTCCAGCACGGGCTCGTCCACCTTCACGCGCCGGTTCTGGCCGATATTCACAACCAGCGTCTGGCTGGCGGACTGCGAGGAAACCTTCGAATCCTCGTATTCGATCATGATCTCGACGCGCAGCGGGCGGTCCGGAACTTCCATGTTGGCCCGCACCGGATAGCGGAGCTCGTAGGCCGAATTCTGATCAATGCGGTCGATATAGAGCGTATTGGAGCCGCTCAGGGGAATGAGCACGTCCTCCTCCGAGCCGATGGTCACGCGCATATTCTGAACAAACTGGGATGCGCTGGTGTTCCGAAGGGTAAAAATCAGGTCGAACGAATCGCCCGCCTTGACCTCTGCCGGGTCGGTTCTCAGGCTTTCCACCAGCACACGGGCCTGAGGGGGTGTGGTCGGGGCCACATAGCTGCCGCCGCCACCGCCGCCGGTGCTTGCGCCGGTGATATTGACCAGCGCGGAAATCTCATCGGACAGGATGTCGTCGCTGCCGCGCTCCATCCAGCGCACGGTCAAGGGAACGGCGATGGTGCCGTTTGAAAGATTGCGCTTGACGGTCAGATCCTCAAATACGGCATAGCCGCGGTTGACGCCGTCAGAAATCACAGCCTTGCCCACGCCCTGCTCGGTCAGCTGGAAGGGGAAGGAATCGCTGGCCGCAATCTCCGGGTCTACGCTGATTTCCAGCCAACTAATATACTTCAGGATGTTCTGGCTGTACGCCTCCGGCTCGCTGCCGTGCTCCACCAGCGCGCCTTCGGGGCTGTGGTTGGAATAGATGCGCAGATTGTCGATCACATAAGAAACCGGAACCGCCAGCGTAACGCCGGTCTGCTTGACCTTGACGGTCTGAACGGAGGTCTCGCCGATCATAATATCGCCGCCGCCCATGAACTCGTCGTCCGGCTCGTCCGTCGGTTCATCCGTCGGCTCGTCCGTCGGTTCGTCACCCGGCTCGTCCGTCGGCTCATCCGTCGGTTCGTCTGTGGGTTCGTCTGTGGGTTCGTCGGTCGGTTCGTCCGTCGGTTCGTCCGTGGGATCATCGGTCGGTTCGTCCGTCGGTTCGTCCGTGGGCTCGTCGGTAGGCTCGTCCGTCGGTTCATCCGTCGGATCATCAGTGGGCTCGTCCGTCGGTTCGTCGGTCGGCTCATCCGTCGGCTCGTCCGTCGGCTCGTCCGTCGGTTCGTCGGTCGGCGCAGGCGTCGCGGGCAGCTGCGGCAGGGAGAACTGCACGACGAACTCGATCTCTTCATCCTCGTTCATCACATCATCCGGCATCCGGAATTCAAAGGTCATGGCGTAATTGCCGCCCTCGGCGTCCTCGCGGATGGGCATCACGAACACGGCATATCCCATGCTGAAGGGCTCGCCTTCGCGCATCTGCCATTCATTCTTTTCCGGCGCATAGGCGATGATGTTCCTGACTCTGCCGCCGCTCATGTCAAATACGCTGTCCAGGCGGAAGCCCTCGCCGTCGACCGCCCACTCGGCCTCATTCAGGAAGAAAGTGATATCGTGGTTGAAATAACCAGGAAACGGCTCAGCTCCCGGCTTCCAGCTCCGGAACTCCCGGCCGGGCTGATTGCTCCAGAAAACATATCCGGCCGCCTCCTCATAGCCGATGGGCAGAGCGATTACAAAGCTGCCGCCCTGATACATGCCCGAAATGTCAAGAATCACGCTTTCGGGATCAAACACAATGCGCGGATAGATGGGCGCGGGCGTAGGCACGGCGGTGGGCGCAGCAGTCGGAGTTTCTGTCGGCACGGCGGTCGGTGCTTCCGTCGGCACCGCGGTAGGCGCGGCGGTCGGAACCTCTGTCGGCGCATCGGTTGTCTCGGAGACCGGCTGCGTCGGCTCATCGGCCGCCTCCGCCTGCTCCGTCTCCGCAGGCTCCTCAGCGGCTGCAGGCTCCTGCGCTTCGGCCTGTTCCTCCGCAGCGACAGGCGCGCCGCTGCTCTCCGGCGCGTCTCCTTCCGCAAAGACAATAGCCTGTACCGGCGAGAGCAGCATCAAAATCGAAAGAAGCGCTGCAAGCATACGAATGTTTTTCATTTCCGGTCGGTTCCTCCTCATTCTTCGTCCTCATCCCGCACAGTATCGTCCTGCGCCGCCTGAACCCCGCCGGGAATCTCGGCCGGGTGCTCGTTGACGGTGTTCTCGATCACATGTCCGTCCAGCAGGCGGACCACCCTGTCGGCATACTGAGCCATTTCCGGGTCGTGCGTGACCATGATGAGGGTTGTATTTCTTTCATGACAGATATCTCTGATGAGCCGGAGTATCTCCCGCGACGTATTGAAATCGAGGTTTCCAGTCGGCTCGTCGGCAAAGAGAATCTTCGGCTGCGTGACCAGCGCCCGGGCAATGCCTACGCGCTGCTGCTGTCCGCCGGACATCTGGGTAGGCTTGTGGTTCATATGCGTTTTCAGCCCGACCGCCGTGAGCATCTTCCTCGCGCGCGATGTACGCGTCATTTTGCCGACGCCCTTGTACATCAGCGGCATGGCCACGTTGTCCAGCGCCGTGTGCATCGCAAACAGATTGAACGACTGGAACACGAAACCCACGTTATTCAGCCGGAACTGAACCAGCTGCGCCTCGCTCATGCGCTCGAGCTGCTTGCCGGCAATGCGGATGCTGCCCTTACTCGGCTTTTCCAGCCCCGCCATCATATTGAGGAGCGTCGATTTGCCCGAGCCGGACCGGCCGATGATGCAGGCGAATTCGCCCGGATAGATTTCAAGATCCACTCCGTCCAGCGCGCGCAGCTTCTCCGAGCCGATGGTATATATCTTTGTAAGGTTCTTAAGCGTTATGACCGGCTCTCTCGCCGCTGCCTCTTCCATCCGGCTGTCCGTCCTCTCCCGGGAACGCGCCCCGTATTTCCTAAACCATCCATTTGACTGCGCCGCTTCCGTTTTGGTTCAATTTTTCCCGAAAAACGGCAATGTGCGCAGCCATCTTATAAAGCGCGAGAACAGGCCCATTCTCCGGACGCTGCGCCTGGCGATCAGGTCGGTTCCGGCAATCTCCTCGCCGTCCACAATCAGGGCGGTATGCCCCGCCGCCTGCCCTTCCGTGACCGGCGCTTCCAGTCTTTCCTCGGCCTCGGTCTGAACGCTCCATTCATCCTCCGCGCAGACCGGATAGCGGACGGTTTTCTCTGCGCACAGGGAAATCGCCTGATACTCCCCGTTCAGTATGTTCGCCTCCGCTACCTTTTCTCCTGCCTCCGCCGCCGTCACCATGGAAAAATTCGCAAATCCCCAGTCGAGCAGGCGCTCTGCCTCCCCGAACCAGTCCGGACAGTTCAGAACGACGCCGATCAGCTCCATCCCGTCCCGCTCGGCCGAAAACACCAGACACCGCCCCGCCGCGCTGGTGAATCCGGTCTTGACGCCGGTCGCACCCTCGTATTCGCGGAGCAGGCGGTTCTTGTTTCTGAGCACGCGGCTGTATTCATTATCTACCCACGGAATGACCGCCTCCTGCGTGCCGACCAGCTCCCGAAATGTCTCATTTTCCATCGCCGCCCGGGTAATGAGCGCCATCGCCCGGGCAGACGCGCTGTGTCCGCCCTCGTCAAGCCCGTTCGGCGTGACAAAATAGGCGTCCGCGCCCAGCATAGACGCCCGCGCGTTCATGAGCGCCGCGAACGACTTAACATCCCCCGCGATGTGCTCCGCAATGGCGACCGCGGCATCGTTTCCCGATCTCAGCATGAGGCCCTGAAGCATCTGATACATGGTCAGCTGTTCGCCTTTGCCGAGGTAGATCGACGTGCCCGGGACGCCGCTCGCATTCGGCCCGGCAGTGACGATTTCATCCATCCTGCAGTGCTCCACGGCAATCAGCGCGGTCATGATTTTGGTCGTCGACGCCATGGGATAGCGGGTGTCCGCATTCTTTTCATAGAGAACGCGGCCGCTCTCCCGCTCGATCAGTATGGCCGCCCGCGCATCGACCGAAATTTCCGCGTCCGCCCGTACCGGCGCGCACAGGAAAAACATCACCAGAATCCCTGTCATCCATCTCTTCCGCATGTCCGCTCCTCCAAAGATGATCTTTTGTTCATTCTATGCGCGCGGGAAATCCGGTATTTGCACACCAAAGATCAAAGGGTCTGCGGACATACGCAAAAATCCCGCTCCCGGCGCATCTGCCGGAAACGGGATTTCATCATTTTATTCAGAAGATCACAGCTCGATCTGCCTGCCGGTCTTTGCGGATTCAAACGCCGCCTCAAGCACCGTGAACACCGCGCGAACCTGCTCGGGCTTGACGATCAGCTCGCACTTGCCGTCGATCGCGTCGCGCAGGTTGGCGTAGTACTCGGTCAAGTCTGCCGGGGAATCGGGCAGCTCCTTGTTGATGATTTCCTTCTTGCCGCGCGGAGCGAAGGTACGGGTGGGGCCGGAGGTGGTCATGACCACGATTTCCTCGGGTTCTACCGTCTCGTCCACCTTGATAATGCCGCCGTTGCGGGTGAAATCGTTGACATACGCCGTGCCCTCGTCGCCCAGGATCATCCAGCGGGGCAGCTGATTGAGCACCCATGTGCCCACTTCCATCTGGATATGCGCGCCGCTCTTCAGATCCAGCAGCAGGAAGAAGTAGTCCTCGACCTCCGGCGTCTTGACCTTGACGGTCTTGCAGAACACGCTCTTGATGGCGTCGAAGCCCAGCATCCACATCAGCTGATCGACAAAATGCACGCCCCAGTCGTAAATCATGCCGCCGCCGTGCTCCGGCTCGGCGCGCCAGCCGAACATGGCTCCGCGCGTTCCGTGCAGGCGCGAGTGAATCGCGTATACATTGCCCAGCTCGCGGGTCTCGATGATTTCCTTGACGATGCGGAAATCCTTGTCCCAGCGGCGGTTCTGATGCACGGTGAACAGGACGTTGTTCTCCTTCGCCGTCGCGATCATCCGGTCCACCTCGGTCAGCGACATGGCCACCGGCTTTTCACAGATGACGTTCTTTCCGGCCTTCATCGCCGCGCAGGCCAGTTCGCAGTGCACATCGTTGGGCGTTGCGACCAGCACCAGATTGATATCTTCCTTCAGGAATTCGTCCAGATTGTAAAAGCCCTTCAGGCCGGCCTCTTCTGCCGCCTGAACGCGCTCCGGAACAATGTCATACGCCGCTACGACAGAGACATTCTCTACTTTGGGGGCATTATTCAGATGCCACTTTCCCATATACCCGAAGCCGATGATGCCCATTCTGATTGCCATAAGCACATCCTCCGTTTCATTGGTAAGCTTTGCCTTGTTTTCGCCTAAAGTATACCACCGGCCAGCCGCATTGTAAAGCCGGATTCCGGCAGGTTTACCGTTCTGTCCCTCACCGGACATATTCGACCGCCCGGATTCTGCCCCTCGCCGTCGAAGGCGCGTCGTCATACAGATGATCAAACACGATCTCATGGATATACGGGGCGATATCCTGCGGTTTCTCCCCGTTGACCGTGATGTTCTTGAGAGAAATTGTGCCGATTTCGCATCCGATATACGGATCGAACACCTCAATTTTCCTGTCTTCGCCGCGCCGGATCGACTTGGGGCCGACGGCGATGAGGAAGGACATGGGGAAACGGTCGTAGCGGGTGAGGGAGATGTCCTCAAATTCGATCCTGCTGATGTTTGCATTGATCTCGAAGGCGGCGAAGGCGCCGATGACCGGATCGGATTCCATATACTCGCGGAAACGATCGGCAGGAGAATCGAGATCTATTTCGATGTGCTCGAAATAGAGGCAGTCCGCACTGCCCGCAGCGCCGCGCTCCGGCTGCTGGGTTTCGACATGGTATGCCGGAGTCTGATAATACATTTTGAAGGTGTTTACGCCCTTCACATGGCTGATAACAGCGTCAGTGAGCGAGCAGTTGACCGCCGTATTGTCGTCATAGTAGTAGACGGCAGGCTGGATGCGCATGGCCTTGTAGCCATCGCCGGGCGCGGCCTCAAGGTTCTCGCACAGCACGGTCTTCATCGGCCCGAAGTTGACCGAGGAATTCTGCCAGTCGTACATATTGAGCGCCACCAGATCGTCGCCCACCTGACCGCGGAGATTGCGGGTGATCAGGTTCTCGGTATTGCCGTTTGCATGGATGCCGTCTGCATAGCACTCGTCAAACTCAATCCGCTCGATGTCGACATCCTCAATGTCGCCCAGCTGCACGGCAAAGCCCGCAGTGTGCGCGAAGGTCATGTCCGTGAGCGTCAGATGATCCATGTTATTGAACAGCATGAGCGTGGACACACCGTAGAAGCTCCTGTCCATATCGTACATGCCGGTCTGGCCGTATCCGGCGCGCCGGGTATTGGATTCCTCCCAGCGTCCGCCGGAAATGGAGATGTTCGAATCCCGGCTTTCCCGCGAGATGGGCGCATGGGTACCGTCCTGCGTATGCTCGTTCCGAAGCATCAGCACGCGCGTCCCTTCGGTCAGGCGGATGATTGCGCCTTCCGCCGCCTCAATCCGCCGGTTTGAGGGAATAACCACGCTGCCGTCGATCAGATACAGCCCTGTGGGAATCTCCACGATTTCATGCTCGCGCACCGCTGCCTGCAGCGCGTCCGTCCAGATATTCTCCCCGCGCACCAGATGCGCGTACTCCTTCAGGGAAACGCGGTCCTCCAGGCTCTCGATGAGAATATGATTATGTCTGGCCATGATTTCGAGTTTTTCGCGTATTTCAGCCTTTGTGCTCATGATACCTCCTCCCCCTTACACCTTTGCGCCCTCGGGCAGCACGATCCCGAACCACTCACGGAGAATCTTCTCCTTCTCCGCCCAGTCCTTCAGCGGAATGACCGTCACGTTGTCTCCGTCGAAGATACGGGCCTCGTCCGCATCAATGGTGCGCCGTCCGGTTTCGGTGCGCAAGGAAACCATCGCGCCCTTGTTGAAGATCGATTCCTCCGCATGCTCGCACCAGAAGGAGGTGGCAAGGAAATCGATGGGAGCCTGCGGCTCCTCAGTGAAGGAATACACCGGGCTCCATACGCCGTTTTTTCTGTCCTCCAGCACCCAGCCGAAGAAATCGTGCTTTGTAAAGCGATAGGTGATCACGCCGTCCTGCAGCTCCTCGCCCAGCTTCATCCGCATCGGCAGGTTCGGCGAGCCCGTGCCCACGCCGACGTCCGCCAGATACGGAATCTCGTCGTCGATGCATTTGACCATCAGCACATGATGGCGGCGCATGGGGATACCCGTCTCGCCGCGCAGGAAGCGGCCGAAGAGATCCGTCACCTCATAGTCCAGATCGCGCAGGAGATGGCCCAGCAGCTCGTTGACCTCGAAGCAGTATCCGCCGCGGTTGTTCAAAACGATCTTCTCGTACAGCGATTCCTTGTCCAGCCGGATGGGCTTCTTCAGAAGGATGTCAAGATTCTCATACGGCACCGCGCGCAGGTGCGCCTGCTGAATACGCGCAAGGTTCCGGCTCGTCGGGGTCAGTTCTTCCGCGATACCGATTCGTCTGAGGTATTCCTTACTGTTCATCCGCGCTTCCTCCTATGATTATGATGCGTTCAGCGCCCATGCTGCGCGCCTCCTGCTCGTCGTGCGTCACCAGCAGCACCAGCCGGCCGCGCCATCTGTTCTTTACCAGCTCCATCGCCTGCTCCCGCGTTTCGGCGTCCAGCCCGCGGAACGGCTCGTCCAGCAGCAGGACGTCCGCCTCATACAGAATGCCACGGGCGAGCGCCACGCGCCGCTTCATGCCGCCGCTGTAGGTTTTGACGGACGCCGTCTCCTCCGGGTTCAGGGAAAGCGCAGATAAAACCTCGTCAATTTCCTCTTTTTCCCGTCCGGTGGTCAGCAGGAGGTTGTCCCGCGCGGTCATGTGCTCAATCAGCCGGTCCTCCTGAAAAACAACCGAGAACTTCAGCCCGTGCGGCAGGATGATCTTTCCCGAATCCGGCTTTCTCAGGCCGAGCAGCAGGTTGATGAGCGTGCTTTTTCCGATGCCCGAGCGGCCCATCATCGCGACGACGCCCTGCTCCGGCAGCTCGCAGGAGAAGTTTTCCAGCACCTTTTTCCCGTCGAAGGCCTTGGAGAGATGTTCAATTCTGATGCTCATGCGCCCATCCCTCCGTCCAGCCGTCTGTTGATTCTGCGGACCATCCAAAGCACCGCCTGCTCCAGCCCTACACTCAGGAGAATGATCGCAATCGTCCATGCATAGAGCTCAGGCGTCGAGAAAAAGATCTTCGCCTGATACAGCGCCTCGCCGATCGATCCGTCCGGAAGGCCGATGACCTCCGCCGCGACGCCCGCCTTCCAGCTCATGCCCAGCGACAGCGCGCAGGCGGAAAGGAAATGCGGATAGACTGCCGGGATATAGATCGACAGAATCCGCGCGCCGATGCGCATTTTAAAGACCCTTGCCATTTCAATAAGTTTGACGTCCGTGTTTTTAAGGCCGGTCAATACATTTGTATAAATGAGCGGCAGCACCATCAGAAAGCCCATCAGCACCGACAGGTATCTCGAGCTGATGAAGATGAGCGCGAGGATGACAAACGAAGCAACCGGCGTCGCCTTGATGGCCTGCATCAGCGGCCCCAGTAGAATGCCGATCAGCGGAACGACATACGAAAGCGCGGCCACCGCCGTGCCCAGCAGCACGCCCATCAGGAATCCGGAGAGAATCCGCCCGAGCGAACCGAACACAGCCCTATAGAAATCTGCCGTGCCCATCATGCCGATCAGCGTCCTGACCGCCTCAACCGGAGACACCAGAATGATGCTCTGGCCGATCAGCATGCTGCCCACATGCCACACAATCAGCCAGAAAGCAATCGCAAAAAGGCGCACCCCGCCCGCCTTCGCGCGGTCTTTCACGCGCGAGGCAGCAGGGTGCGTATCTTTATTCAGCTTCTTCTGCTCAGGGGATGAGGTAGAATGCGTCATCCGGAAGCGCTCCTCCGACGGCAGCGGGATTCTGTTCAAACAGGGCAGTCAGATAGCCGCTGACCTTGGTCTTCATTTCCTCGCCGGTGATCATGACGATGTTGCAGGCAGGGATGGCCTTCTGAGCCAGCGGCGCCTTGGCGACGATGCCCAGTTCGGCGATCCACTGGGAAGCCTCGGCGGCATTGGCGTTGACATACTCGGTGGAAGCGGCATACTCGGCCAGGAACGCCTGAACGGCCTCGGGGTTCTCCTCGGCGAACGCCTTGCGGACGATCGCAACGCCGGTCAGCATGGCGGATTCCTCATTGACCTTGGCCCATTCGTCGGTCAGGCTCAGAGCGATGCGCAGGTTCTCGTTCTGCATCATAGTGGCAGTTACGAAGGGCTGCGGCAGCACCGCGATGGTGGCGGCTCCGCTGGACAGCGCAGCGGCAACCTCGGTCGCCTCGGACTTGAACTCGATGGTAACGTCCTTCGCAGGATCGATGCCGTTCATGGAGAGCACGTAGTTCAGGCCGTATTCCGGCGTGGTGCCCTTGCCGGTGGAGTAGATGGTCTTGCCGCGCAGGTCCTCGACGGACTGAATGGTCTCGCCGGCCTCGACGACATACAGAACGCCCAGCGTATTGATGCCGGCGACCTGTACGGCGCCCTTGGTGTTGTTGTACAGAACGGAGGCCAGGTTGCAGGGAACCAGAGCGACGTCCAACTCGCCCTTGACCATCAGCGGAACGATTTCATCGGCGGTGCCGCTCATGGTGAACTCGTACTCATTCGCAGCAGTGCCGGCAGCGTCGTCCTGCATCAGCTTGACAATACCCATGGTGGTCGGGCCCTTCAGGGAACCGACGCGGATCAGGGTCTTCTCAGCAGGCTCGGCAGTCGGCTCAGCGGTGGGTTCCGCAGTGGGCTCGGCAGTCGGCTCGGCAGTCGGCTCGGCGGTGGGTTCCGCAGTGGGCTCGGCAGTCGGCTCAGCGGTCGGCTCCGCAGTGGGCTCGGCGGTCGGCTCAGCAGTCGGCTCGGCGGTCGGCTCGGCGGTCGGCTCGGCGGTGGGTTCCGCAGTCGGCTCGGCGGTGGGTTCCGCAGTGGGCTCGGCGGTCGGCTCAGCGGTCGGCTCGGCGGTCGGCTCGGCGGTGGGTTCCGCAGTGG
>JAFQQU010000035.1 GCA_017410445.1 Clostridia bacterium | reverse complement strand
CCGATGCCCTGCCATACGCCGGACCATACATACAGGGGAGTGAACAGCGCGGGATTCTCAAGCAGTGAGGCGCGCTGTCCGCCGAAGAAAGCGATGATGTGATTGAACAGGCCGACGGCCGCCGACTGGGAGTACTGCGCCTGCAAAAGACCCAGCTCGTACGTGTAGGTGGCGATGATGTTGGAGGCCGCCAGGTTCAGGTCGTTCTGGAGCAGGTAGACCTTTTCGAAGCCGACGCCCAGAATGGAGCCGCAGTTCATGATCAGGGTGATGATGATGGTGGGCATGATCGTGGGGATGTTGACGTGCATAACGATCTGCGCGCGGTTCGCGCCGTCGATGCGGGCCGCCTCGATCAGCTCGGGCGATACGCCGGACAGCGCCGCGATGTAGAGAATCGAGCTCCAGCCGATGCCCTGCCATACGCCGGACCATACATACAGGGGAGTGAACAGCGCGGGATTCTCGAGCAGCGAGGTGCGCTGTCCGCCGAAGAAGGCGATGATGTGGTTGAAAAGGCCGTTATCCTTGCTGCAGAACAGGGTAAGCATCGAGCAGACAACGACGGTGGACAGGAAGTGAGGCGCGTAGGTGATCATCTGAACGGTCTTCTTGAATTTCTCGCTGTCCAGCTCGTTGATCAGAAGCGCCAGAATAATCGGAAGCGGGAAGGTGGCCATGGAGTAAAGACTGATGCGCATCGTGTTCCAGATCAGCGTCCAGAACAGCGGGTGCTTGAAGAACTTGATAAAATAATCCATGCCGACCCATGCGCTTCCCCAGATGCCCTTGCTGGGACGGAACTTACGGAAAGCGATCTGTACGCCGTACATTGGCTGGTAGTTGAACAGGAGAATATAGATTACGGCGGGAGCCAGCAGTACATAAAGCCGCCAGTCTGCCAGCGTTTTGCGCAACGTGCGCTTCCATTGCGGGGGGCGTTTGACCACTTGGCCCTGAGGTTTGGTCGATGCGTAATTCATATAACTCCTCCTCCAGTGCTTTTATTATGCTGAACCCGCCGGTTCAGAACAGACAAAAGTGAATAAAGGAAATATAAAACCAAATTAACGACAAAAAGTAATGAAAGGGTTTGCATGAAAATTCTATAACCCTTCCATAAAGGTATGATAACAAAAATAACGCAATATGTCCATGGTTTTGGTAGATACTTTACGTGAGATTAACATACATACCATCAGACAATTGCGCTATTCATCGATTATTTTTGATATTTAAGGAATTCGGACATCCGCAGGCTGATTTCCCGCTCCGAACGTACCGTTCTGACTTTCCAGTCGGTCGGCAGCAGGCGCGCATGATCGGCGCTTTGCCACCGACTGTCGATCAGCAGTACCGCACCCCGGTCGGTTTCGGTCCGGATGACCCGGCCGGCCGCCTGCAACACCTTCGAGACGCCGGGATACATGTATGCGTAGCGGTAGCCATCGGAGAAGCGTTCTTCATAGACCTCCTTCAGCGCGTCGTTTGCGGGGCTCAGCTGCGGCACGCCGGTTCCGACCACGGCGACGCCGGTCAGGAGATCATCCGGAAGATCAATCCCCTCGGAGAATGCGCCGCCGAGGACGGCCATGCCGCAGAGCGTGGTCTCCGGCGCAGGCTGAAAGGCGCTGAGGAATTCCGCGCGCGCTTCGTCGTCCATGTCGCGCGACTGAATGATCAGGCGGACGGAGCCCGGCAGGAGCGGCGTCAGCGCTTCGACGGCCTGCGCCATATATATATAAGAAGGAAAGAACACCATGAAATTCCCGGTATGCGCGGTCAGGAAAGCGATCAGATACCGCGCAAGCTGCGGCATGGACTGTTCTCTCTGCCTGAATCTGACCGGCAGCGGGGCGCACATGACCAGAAGATTTTCCGGCGGGAAGGGCGAGGGCAGGGAGAGCATCGCGTCTCCCGCTTCGTCGGACAGCCCGGTCAGGTCCCGGTAAAAGGGAAGGGGCGAGAGCGTTGCGGAGAAGAGCGCGGCGCCGTGCACCCGCTTCATGGCTTTGTCCAGATACGGCGCGGGATTGACGCACCACAGCGTCACTTGGGTCATGCTCTTTCCGTCCGGGATGAGCAGCGTGCGGAAGTCCTCGGTATATCCTTCGGCGCAGCGGATGAAGTCTGTGAGCGCGAAAAAGCAGTCGGCCAGCTCGCCGCTGTAGGGAAGGGGCGCGTTCAGCTGTTCGCCCAACAGCGGCATGGCGGCGCGGACCGCGTCCACAAGGGATTCGGGCGGCTGTAGGAGCGTCGTTTCCGATTCGATGGAGGCGCGCAGGTCCTTGAACGCCTGAAGAAGCGGCGTGAGCGCCTTGTAAAGAGGATGTTTCCGACCGGATTCTTTTCCGATGCGGGCGCGGAGATCCCGGAAATCCTTATGATTAAGCGAAGACGATAGCATGGACCGGGCGCGGGCGGCGAGGTTGTGGGCCTCGTCGATGAGCAGGGCGGCGTCTGATTTTCCGGTAAAGAACCGCTGCAGCCTGACGCGCGGATCAAAGGCGTAATTGTAGTCGCAGACGACGATATCGGCGGTTTCCGAAAGATCGAGCGAGAACTCAAACGGGCAGAGCTCATGCTTTTCGGCCAGTTCGCCGATGGCGGAGGCGGAAAGATCCTGAACGGACATCGAATCGCAGAGCGCGGCGCGTCTCCGGTCGAAATATCCCTTGGCCCGGGGACAGGTCTCGGGCGAACAGACGCCGTCCGGCCGGATGCAGACCTTGTCTCTCGCCGAAATGGTGACCGAGCGGACAATCAGGCCCTTTTTGCGCATCCGGATGAGCGCGGATTCTGCAGAGCGCTGTCCGGTTGTGCGTGCGGTCAGGAAGAAGATGCGGCCGATCCGGTCTTCGCCCAATGCCTTGAGGGCCGGGTAGATCGACGCCGCCGTCTTTCCGATGCCGGTCGGGGCCTCGCAGAGCAGGCGTCTGCCGTCGCGGAGGGCAATGTAGATGTTTGCGGCCATCTCGCGCTGTCCGCGCCGGTACTGATCGAAGGGGAAGGGGAGCGAGCGCATGGTCGGTCGGCTGACGGATTTCCATCCCTCGATGGTCATAAGCCATTTCGCATAGGGCGCGGCACAGGCGTGCATTTTGGCGGTCAGCTGTTCGCGGGAGAAGGTGCGGGTGAAGCTGATCTTTCCGCCCGTGAGGTTCAGATAGGTAAGCCGCAGCTCGACAAAGGGATGTTCTTCGCGTTCGGCCAGCATGGCTCCGTACAGCTCGGCCTGCGCCCAGTGGGCCGGGACGTCGTCCGGGGAAATGGAGTCGACAGGACGCTCGGTGGTCTTGATTTCCTCGATGACCGGGGGCGTGCATGAGCGGCACAGGCCGTCCGCGCGTCCGTACAGCCGGAGGGAAAGGCCTTCGGCTTCAACGTCGAGCGACAGGGAGACTTCCCGCTCCCAGCCCTCCGGATAGGCGGACTGTATTTTCTGGTGACCGCGCACGCCTTCGCGCATGCGTTCCATGAGATTGCCGGTGCGGACGAGGTCGCCGCCTTCGGTGCAGAACTCGGCGAGCGTGCGGACGTTTACGCGGAACGTATCGGGCATGGGATCACCTCCTGAACATGCATAGAATAGTGGCTTCGGCGGCAGTCTGATGCGCTTCCAACCCTTTCGGCGTTGACAAAGCGCTTCTGTTTATGTCATAATGAAGATGTGCGATTATTGTATCGCATTTCAGATGGATATGCAACAATCAGACTTTGCGAAAGCGAGTGATAATCAATGGTATACCCGCTCAAGATGAAGCCCTATTTCCGTCACGGTGAGGATACCCCGTGGGGCGGCAGCGCTCTGAAGACCCTGTTCGGCAAGGACATTCCGGACGACCGCACTGGCGAGGCGCTGGAGGTTTCCGCGCTGCCCGGCCGCGAGAGCGTCATTGAAAACGGCCCGCTGGCCGGCCTTACGCTGACGGCTGCGATTGGAAAGTGGGGCCACGACCTGACCGGTCCGGTCGAAGGCTTCCCGCTGCTGCTCAAGCTGCTGGACGCCCGCGACATGCTGTCCGTTCAGGTTCATCCGGACGATGAATATGCCGGCAAGAACGAAGGCGGCAAGCTGGGCAAGACCGAGGCTTGGCTGGTGCTCTCCGCCGAGCCGGGCGCGAAGCTGGTATACGGCGTTGACGTCGATACGAGCGAGGACCTTGTCAAGGCGGTCGAAGAGGGCCGTCTGCAGGATTCCATGCGCTGGATCACCGTGCTTCCGGGCGATGTTCTGTACATTCCGCACGGCTGCGTGCATGCGCTGGGCGGCGGCATCGTGATTTACGAGATTCAGCAGTCCTCCGACGTCACCTACCGCTTCTGGGATTGGGGCCGCGTCGGCAAGGACGGTCAGCCGCGCGCGCTTCATATGAAGCAGGCGCTGGAAGTCAGCCGTCCCGAGCTGAAGCTGAACAAACTGCCGGGCGCGACGGTCATCTGCGAGGGCGGCAGCCGCACCGCGTATATCTCCGATGAGAACTTCGAGCTGTGGCGCCTGAACGTAGCGGGCAAGATGCCTCTGCCCACCGGCCGCATGCTGATGCTGACCTCTGCGGGCGAGGCGAAGGTCGAATGGGCGGACGGCGAGATGGAGCTCAATCCGGGCGAAAGCTGCCTGGTTCCGGCGGCGATGGAAGGCGTGACGGTTTCCGGCCGTACGACCGTTCTGTGCTCCACCACCCCGGATCACGACGCCATCCGCGAGCAGCTGGGCTACCGCGCCGAGCTGGTTGCCGGTATGGAGGAATAAAAGATCATGAAAAGCAGGACAGGCGATGGGGCTTGTCCTGCTTTTTATCGTATCAGGAGACATACCCCGGTCGGCAGAGAACCTTCCTTTCCCCGGGAGCGTCCAAAAAGCAGGCGGCTGAGCGCGTACCGTCTGCGCCGCCGCCTGAATAGAGGGGTTGGTCAGAGCAGAATGCAGATCATTCCGCCGTTTCCTTCGTTGATGATCTTCTGAAGCGCGTCCCGAACCTTCTGCTGCGTTTCCTCGGGCATGCGGGCGAGCTTTCCGGCGAGGCCCTCGCGGACCAGTTCATTTAAGGATTTACCGAACATGTTGGTCGTCCAGATGCTGGTCGGATCATTTTCGAATTCGCTCATCAGATACTGCACCAGCTCTTCCGACTGCTTTTCCGTTCCGACGATGGGGCTGACCTCGGTCTCGATATCCACCCGGATCATGTGATACGAGGGCGCGCTGGCTTTGAGCTTCACGCCGAATTTGCTGCCCTGACGCACCAGCTCAGGTTCTCTGAGCGTCATTTCGCTCTGAACGGGCGTCACCAGACCATATCCGGTTTCGCGGACGGACTTGAGCGCTTCCTCGACCCGGTCGTATTCCTCCTTGGCCCGGGTCAGCTCGGTCATGAGCGAGAGCAGATGCTCCTCGCCGTCCACCCGCTGCCCGCAGGTTTCGCTGAGCACCCGGTAAAACAGACCGTCTGCGGTCATCACGGGGCAGTGAACCGAGCCTTCGCTCAAGCGGATGCCGGGCATGTCGGACGCGGTGAAATATTCGCTGTCCGAGAACGCGGCCTGAATTTCGGGCCAGTCGCGCACCTTCTGCATATTCGCAGCGGCTGCCGCGGCTCCCTCAAGCGCAGCCTGATTGAGCCAGTGATCATCCGGCAGTGCGGAGAGCCACTTCGGCATCTCCAGCCAGACCTCGCTCAGCGGAAACTCCATCAGTACGCTTTCAAGAATCCGGTTGACGTCGGAAAGGGTCATGGTTTCGACGCTCAGCAGCGTGACCGGCATGTCGTATTTTTCGCTGAGCGCGTCTTTCAGGCGCATGGTGTCTGAGCTGTCAGGCGTGCGGCTGTTGAGGACGATGACAAAGGGCTTTCCCAGCGCCTTCAGCTCCCGGATAACGCGCTCCTCGGCTTCCACATAGGAAGAGCGCGGAATGTCTGCAATGGTTCCGTCCGTGGTCACGACGACGCCGAGGGTAGAATGCTCGGTGATTACCCGCCGCGTTCCGACCTCGGCGGCCTCCTCAAAGGGAATGTCCTGCTCGAACCATGGCGTGCGCACCATGCGCGAGGATTCGTCCTCCTGCGTGCCCAGAACGCCCCGGATGAGATAGCCTACGCAGTCCACCAGCCGCACCTTGAACGACGCCTGATTGGGCAGCTTCAGCTCGACCGCTTCGTTCGGGATGAACTTGGGCTGCGTGGTCATGATGGTGCGGCCCGCGCCGCTGACCGGCATCTCGTCCATCGTCCGTTCTCTCCGGTGTTCGCCAACGATGTTCGGCAGCACCAAAAGCTCCATGAACCGCTTGATGAAGGTGGATTTGCCCGTCCGTACCGGGCCGACCACGCCGATATAGATATCGCCGTCCGTTCTCTGGGCGATATCGCGATACAGAGTTTTCTGATCCATATTCTCCCTCCTCGAAAAGGCATGCCTGCGCTCAACTAATCCTATGTTTCACGGTCAAAACTCATGACCGACGGGCTGAGGCAGTTTAACGGCGCGTTCGAACCGGGGGCGGTTGACAGGCGGGAGATTCGGCGGCTATAATGGAAACAACTCAGACAACGGAGGATGAAAGCATGGAAAATGTGCGCATATATGAGATTCCCGCCTGCAGGATGGTTTCCTCGGGCCGGGGCATGTTCGGAGACGGTCCGCTGGAGGCGTTTGACGCGTGGATGAGCGGGCAGAAGCGCAGCGCGTTTCCGCGTGATTTTCTCTGGTTCGACGGCGAGGGTTTTGTCTGGTATTATCTGCATGAGGACGGCATGAGCGTGCCGCCGGAGTTTAAAATCGTTGATTTTGAGGGCGGACTGTATGCGGTTGCGGCCGGGAAAGACGGGGATGAGGCGGACACAGCGCGCGTAAAGGCAGAAATCCGCGCGTTTATCCAAAAAAGCGGATGCTTTGAGGAGGATGACAGCCGCACCGAGCTCGGAAATATCATTACGCCGCCGTCCGCGCAGAAGGCCATGGGATACTGTCAGATGGATTATTATGTGCCGGTCCGGGTGAAGTGAGAATTTGCGGCAAATTTGGATCAAAACTCTGAAATGTGCATACGGATGTGGAGAATCATCGGTTTTGTGGTATAAAATGCCTGTATGAGTGATCCGGGTGACGGATGGATAAACTGATGAAGAGGTGAATGGGATGAAGAAGTGGACTGCGTGGATGATATGCGTCTGCCTGATGCTTTCGCTGGCCGGATGCGCGATGGCGGAGGAAAAACAGACTGCGCTGGTTGCGGTCGAATATAAGAAGGGAGACATCGACGCCGGATGGGACGAGGACGACGTCATCGCCGTTACGATGGACGGAATGAAGGCGGACGTCAGCGGCGGCAGCGTGCGGCTGGACGGAAACGTTCTCACCGTATTCGGCGAGGGCGATTTTCTTCTGAGCGGCGAGTTCTCCGGAAGGATTGTGGTCGATGCGGGTAAGAACGATAAGGTACGCCTGATTCTGAACGGACTGCGTCTGACGAGCGCGGAGAGCGCGGCCATCTTCGTCCGAAAGGCAGATAAGGCGACTATAACCCTCGCAGATGGCAGCGAGAACACCGTTGTTTCGGGAAATCAGCTCATTTCCTATGAGGATGAGGAGCTGGACGCGGCAATTTATTCGAAGGCCGATCTGGTCATCAACGGAAGCGGCAGCCTGAACGTGCTCTCGCCGAACGGCCACGGCGTCCTGAGCAAGGATGATCTCCGGCTGATTGACGGACAGATTACCGTGGATGCAGCCGGGGACGGCGTCCGCGGCCGTGACGCCGTTCTGATGTACGGCGGCGAGGTGAATGTAGCGGCCGGTGCGGACGGCGTGAAGTCGAACAACGACGAGGACGCAGACCGGGGCTATATTTCCATTGACGGCGGCTCGCTGACGGTCTCTGCCGGCGAGGACGGCATACAGGCGGAAACCTGTCTGCAGGTCATGGGCGGAACGGTGAATGTCACCGAGTCCTATGAGGGCATGGAGGCGCAGTATATGCTGTTTGCCGGCGGCACGGTGAGGGTTGCGGCGAGCGAGGACGGCATCAACGCATCGGGCGGAGATGTGCAGACGTCCGGCCGGAAGGGATTTGCCGCCGGGCATCAGACGATGACCTTTGCCGGCAGCGAGGTCTATGTGAATGCGCAGGGCGACGGCGTCGATTCAAACGGCTCGATCCGCTTTGAGGGCGGCGCGGTGTATGTGAGCGGCCCTGTCGGCAGCGGAAACGGCGCGCTGGATGCGTCCGGCGAGATGACGGTCAGCGGCGGCATTCTGCTGGCGGCCGGTTCGTCCGGTATGGCGGGCGTTCCCTCGGCGGACGGACAGGCGGCGGCGATTCTCTATCTGAAAGCGTCGCAGCCGGGCGGCGCGCAGGTGAGCGTGAGAAATGCTCAGGATGAGGAAACGGCCTCTTTCACGCCGGAGAAGGACTGGACGAGCATCGTGGTTTCCGTACCGGGCCTGTCCGAAGGCGACGAGGTACGCGTCTATGTGAACGGCGCTCTCATCGGAACGGCGGAGGCGGGAAATACTTCCGGCAGAAGACAGGGCGGCTGGCGCAGATAATATCAATACAGAAACAAGGCCTGCCGGGCAGCGATCCGGCAGGCCTTGAATGATGGATATGTATATGAATGATCAGACCGGGAGATTCAGCATGACGATGCTGATCAGCGCCATAGCGATGCCGATCCACTGCTCCCAGCGGGGGCGTTCCTTGAACAGGATCAGCGAATAGATGACCGAGAGGACGAGCACGCCGCCGTTGTCGATGGTGTAGAGGATGCTGGCCTCCATCTGCGTGAGGATATACATGAGCAGATTGGCCGCGGCAGTGGCCGAAGCGCAGCAGATCAGGAGATGAAGAGCGGCTTTTTTGCCCATCTTGAAGCCTTCGATCAGTTCCCTGCCCTGCCCTTTGATCAGCTTGGGCACAGCAGCCAGCAGCGCGCTGGTCAGGAAGAGGATGGAAAGCATTTCGGTGCGCTCGGCGCCGTTCATGAAGGTGGTCTGCAGGTTCATGACGACGGCATAGAGGCCGTTGGACAGGAACAGCAGGAAGCACCAGAGGTAGTAGCCCTTGGAAGCGCCCTTGAGAGAGAGGCCGCGCGCATTCATGACGACGAAGGCGGCCAGCATCAGCGCGATGGCGATCCACTGGATGGGGGTAATGACCTCGCCGAGGAAGGCGACGCCGGTGATCAGCGGGATCATCAGTCCGCCGAACATGACGCAGATCATCAGGAAGGAATAGGGGCCGCGGTTGCCCGATTCGATCATCGAGGTGTTGTACAGCGCCAGCATCAGCGCATTCAGCACGCCGAAGAGCACAGTCTGCCAGGACGGCGCAAACTGGAAGCCGCCGACGATCAGAGTCGCAAGGCCGATGAATACACCGTAGCAGATGGAGAAGATGGTGGTGGACTGGCCGGCGTCCGGGCCTTCGTAGTTGGCCGAATAGAGCCGGGTGAAGAGGGACTGGAAGGAATAGAACAGAACCATTGCAGCGACGAGCACAGCAAGCATGAGATCCGACCTTTCTGCTATATTCTTTGTTCTGTAATGCATTATACCTGTTTTCGGGGACGGATGCAATAAGCGTACGGAAAACCCCTGTTGCTTTTTGAAATGCATGAGGGGATTGACAGGCCGGGGAAAAGTGCTTACAATGACGATAAGGGAAACAGAGGAGGACGATATGAATGAAAGCCATCAGACCGGGCATTTATCCGACGATGATCACCCCTTATGACGAGGCGACGGGAAAGATCGATATGGACGCGGTGCGAAGCATCGTCGAGTTCTATGTGGAGCGCGGCGTGGACGGCATTTTCGCAGTCTGTCAGTCTAGCGAGATGTTTTTCCTGACCGAGGACGAGCGCGCCGCTCTGGCGGCCGAAGTCGTCAGAGCGGCGGCGGGCCGGGTCGAGGTGGTCGTATCCGGTCATGTTTCCGATGCGATTGAGGATCAGATCCGGGAGCTGAAGCGCATGCAGGAATCAGGCGCGGCGGCGCTGGTGCTGGTATCGAACCGGCTGGCGGCGCAGGATGAGGACGACGACGTTCTGCTCGAAAATATGAACAAGATTCTCGAAGCCATTCCAGACGCCACCTTTGGCGTGTATGAGTGTCCCTATCCCTACAAGCGGCTGCTGACGGACAAGGTGCTCGAGGCGATGGCGGAGAGCGGCCGGTTTGCTTTCATCAAGGATACCTGCTGCGACGCGGAGCTCATCGCGCACCGCGTGAAGGTGCTGGCCGGACGCACCGGGCTGTTCAACGCAAACTCGGCGACGCTGCTTGAGACGCTCAGAGCGGGTGCGGACGGATTCAGCGGCATCATGGCGAATCTCCATCCCGAGCTGTACGCATGGCTGTTCAGAAACTATAAGGAGCAGCCTGAGAAGGCGGACAAGCTGTCTGCGTTCCTGTCGCTGGCCTCGGGCATCGAGCGCGCGCTGTATCCGACCAGCGCAAAGTATCACATGAACAAAATCGGCGTTCCGATGTCGATCAAGTGCCGCCATCAGAAGGAGGAGCAGTTCCATCCGCTGTTCCGGCGCGAGATTGACGACCTGATCACGCTGGAAAAGGTTTTCGGCGAGGAATTCAAGCTGTAAACAAATAAAGACGAGGGCCTGCACCGGATGCGTGCGGGCCCTCGTGAAGTTTTGGGTCATTCTGTTTTCTGCATCACCAGCAGGAAGCGGTGCGCTTTTCCCTCGATCGGTTTTCCTGCCTCCAGCGCTTCCTGAAGCGCGATAAGGCGGGAAAGATTGCCTGCCACCGAGAAGCCCGGGAATTCCCATTCGAGAATCCTCGCGAACCAGACCAGCGCGCCCACATCGAAAAAGCGGATGGGCACGAAGCATTCCTGCGCGTCGAGGGCGGAAAATCCGGCCTGCTCGAAGCGATCTTTGATGATGGACAGATGCTGATCGGGATAGGGGATGGGCGGCGGCGCGTCAAACAGGGCTTCGACGAGCGCGCGGTCGTTGTCCGCGCCCACCTGCTGAGTGATGAAGAGCCCGCCTGGCTTCAGCACGCGGCGGATTTCGGATGGATTGAACGAGCCGTGCCGGTTGAGCACGATATCGAATGAGCGATCCTCAAAGGGCAGCGGGCCGTCGGCTGCTGCCTCGCGGAAATCGACGCCAAGCGGCAGGAGAACCTCCCGGCACAGCTTCGCATTGGGCGGATAGGCCTCAATGGCGGCGGTGTTTTTGTGCGGATGATTCAGCGAAAGCAGGAATTCTCCGCCGCCTGTGTCCATGTCGAGCAGTTTCATTCCGGGCGTCAGACGGCCGAGAATGATCTCCCGATAGCTCCATGGGAGCGGAGATTCTTCATGCCGACCGGAGATGTGGGAAAAATCCCAGCCATGGATGTGGGCGATTTCTTCTTCGCGGAGCCATGCTTCAATGAGCTTGTCGCGGTTCATGATGAGATTCCTTTCTGAATGGGAAGGCCCGCAGGCGTCAGGAAAGAATGAGAATAACCGGCTCGAGCGCGGCGGCGGATGCATCTATGGCGTAGGTTGTGTAGCCTCCGCTTTCTCCGACGGCGCGGAAGGAACAGTCTGAAAGCGTGCCGTCCGGCTGCATTTTCTGAACGCGGGAGACGCTGCGGTCCGCAGCCAGCGGGATTTCGTCCAGCGCGTCCATGCCGATGTTGAACAGGGCGCAGAAAAGACTTTCGTCTTCGCATTCGGCGGCGCGGAAATAGACCTCGGCGTCTTCCGGATAATACACCGGAAGGCAGCCGGTACGCTTCAGAAGGTCGGTCAGCTGCAGCTTTCTGGACTCGGTCAGAAAGGCAAAGGCCTCGATCAGATTGTATTTCGTCTTCGGGGTGCCGGAGAAGACAAAGGTCGTGCCGCCCAGTTCATTCTTATAGGAAGTTACGCCCGGGAAGAGCGGCTCGCGGGTCTTTCCGTCGCGGAGATGATAGACGGTGGATTCGGGGGTGACTTTGTCGTTCAGCGGAATCAGTTCGCAGATATTATGCTGCGCGCTGCAGGTATTTCCGTTGATGTGGAGAATCTCTCCGCTGGTATTAACGCCGTTCCACGGCTTTACGTCTACGCCCGTGTACGCCTTAAACCCACGCTCGTTCAGCCGGAGAGCGGTTTCGGCGGCGAGGAAGAGCGGCCCGCGGAAAAGATCGAGGATTTCGTCGTCGGTCATGAAGGCGTCGCCCGGTCCGTCGAGGAAGACCGCGCCGCCGGGTTTGGAGGAGAAATACATCGGAAGGCCCATGCGTTCGAGCACGCAGCTGGACCAGCCGTTGGTTTCCGTAATATCGGGAGAACAGCCGAAGCCGTAGCCCGGCGTGGCGGAAACGGGCATCCGGCAGCCCAGCCATTTAAGCGTCGGCGTCATTTCAGCCAGCTTTTCGTAGAAGCCGCGGTATTTGCCCAGCTTTTTGCGGTAGGCTGCGCCGCTGCCCGGCTCGTGGGTGTGCAGGCGGGTGATCCAGTGTTTTGCGCCGCGCGCGCCTTCAAGGATGGTGCCGGTGAAGTGGGCGTGTACCATCTGCGCGGCGGTGGAATAGCGGTTCTGCGGGCAGGTATCGGTTTCGGCGAGCAGTACATCTACCTTACCCTCGAGGACGGCAGCCTGCGCGGCTGCCCGGTGCATGATGGTGCTGAACCAGCGCGGGCCGGCGGCGGTGTAGCTGCCGTTGTTCAGCCGGACGACGACCGGATTTCCCTTTCCGGCAAGGATGTGAGCGATTTCATCGGCAAATTCTGCGCCCGAGCCGCAGGCGCAGAAGGAGACCGGCATGGAGGGATCCACGCTGTCCACGCCCTCGCGGTAAGCCTTCGCCGCGCCCAGCAGAGCGTCGCGCTGGGTCTCGATGAAGAGGTTGGTATAGCGGATGTCCTCTTCGCTCGTGCCCCTGGTATGCTCATACAGCTCTTCGCGGGTCATGTTGGTTCCTGCGAGCTTGTTGAACGCAGCCATGTGCAGCGGACATGCGCAGCCCTTGCCGGGCCTGAACATCAGGCGGAAATCGTCGTCCACCATGATGGAGGCGGGCCTGCTCTTGGTGACCGTTGCCATGACGCTCTTGAAATGCTGCCGGAAGCCCTCGTCGTACGGGCAGACGACGTTTACTTCTTTGCCGTCGGTCAGATTGGTGTATCGCTGGAAGGGAAACATGTGGTTGAGCGTCCAGCCGTGGCCGATGCTGGCCTGCACCAGAATGCCGCACTCAAGCCCCATTTCGCTGAGCCGGCCGCGCAGGCGCTCGTATTGCGCGCACATGATTCCGGCCTTGTCGATGGGCGGATTGCCCTCGGGCACCAGCGTCATCATGGCCAGCGCCATGTTGGACACGCCGGTTTCGTACTGCAGGCGGATGTCCTGACAGATATCCTCGAGATGCTCGTCTATGGTGTCGAGCGGAACGATGGAATACAGATGCAGCATGCAGTTCCCTCCTGACGAATGTTTTGTATTCGTTAACATGATTATAGCATGGAGCGGGAGAGATGGCAAGGCAATGCTTGCGGGGAACCGGTTCCTTATGATATACTATAACGGAACATTTATGGATCGGGAGATGAAGCTTATGTTTGAAACGCTTGACAGGAAGCTCAGAAACCATGAGCGGATCGCAGGCGCGTATATCTTCGGCGGTCTGCCGATTATGACCGAGGCCATGGCGCAGTGCGGATTTGACGTTCTGTGGATCGATATGGAGCATACGGCCATTGGCGTGGAGAGACTGTGCGACAATCTGATTGCGGCAAAGGCCGGCGGCACGCCTGCATGGGTGAGGATTCCGTGGAACGATCCGGTGCGCGCCAAGCCGGTGCTGGACATGGGCGTGGACGGCATGATTTTCCCGTATGTCTGTACGGCGGAGGAGGCGCGGCTGGCGGTGAGATCCTGCTCCTATCCGCCCGAGGGCATCCGCGGCTACGGCCCGCTGAGGGCGCTCAATTACGGCGGCATCACGCAGATGGAATATGTGACGGAGACCTTCCGCAACTGTCACCGCGTCATTCAGATTGAGCACATCGACGCGGTGAAGAACCTCAGAGAGATTGCGCAGGTGGAGGGCGTGGATGCGTTCATCGTCGGGCCGAACGATCTGTCCGGCTCGGTGGGGCGTATCGGCGAGGTGCAGCATCCGGAGCTGATTGAATTGTACCGGGAGATTGCGAAGGTCATGAAGGAGTTTGACAAGCCCTTCGGCGTGGCGACCGGCCCGAACGAGCAGTTCCTTTCTCTGTGGAGAGACCTCGGCGCGACCATCTTCTTCGCTGGCAACGACGTCGGCTTTGTCCACGACGGCGCGATGGCGGTGCGCGGCCTGTACAATAAGATTCTGTCCGAATGAGAGGAGCAGATAGCGATGGCATATAAAACGATTGAACGGACGAATTACACGGTTGAGTTTGACACGCCCGAAGTATATATGGACAATCAGGCGAGAAAGCGCAGCGGCCACATGACCCATGCGATGGTTGAGTTTGCGCCGAACACCATCCTCAACTTCAACGCCAACTGCTCCGCCGAACGCGCCGAGGGTCATTCGGTGTACGGCTGGGTGGAATACCGCATCAGCCGCGACGCGGGCAGAACCTATGAAGAGCTTCAGACGCTTCCTTATTCCTGGGAGTGCTTCCTGAATGGCACCTGCACGATTTCCGTCGAGAAGGCGGTCGCCTGCAACGACGGAAGCATCGTTGCCATCTGCCTGAGGAACTCGAATCTCTCGGCGGTGGGCTGCGAACCGTGGTACACGCCGACGTGGATCAAGACCACCGATGCTGGCGAGACGTGGAGCGAACCGAAGGAGCTGTCTCCCTATGCAGGCCGTCCGTATGACGCGGTTTATCAGGACGGCGTGATCTATGTGCTGCATAAGTGCGGCGAATATTTCTGCAAGGAAAATCCGGAAGACGTATACCGCCTCTACAGAAGCACGGACAACGGAGAGAGCTTTGAGGAGGTCAGCGCCATTCCGATCGATCCTTCCCGCCGCGGCTATGGCGCGCTGCTGTTTGACGAGGCGGGCCGTCTGCACGCCTATGCCTATAACTCGGGCTGCGAGGCCGAAATGGATCATGCGGTGAGCGAGGACAACGGAAAGACATGGACGGTGGTCAAGCCCTGCTATCTGGCCAAGGGCATCCGCAACCCGCAGGTGGCGCTGATTGACGGCGTATATGTCGTGCATGGCCGGTCCGACGATCTGAAGGGCTTTGTGTTCTACACCTCGGAGAACGGCTATGACTGGGATGAGGGAGTCTACCTGAACTACTGGGATCATCCGATCGGCCAGTATTATTCCAACAACATCAACCTCAGGGATGAAGAGGGCAATTTCCTGCTGGTTCAGTATTCGGAGAGCTATGACGGCTCCATGCGTGTCAATGGAATGCATATCCGCCTGAGAATCAGGAGAAAGTAAAAGGAGAGACATCTGTTATGAGCACTGAAAAGAAAGTACGCGCCATCCTGATCGGCGCAGGAAACCGCGGCACCAATTATGCTACGCTTGCCAAGGAAAGCTGTCCCGAATTCGAGCTGGTCGCCATTGCAGACGGCAATCACGTGCGCCGTGATTACGTTCAGCAGATGCACGGCGTGCCGGACGAGGCCTGCTACGATGATTTCCACGAGCTGCTTGCCAAGCCGCGCATGGCGGATCTGGCCATCATTGCCACGCAGGATAAGCTGCACTTTGAACCTGCGATGATGGCGATCGAGCAGGGCTATCACATCATGCTTGAGAAGCCGGTCGCGCCCACGCCGTGGGAATGCGTGCAGATTGCGGAGGCTGCCAATAAGAAGGGCGTGTTTGTGTGCGTATGCCATGTTCTGCGCTTCTCTCCCTTCTTCCGGATGATCAAGAAGCTGATTGACGAGGGCCGCATCGGCGATATCGTTCAGATCATGTTTGCCGAGCGCGTCGGCAACGCACATATGAGCCACAGCTACGTGCGCGGCAACTGGCGCAACAGCGAGACCAGCAGCCCGATCATTCTGGCCAAAAACTGCCATGATATGGACATGCTGCAGTGGCTGATCGGCAAGAAATGCACCAAGGTTCAGAGCTTTGGCGAGCTGACCTTCTTCAACCGCGAGCATATGCCCGAGGGCGCGCCTGAATTCTGCGTGCAGGGCTGCCCGGCGGCGGACAGCTGCCCCTATGACGCAAGAAGGATCTATCTGCAGGACCGGATGTTCACCGAGCATGCGACCAACAAGAAGAATCCCACCGACGAGGACATCCTGCGCGCCATCACCGAGACCAACTACGGCCGCTGCGTGTTCCAGTGCGACAACAACGTGGCCGACCATCAGGTGGTCAATCTCGAATACGAGGGCGGCACGACGGTTTCCTTCAATATGTGCGCCTTCAACACCGGCGGACGCCACATCCGCATCATGGGCACCAAGGGCGAAATTGTCGGCGAAATGGGAGACGATTCTGTCAGATTCTTTGATTTCTACACGCGCGACGCGGTGCGCATCAAGTCCAGCGATATGTTTACCGAAGAGGAGCTTGACGGCGGACACGGCGGCGGCGACCGCGGCATCATCCGCACCTTCTGCGACTATATTACCGGCAATTATCACGGAAACAGCCTGACGCCCATCGATACCTCCATCGAAAGCCACCTGATCGCTTTCGCGGCGGAGGAATCCCGCCTCAATCATACGGTGATTGATATGAAGGAATATAAGCAGCGCTTTCTCGACGAACAGAAATAACGAACAAAGGTAGGAATGGCCGATATGAAAAAAGTACGAGCGATTATGATTGGTACCGGCAACCGTGGTACGAACTATGCGGAACGCGCCAAGGAAAACAGCCCGGAATTTGAACTGGTCGCCATTGCCGATCCCAATCCGACGCGTCGTGATTATGTGCAGAAGCTGTATAATCTGCCGGGCAGCGCCTGCTATGATGATTATCGGGAGATTCTTTCGGAGCCGAAGATGGCTGACATGGCGATCATAGCCACGCAGGACAAGATGCATTTCGAGCCCGCAATGATGGCGATTGAGAAGGGCTATCATCTGCTGCTGGAAAAGCCGGTTGCTCCCACGCCCGAGGAATGCGTGCAGATTGCCGAGGCCGCGAACAAAAAGGGCGTTGACGTCGTTGTCTGCCATGTTCTGCGCTTCTCGCCGTTCTTCATGACGATCAAAAATCTGATCGATGAGGGACGCATCGGAGATGTGATGCACGTCGTTCATACCGAGCGAGTCGGCAATGCCCACATGAGCCACAGCTTTGTCCGCGGCAACTGGAGAAACAGCCAGACCAGCGCCCCTATGATTCTGGCCAAGAGCTGCCATGACATGGATATTCTCAACTGGCTGATCGGCAAGCGCTGCACGAGAGTGCAGTCTTTCGGCTCGCTGACCTACTTCACCCGGGCGAATATGCCCGAGGGTGCGCCGGAATACTGCGTACAGGGCTGCCCGGCGGCGGAGAACTGCCCCTATGACGCGAGAAGGATTTATCTGAAGGACCGCATGTTCATCCAGCAGGCGACCAATAGCAAAAATCCTACCGACGAGGACATTCTGCGCGCGATCACCGAAACCAACTACGGAAAGTGCGTGTTCCAGAGCGACAACGACGTAGTCGATCATCAGGTAGTCAATCTGGAGTATGAGGGCGGCGCGACGGTCTCCTTCAGCATGTGCGCTTTCAACACCGGCGGGCGCAGAATCCGCATTATGGGCACGAAGGGCGAGATCATCGGCAATATGTCGGATGAATATGTCACGCTGTTCGATTTCATGACCCGCGAGACCGAACGCGTCATGATTTCCGATGCCGTTCAGGACGAAACCATCAACGGCGGCCACGGCGGCGGAGACAGCGGAATTGTCCGTTCCTTTGTTCAGTTGGTCGCGGGCGAATATGAAGGCAAGAGTATTACCGATATCGATACCTCGATAGAGAGCCATCTGATTGCCTTTGCCGCCGAGGAGGCCAGACTGACCGGAAAGACCATCGATATCCGGGAATACAAGAAACAGTTTCTGAAAGAGATTCAATAAAGCACATTACCCTGCCCGGCGAAAAGATGCATCTTGACATCTTTTCCCGGGCATATTATAATAGTGTCCATATGAAAATACATCGAAATGCGATGAGGGAAAGAGTAGCGGGATTGTGATGCCTACAAGCGAGCCGGGTCAGTGAAAGCCGGCGGCGGAGCGCCTCGCGAACATGGCTCCCGAGCATTCGGGGTGAGCGGCTGAAAAGCGTAAACCCCGGACGGCAGGCACCGTTATCCGCACAGCCGATCATGTGTCGGCGAATGAGTCCTGTCCCGGAAACGGGCGGGAGAAGCAGGGTGGTACCGCGTTCGATGAACGTCCCTCGCAAAAAGCGAGCGGCGTTTTTATTTTTATCCGGATTTTCTTGTGGGAGGAAGAGGAACATGCAGCAGAAACCGAAGTATTACATTACCACGCCCATCTACTATCCGAGCGGCAACATGCACATCGGCCACACCTATACCACGGTGGCGGCGGACACCATGACCCGCTTCAAGAAGATGACCGGCT
>JAFQQU010000002.1 GCA_017410445.1 Clostridia bacterium | reverse complement strand
TGAAACGTTACATTTTGAACCAAGTTATCGATTGAAATCTAATCGGAAAACGCCATCTTACAACCCCTCAGTCACCTCTGGTGACAGCTCCCCTTGCACAGGGGAGCCTTCGCTTGGGCGCTACCGTTGATTAAGTTCCCACCTATGGGGAGGGTTCCCTTTCTATGCCGCCCCAGAACCGCTGTGTCGTGCGCGGCGGAAAAATGGAAGCATAAAACGGCCGAAGCTCTGTGCAATCCGGTTCTTTGGCATGATGTATACTATGCACAGATATAGTATGGAGGTGAGGTATATGACACTGAAACAGTCGGAGCGCTGCTGCATCTGCGGGGAGGAAAAGCCGTCCTGGAATAATCCCGAGCCGCTGAGAGACGGCAGCCTTGACTGCTGCGACGACTGCAACCGGCTGGTCGTCGCGGCGCGGACGAAATGCGCCCGGATGCCGGCGGAGGAATGGACGGCATATCTTCTGCGCCTTCGCGGCATGACCCATCCGGAGCTTAAGGATGAGCTGGGGAAGGATCGTTCCCGGTGAGAACGGCGTGTGAGGGAATGCAGCTTTACATAATGAACTTGGAACAACGCGGCGGCGGGGCTTGTCTCCGCTGCTTTTCTTTGGTACAATGAGCGTATCATGAACAGGAGGCGTCGGAATGAGCATCACTGTGAATCTCTATTATACCGGAGAAGGAGGAAACGCCCGTAAATTCGCCGGGGAAATGGTGGATAAGGGCATTGTCGCGGCTGTCCGGGCAGAGGAAGGAAATGAGCGGTACGAATACTTCTTCCCGATGGACGATCCGGAAACCGTGCTGCTGATCGATCGCTGGCGGGATCAGGCGGCGCTTGATTTTCATCATAAATCGCCGATGATGACTGAGATTGCCGCGCTCAGAGAAAAGTATAAGCTGCGGCTTCGCGTAGAGCGGTATGAGGATGCGCCGAAATAGACGGACAGGCGGCTGCACAGTATGCGTCTGGTGCCGGTCTTCGGCGGAATCGGATTTTTCGTCGTCTTCCGGAAGGCTGAACAAATATAAGATTTATTTGAAAGGGGAATACATATGAAAAAGCTTGCTGTGATGATTCTTATGCTTCTGCTCTGCCTTTGCGTTTCCGCGCAGGCGGAGGGACAGATTGAATTCCGCTTTGCCGACGCGCAGGAGGGCGCGCAGCTCCTGCTGGGCAACGAGGAATACTTCGCGGGCCTCTCGCAGTACGACATCGATTACCGCCTGCAGAAAAAGGGCGGCACGCTGGAAGAGTTGAAGGAGTTCGCCGCTGCGCAGGTGCTGTCCTTCAACGGGGAGGAAAAGCAGGCGCTTTCGGATTCCTTTGCCCGCATCGAGAAGATTCTGGACGAAAAGGGACTGGTTCTTCCCGAACTGGATGAAATCGTACTGATCAAGACCACCATGCTGGAGGAATCCGGCGCGGGCGCATATACGCACGGAACGCAGATCTATCTGGGCGGCGACGTCGTCTCCTACGCCTTCATGGACGACGAGCAGGCGCTTATCGGGCTGGACGGCATCATGTGCCATGAGCTGTTTCACTGCGTGACGCGCAGCAATCCGGATTTCCGGGCGGACGCGTACAGCCTGATCGGCTTTACCGTGCAGGAAGAGGATTTTGAGATTGCGCCGTCCGTGAAGGAGAAGATGCTCTCCAATCCCGACGTCGAGCGGCATAATTCCTATGCTTCGTTTGTTATCGACGGGCAGGAGAGGGATTGCTACATGGTGAACGTGGCGGACAAGCCGTTTGAGCAGGCGGGAGATATGTTCTTCTCTTCGCTCGTTGTCGGCCTTGTTCCGGTGGACGATCCCGGGACGATGTATCTTCCCGAGGATGCGGCGAACTTCTGGGACCTGTTCGGCAAGAACACCGGCTATGTCATCGACCCGGAGGAATGTCTGGCAGATAACTTCCGCTTCGCCGTGGTGTTCGGCGCGGACGGACTGGGCGGGCTGGTGACGTTCGAAACGCCGGAGCTGATTGAGGGCATGCTGGAGCTTCTAAAAAAGTAAGCGATGCACGACGGAAAGGGAGAGGAACGCATGGAAATCAGGAAAAAGCGGATTCCTGGAAAAGACGGGAAGGAGAGGGAATTCATCTTCTTCAAGGTCAGATACAACCACTACCGGGACGTAAGCACCTCTTCCGCCCTGACGCCCCGCGACCGGGAAGAGATTGCCGAGTGCGAATGCGTGCTGTGCCTGCCGGAGAGCTATTCGGAGGCGGGAGAGGAAACGCCGCTCATTCTGGCCTTTCACGGAGCGGGCGGACGCGTTTCGGAGGAGGAGAGCAGCATCGGCGGCATATCGGCAGTGCTGCCCTGCGTCGATGCGGGGTATGCCGCGCTGGACGTCTGCGGCTCCGAGCCGCACGGCAGAACCATGGGCTGCCCGGAGCATCTCTTTGCGGCATATAAGGCCTATCGCTATGCCGTGAAGAACTACAATCTGACCGAGCGGGTGCTGGTGGCCGGCGCTTCCATGGGCGGACACACGGCCATCAACTTCGTGAACATGTTTCCGTCCGTTTCGCTGGCGGTCGGCATTTTCTATCCGCGGCTCAATATGGACGGTGTGACGGTGGACGGCCATTACTGCATCGGCACGTGGGACAAGACCGAGTCGAAGGACGGCGCGCCCTCCACGCGCGACCGGATCATCGATATCTATCGGTTCCGGGGCAGCGAGTGGAGCGATGAGACCACGATAGGCCTCAATCCCTACCGCACGCGCTCCTTTGTGGGCGCCGATGGGAAGCGCGTGGTCATTCCGCCCTGTCCCATCAAGATCTGGCAGGGGGAAACCGATACGGTGGTCGACCCTGTGATGGTGAGGGAATACTATGAATCGGTGCGGCGTTCCGGCTCGTATATCGAGCTTCGGATGCTGGAAGGCATTGGTCACAGCACGATTCCCGTGATGCAGGAGGAACTGATCATCTGGTTCAACCGGTTTGTCTGATCGAAAAAGCGGTCTGTGAAGATCGCTGGGGAGGCCCGCAAACGATATACGGAAAGAATCCGCCCGCGGCATAAGCCGGAGCGGATTCTCTTTCTGTATATGCGGTTATTTTTCGTTCCAGATCGGATTTCCGATGGCGATGCGCAGATCGCGCGTCACGTCGAACACCTCTGCGCGGTAGAAGGCGCAGTTTTCGGTATTTATGGTGACGAATGCGGGCTCTGTGCAGGAGATTGTTTTGCTCATGACGAGGCCCTTGTCGTTCAGGACGTCGAGGCGGTATTCATGATCGGGATCAAGGACCGATTCATGGTAATCGCTGACGCAGACGGTCAGCTTCTGTCCGGCAAAGCGGCACTTTCCGCCGGATACCGTATTACCGATGCACATGCGGACGCCCACCGGGCCGCAGGTGAAGTCTCCGGCGCGCAGATGCGGGAAGTATGCCTTCGCGGCGGGAGCTTCCGCATAGATGGTCGTCAGCGCGCCGACGCCCGGATTGCGGTGTTTGTCGCCGCCCGCGCAGGCCCATACGCGCTTGCCCGCGGCCAGCAGATCGACCCACAGCGGATAGTTGGCCTTGGTGTAGTCGCCGTCCATGTCCATGTAGAACACTTCGATGCCGGTTTCGTCGCGGAACCAGTATTCACAGGGGTCGTCCGAAGTCATGTACTGCTTGGGATGGGGATGAACGACGAAGCCGCCGCGCGCCTTGACCGCGTCAATCAGCTGTCCGAAGCGCTCGCGGGTGAATTCCGGATAGACGAAATGCCCCTCGACGCCGCCGGAGAAATTGTATTCGGGGAACTCCATGAGCAGTCCTTCGAGCAGGTCGCGGTCGGGCAGGAGCATGTTGTAGTGCATGTGTTTGTCTTCTGCCTTGCTGTCGCTGATCGCCGTGCCCGGTTCGGTGCCCGGGATGAAGAGGCTGTCCGTCCATTCGGGCTGATACATATGCCGGATCTGGCGGTGATCGAGAATCGCTGCGAAATCCATCTTCAGCTCTTTCATGGCCTGCGGCCAGTCGGCGAGCGGGAATTTACCGTCGCTGGTTCCGCCGGACTGGGAATGGTCGTGCAGCTCGCCGTGGTATGCGCGGCGGCCTTGATACAGATCGAGCAGATGCTGCTGGTCGTTTATAAGGGACATATGTATCTTCCTCCCTGACGGATGATGAGCTGTTTCCGGCTGCATTATAGCATTTTTTGCGGCTATCGTCAATTTACGGGCAGAAAGATGGAGGAATCTGCGGATACGGCTGGTCAAAGATGGAGTTGTGTGATATAATGGTTAAAAAATGGAGGAGAAAGTGTGATGTTTAAGCTTCGAAGCTATATTCCGCCGGATTTCACTCAGGAAAAGTTTGTCTGTGCGCCGGATGCGCGGTTTGAGGCGGCCGGGAAGGACGGCGTTGCGCCGGAGAATTTCCATGCCATGAGCATTTTCCCCGAATACGTGAAGGTAAACGGAAAATGGCTGCTGGCCGAGGAGAGCCGGATGGACTGCGTGGCGGTTCTGGAAGAGGGCCGCATCGTCATCCGGGAATTCCGCCTGCTGAAAAAGGGCGATATGGTTCTGACCGGGCGGACCGAGAACTGCGAGGACGGCATTTTCCTGCATGCGGACGGATTCTGCGAGGAGCGGGCGGAGGAGGAGGCCTTTTCCTTCCGGCGCAGCCGCAGCCGCGAGACCGCCTATTCGCAGGACTACAACGAGCTTTACGACCTGCTGCGCTATGAGCGCGATCACGGGCGGATTGTCTGGGTCATGGGTCCGGCGTTTGCGTTCGACATGGACGCGCGCGAGGCGATGAGCAAGCTGATCGCGGACGGTTATGTCCATGCGATTCTGGCCGGAAACGCGCTGGCGACCCACGACCTCGAGGGCGCGTACATGGGCACGGCGCTGGGACAGGACATCTATACCCACGTCTCCCGCCCGAACGGCCATTACAACCATCTGGAGACCATCAACCGGGTGCGCCATCACGGCAGCATTTCCGATTTTATCCGGGAAGAGGGCATCGACAACGGCATCATCTACAGCTGCGAAAAGTACGGCATTCCCTACGTGCTGGGCGGCTCCATCCGGGACGACGGCCCGCTGCCGCCGGTCTATGCGGACGTGTATGCCGCGCAGGACGCCATGCGCAATCAGCTGCGCAGCGCGACGACGGTCATCTGCATGGCGACGATGCTGCACACCATCGCGGCGGGCAATATGACGCCCTCCTACCGCGTTACGAAGGACGGAACGGTCCGTCAGGTGTATTTCTACTGCGTGGATGTGAGCGAGTTTGCCGTCAATAAGCTGGCCGACCGGGGCAGCCTGAGCGCGCGCGGCATCGTGACCAATGTTCAGGACTTTGTCGTTCTGCTTCAGCGGGGCCTCGAAAAGGGCGAATAGTATAATATGATAGACATCCCTCTGCCGAATGCGGGCGGAGGGATGATTTCTGCCTGCTCGCTGTACAAAAGCGGAAGGATAATGTATAATTGATCTATCTATAAACATTGCTTATCATATTTCCAAAGGAGACTGCATGGAAATGGATACGAAAAAATGTCTGGCCTGCGGTCGGGAAATGGCCGCGGATCTGGATGAATGCCCTCAGTGCCATCTGGCGGGGCAGAATCAGCTGTTCTTTTCAGAGGCGGACTTCAAAAAATGGGAGGAGAAAGTGGTCATTCCGCACCGGAAGCGGCTGCTTCCCCAGGTGTTTTCCGGCCCGGACCGCATGCTGATTCTGCTGGGAAACGGAGATCTGTATGCCATTGGCAACACCAGAAGCGGTGCGCTGGGCGAGGGACTGCCTGACGAGCTGGTTTTGCCCACCATCATCGCCCGCGGCGTGAAGCATGTTGCCGCAGCTGCGTATATGACGCTGCTTGTCATGAACGACGGCACGGCCCGGATACTGGGCAATTCACCGTTTGCGGATCGGTTTGTCTGTCCTGTGCCTGTAGAGCGGGCATATGCAGAGGATACCTCCGGAGGAGCAGCCACCTTCCGTCTGGTCGGAGAGGATGGACAATGGTATTTTGCGGGGTCTAAAGGAGACGGACTGCATATTCAAAAGACGCTTCTTAGGCAGCTGCCGGAACTGACGGTTTCCTGGGAGCAGGCAAAGGAGTGGTATACTGTTTTTCCGAGCAGTTATTGTCAGGAACGTGCTGTTCGGGAAGTGGGACCGGATCCCGAGAACAGCCCTGAATTCAAGGAGCTGTGCGAACAGGTGCGCCGGGAAGAATGGTTCAGGGCTTATCTCCGGGAATACGGTTCGGACAACGTAGAGATCAGGCTGGGCGAGCCGGTTCAGACGGAGACGCTGGCAACCCGTCAGGTGAAAGAGGAGACGAGGTACTGGGAAGAACAGAAGCCTCAGGTCATTGAACGCGCGGATATGCAGAGCCGCTACAGCCCGCGGGTTTTGAAGGTAAACAAGAATGTTTATGAAGCAACCCCTTATGAAGAGACGAACAAGACGCCGCATATTTTTGAGAATTGCAAAAGTCAGACGGGATTCAGAGATCCTGAATACGGCAAATTATTAGATTTGAAAGGTGAGGAAATACCAGTTGTGAAGGCGCTGGATATTCGCGTGCCCCTTTTCTGGACGTTCCGCCGGGGGCTTTTCGGCGGCTTCAGGGAAGACCGGGTTGAGGCGTGCAGAGCATATCTGACTGCCGATCATCGATTCTATATGTTCCGGGACAAAGGACCGCTGGCCAGATCGCTTGAAAATATAGCGGACTGCGCGGTTGCTTCCTCTGCGTATTATAAATATCATCATATTCTGCTGGTTACAGTGGACGGAATAGTGCTGCACGGAACGCTGGAAGAGCTGTATCGCCATGGCGACTGGAATCACCTGAAAGAGCTGACGTTTGAATAAGGAGACTCATTTCTGGGCAGCGCCGCGCGGCGGCTGAATCATGGAATAATTGGGAACATGCATCCCTCTGCCTTGTGCGGCGGAGGGATGATTTTCTTTCTGCTTGCTGTACAAAACAGGAGAAATAATGTATAATTAATCTATCTATAAACATTACTTGCCGTGTTTTCAAAGGAGACTGCATGGAAATGGATACGAAAAAATGTCTGGCCTGTGGTCGGGAAATGGCCGCGGATCTGGATGAATGCCCCCAGTGCCGTCTGGCGGGGCAGAATCAGCTGTTCTTCTCAAAGGAGGACTTCAAAAAATGGGAGGAGCAGGTGGTCGTTCCGCACCGGAAGCGGCTGCTTCCCAAGGTGTTTGCCGGCCCGGACCGCATGCTGATTCTGCTTGGAAACGGGAATCTCTATGCCATGGGCAGCGCAAAAAGCGGCGCGCTGGGCGAAAGGTTTAACGAGTATCTGTATAGCCCCGCCCTCATCGCGCAGGGTGTGAGGCATGTCGCCGCCGCCGAGCATCTGACGCTGCTTGTCATGAACGACGGCACGACCCGCATGCTGGGCAATTCGCAGCTTGCGGACCGGTTTGTCTGCAAGATGCCTGTAGAGAAGGCGTATACAGCGGTTTTCTACGGAGGAACTACCTTCCGTCTGCTGGGCGAGAATGGGCAGTGGTATTTTGCAGGCCGCAATGGCGGCAGACAGCGGAGGGAACAGACGCTTCTGAGGGAACTGCCGGATATTGCTGTTTCATGGGAGCAGACGAAGGAATGGTATACCGTTACTCCGCCGAGTACGACCGAGAGCCCCTATCGTTCCGTTTATGCGAAGAGCCGTTTGGAGTATCCCGAAAACAGCCCTGAATTCAAAGCGCTCTGTGAACAGGTGCGTCGGGAGGAATGGTATCGGGATTATGTCCGGGAATACGGGGAAGGCAATGTAGAAATCAGGCTGACCGAGCCGGTGAAGACAGAGATGGTGGAATGTCATCCGGTAGATGAAAAGCCGACGACGTTGTTCTCGGATTCGCAGGTTTTTGAACGGGCGGATATGCTGAGCTACTATACGCCTCAGGTTGTGAAGGTCAATGAAAATATCTTTGAGGCAGCGCCCTATGAAGAAAAAAATAAGACGCCGCATGTTTTTGAGAATTGCGAAAGTCAGACGATGCTTGAGGATGAACTGTTCGGCAGGTCGGGAGTGATCGGTCCGAAAGAAAAGGAGCTGCGCAAAAAGGCAATTCTGAAGGCGCTGGATATCCATGTGCCCTATCGTTGGTATTTCCGCCGGGGGCTCTTTGAGGGATTCAGGGAAGACAGCGTAGATGACTGCAGAGCATATCTGGATGCGAAAAACCGATTCCATG